>CAXUHK010000100.1:1287-14513 GCA_964250775.1 uncultured Acetobacteraceae bacterium | reverse complement strand
CAGGTTCAAATCCTGTCCCCGCAACCATACACACCAAAACCACTCCAGCCATGGCTCAGGTTGCCGCAACGGCTACGAAATGGCCCTCGCCTTGACGCGCCGCGCAGTGTAGTCCGCGCGCTCGGAATGACGAGGATGAGAATCTTGAGCATAACAAACCACCCTGTCCCAGCGCGTCGCGCAGGCCCAAGGCTGTTTCTCGCCAGCCTGGGCGCCGCGGTCGTGCTCCAGGGCTGCGTCCAGCGGCCTCCGGCGCACACGCCGCTGCCGGTCTATGCGATCGACCAGACCGGCGCCGCCCATACCTGCACGGTGTCACCGCTCGCTCCGGCTCTGACCGCGGGACAGCCATCCTCCGCGACCATGACGCTTGCGAACGACGGCGGCTGGTGCGCCCTGGCCGTACACCAGGGTGGCCCGGCTCCGTTTACCGCCGGCCTGCTCACCACCCGCGCGGAGCACGGCAAGGTCTATGTCCACTCCGTCGGCGACGACACCAGGATCGATTACACGCCCGAGCAGCGCTTCGGCGGCAGCGATGCCTTCGTGGTGACGCTGATCCCTGGCGACGCGACGGTCCGGGTCGCCGCCTCGGTCGCGGCACCTCCCGAGCCGCCACCAGCCGTGGTCCCGCCGGTGGCCAAGTCCACGCCCAAGAAACCGTTGCGCAAGGTGCGGGCGAAGAAGTAGTTGCCACCGCCTACTTGTGTTTTGCCGCCGCCCGGCGCGCGCGTACCTTGACCGACACCACCGGCGCTTGGCAAGCGCCGACGTCGGACGGCAGCACGTCCTTGCCGGCGGCGTATTGCGGCAGTGCCGAGCCGTCGCGCAGCCCCATCGCCTCGTCGAAGATCATGTCGGTGTGCGGGCAGAAGTTGGTCCCCTGCCGCAAGCCGACCTGTGACTGCGCGTTGATCAGCGTGGTGATGTAGGCGTCGTACTGGTGCTGCGCGTTGCGGCCGTAGGTGTGCTTGAACCAGGCGTTCACCGCCGCGTCGCTCGACAGGAGTTGCGGACGGTAGCGCTCGATGAAGGCGTTGTACTGCTTGTCGGCGCCAGGGCAACTCGTGGCCAGCACGGTCATCTCGCTTTTCAGCGCACCGATCTCGAACGCCGCCTGGTCTTCCGGCACGGTGCATCGCACCTGCGCCTGGGCCGCGCTGGACGCTAGCAGGCCCATCGCCGTGACCGCGGAAATCAACTGGTTCATGGTGGTTCCTCGAACGCTGCGGGAGCGTGCTTGTAGGACAAGCCCGAACACATGGGCAGGTCATTTTGCAACTCCCGGCAATTGCCTCCATAGCCTATCCTACGAGATCGCGGCGGTACGCGGCTGAAGTATGGGGCGACGATGGAGTCGATCTATTGGGTGATGGCGTGGGCCTGCCATCGCGCCTGCCGGCACTGCTACGAGGCCCGCTTCCGCCCCTATGTCCGCTCCGAGTTGGAGGCGGTGGTGACGCAGGCGCGGACCAACACCCGACGGGTGATCGACAACCTGCCGCCGCGCATGACCTATCGCGACGGCGACGTGACACGGGTCGGGCGCATCGTGCTCTCGGGCGGCGAGGCGTTGCTGGACGCGGTGCGCGAGCCTGTCACCTACCAGGTGATCGAGGCGCTGCGACGCCGCTACCGCAACGTCGGCGGCGTGCGGATCGTGGTGCAGACCACCGGCGACCTGGTGACGCCCGCGATCGTCGCCGACCTGCTGGCACGCGGCGTGTGGATGATCTCGGTGGCCGGGATCGACGACTTCCATGTCGGGCACCAGGGCGCGGAGCGTCAGGCGGCGCTGATCCGGACGTTGGATGCGATGTTCGACGCCGCCGGGATGCGGCGCTCCGGCCATGCCGCCCCGGTGCGCGCCTGGAACGAGGAGGACGGGCCGGTGTACAGCTTCTTCGGCGCCACGTCCGACATGTGGATCGGCAAGTTGTGGCCGCGTGGCCGCGCCTGGCGCAACGGCCTGTCGACCGCGACGCTCGCGGACAATTTCTGCGCCCAGTGGTCCGGCGGCAAGGGTTTCCTGGATCACGGCCAGGCCGGCTCCGAGGTGTCGATCGAGCCGGACGGGTCGGTCTACCCGTGCTGCGTCAAGACCGGGGCGGCACTCGGCAACCTGGCCGAGGAACGGCTGCTCGACATCCTCGACAGCCTGCGCCACGAGCCGGCGCTGGCGGCGATCAACCGCGGCGCGCCGGACGCGATGGGACTGGCGCATGGCTGGAGCGAGGCGGCGTTCCGCGAGCGTTCGCACACGCTGACGCCCCAGGGCGCGCCCTACGCCAATTTGTGCGTCGGCTGCGACGCCTTCCACGCCGAGGTGCTCGGCCCCATCCTCGCGGCGATCCGCGAGCGACGGCTGGCCCGCAAGGAGGTCACCGCATGATCCGCCGTCGCGCCATGCTGCTGGCCGCCGTTGCCGCGCCGTTGGCCGCCCGGGCGGATAACGCGGACTGGGACGGCGTGCGGGCGCGCGGCCACGGCCAGACGGTCTACTTCAACGCCTGGGGCGGCGACGAGCGCACCAACGCCTTCATCGCCTGGGCCGACACGCGGATGCGGGCGCTCTACGGCGTCACGGTGCGCCACGTGCGGTTGACCGATACCGCCGAGGCGGTCGCGCGCGTCGTGGCGGAGAAGGCGGCCGGGCGCGGCCACGGCGGCTCGGTCGACCTGGTGTGGATCAACGGCCCCAACTTCCTGGCGATGCGCCAGGCCGGCCTGCTGTTCGGCTCGGTGCTCGACCGCCTGCCGAACGCGGCGCTGGTCGACCGCGCCGGCAACCCGGCGACCGTCACCGACTTCACCGTGCCGACCGACGGCATGGAGGTGCCGTGGCGGACCGCGCAACTGGTGTTCGTGCACGACGCGGCCCGGCTGCCGCAACCGCCGCGCAGCATGACGGCGATGCGCGACTACGCGGCGGCGCATCGCGGGCGCCTCACGCACCCGACCGCCACGGACTTCATGGGCGCCACCTTCCTGAAGCAGGCGCTGCTCGAACTGGCAGCGGACGCGGCGGCGCTGCGCCGGCCGGCGGACGATGCCGCCTATATCGCCGCCACGGCGCCGCTCTGGACCTGGTACGACGCGACTCGGCCGAACCTATGGCATGGCGGGCGCGACTTCCCGGCCAGCGGCCCGGCGCAGGCCAGCCTGTTCGGCGACGGCGAGATCGACCTGTATCCCTCGTTCGATCCGGCCGAGGCGGCCGGCGGGATCGCCCGCGGCACGCTGCCGGCGACCGCGCGCGCCTATGTGCTGGACGGCGGCACGCTGGGCAATTGCAGCTTCGTGGCGATCCCGTTCAACGCCGCGCACCGCGACGCGGCGTTGCTGCTGGCCGATTTCCTACTCTCACCCGAGGCGCAGGCGTACGCGGCGGACCCGCGCCAGCTCGGCAGCCCCACGGTCCTGGCGCTGGGCCGGCTGCCGCCCGCCGACCGCGCCCGCTTCGAGGCGCCGCCGCATCCACCGGGCCTGCTCACCGCCGCCGAACTGGGCGCGCCGCGCCAGGAGCCGCATCCAAGCTGGATGACGCGGCTGGCCGCCGACTGGGAGCGGCGGGTGCTTCGTTGAAGGCTCGGCGTTGAAGGCTTGGCGCTGAGGGCGCTGCTGCTGGCCGTGTTGTTGCTGCCGGTCGCGAGCGGCCTGCTGGCCACCCTGCTGCCGGCGTTCGGCATCCTGCCGACACTTGGCGGCACCCATGTCTCGCTCGATCCGTGGCGGGCGCTCTGGGCATGGCCGGGCCTGCCCGCCAGCCTGGCGCTGACCTTGCGCACCGGCATCGCCGCAACCGCGTTGTCCCTGCTCACCGCCGTCGCGATCGCGGTGACGGCCCGCCGGGTGCGGGTGTCGCGCCTGGCGCAGGCGGCGATCGTGCCGGTGCTGGCGACGCCGCACGCGGCGCTGGCGATCGGTTTCGCGTTCCTGGCGGCGCCGAGCGGCTGGGTGGCGCGCCTGCTCTCGCCCGGCCTGACCGGCTGGACCGCGCCGCCCGACGTCGCCCTCGTCCACGACCGCTGGGGATTGGCGCTGGTGCTCGGCCTATGGCTGAAGGAGACGCCGTACCTTTTGCTGATGCTGTTCGCGGCACTGGCGCAGGTGAACCCGGCGGCGTCGCTGCGGGTCGCGGCCGCGCTCGGCTACGCGCCGTGGCGGGCTTGGCTGCTGGTGGTGTGGCCGCGGCTCTGGCCGCAAATGCGGCTCCCGGTGCTTGCGGTTCTGGCATTCTCGCTGTCGGTGGTCGATGTGGCGCTGGTGCTGGGGCCGGGCACGCCGCCGCCGCTCGCGGTGCAGGTGCTGCGTTGGTTCGACGACCCCGACCTGGCGCGCTGGTACCCCGGATGCGCCGGAGCGGTGCTGCTGGCGGCGCTGGTGGCGGCGTGCTGTGCCGCGTTGTGCGGCGTGGAGTTGGTCGTGCGTCGACTTGCGCGGGGGACGCGGCGGTCTGGCCGGCGTGGCGGCGCCGGCGCCGACCTGCCCGCGCTGGCGGCGGGAGCGGCGACGGCGGCGATGGGTGTGGGCAGCCTCGCCGTGCTGGCGTTGTGGGCCGGCGCGGCGAGCTGGCGCTTTCCGGACGCGCTGCCGAGCGGATGGCGCGCCGGGGCCGTGCTCGAACGCTGGAGCGGCCTGGGCGACGCCGCCGTCGCGACCCTGTGGATCGGCGCCGCCGCCACGACGTTGGCGCTGCTGCTGGCGGCCGCCGGCCTGCGCCACGGCCGAGTGCCGCCGACGGCGCTGTACCTGCCGTTGCTGGTGCCACAGACCGCGTTCCTGTTCGGCTTCCAGACGTTGCTGGCGCGGCTGCGGCTGGACGGTGGCGCGGTCGCGCTGGTCTGGGCGCATCTGGTGTTCGTGCTGCCATACGTGGCGCTGTCCCTGGACCGGCCGTTTCAGGCGCTCGACCCGCGTTACGGCCGCAGCGCCGCCTCGCTCGGCGCGTCGCCGTGGCGCGTGCTGTGGCGGGTGACGCTGCCGCTGCTGGCGCGCCCGCTGCTCGCCGCGGCGGCGGTCGGTTTCGCGGTGTCGGCTGGGCTGTATCTGCCGACGCTGTTCGCCGGCGGCGGGCGGGTCGCGACGCTGACCACGCAGGCGGTGACATTGGCCTCTGGCGGCGACCGGCGCGGACTGGCGGCGGCGGCGCTGGCACAGGCTGGGCTGCCGCTGCTGGTGTTCGCGCTTGCCGTGGCGCTGCCGTCCTGGCGCGCCCGCCGGCGTGGCGGATTGGCCATCGCCGCGTGACGCTGCGGCTGGATCGGGTGACGCTGCGCGCCGGCTCGCGCATCCTGGTGAGCGACCTGTCCCTGCGGGTCGCGGCCGGCGAGGCGGTGACGCTGATGGGGCCGAGCGGCGTCGGCAAGTCGAGCCTGCTGGCCTATGCCTGTGGCACCCTGCCGCGTGGCCTGACCGGCGAGGGCGAGGTCTGGTTGGGCGAGGCGGCGGTGACGTTTCTGCCGCCGCACCGCCGCCGCATTGGCATCCTGTTCCAGGACGACCTGTTGTTCCCGCACATGAGCGTGGGCGGCAACCTGCTGTTCGGCTTGGCGCCCAGCGTCCGGGGCCCGGCACGGCTCGCGGCGGTCGCGGCGGCGCTGCGCGAGGCGGAGCTGCCGGGCATCGAGCGGCGTGACCCGACTACGCTGTCGGGCGGGCAGCGGGCGCGGGTGGCGCTGATGCGGGTGCTGCTGTCGCAGCCGCGGGCGCTGCTGCTCGACGAGCCGTTCAGCTCGCTCGACGCCGCTTTGCGGCAGCGGTTCCGATCATGGGTACAGCGTGCGGCACAGGCGCGAACCTTGCCGCTGCTGTTGGTGACGCACGACCCTGCGGATGCCATGGGCCGAGTGTTGCGGCTGCCGTAGGTTCGCCGCCGACCGTCAGGCGGCGGCCTCCGCGGCGGGCGCGTCCGGGAGCGGCAGGCCCAGGTAGCGATGCACCACCTCGCGCGCCGCCCCGTCGTCGCGCACGCGGCCCTGGTCCATCCAGATCACCCGCGAGCACCAGTCCAGGATCACCGCCGGGGAGTGCGTCGACAGCACCAGGATCTCGGCGCCGCGCACCATGTCCTCCAGCCGCTCGCGCGCCTTTTCCATGAACGCCGCGTCGCCGGCCAGGAACCACTCGTCCATCAGCAGCACCTGCGGCCGGATCGCGGTGGCCAGCGCGAAACCCAGCCGCACCACCATGCCGGAGCTGAAGATGCGCACCGGCAGGTCCATGAACTGGTCGAGCATGGCGAATTGGCGGACGTCCTCCTCGAGCCGCGCGATGGCGGCGGCGTCGAGGCCGTTGTACAGCCCGCGCAGCATGATGTTCTCGCGCCCGGTGAGCTCCGGGTTCATGCCGAGGTTGGGGTCGAGCAGCGCGTTCAGGCTGCCTTGCACCCGCACCCGGCCGCTCACCGGCTCGTAGATCCCCGCCAAGGTGCGCAGCAGCGTCGTCTTGCCGGCGCCGTTGCCGCCGATCAGCCCGAGCCGGTCGCCCGGCCGCAGGCGGAAGTTGACGTCGCGCAGCGCCTCGACCACGACGCGGTTCTTGCCGTCCTCGGACATGCGCCCCGAGAGCGACGAGAACACGGTCTTCTTCAGGCTGCGCGCCGTGCCGTGATACAGCGGGAAGTCGACGCTGAGCCCGGTCACTTCGACCGAGGCGGGCGAGCTCGCCATGCCGCTCAGACCCAGAACGCGATCCGGCCGCGCACCCTGGCGAACAGCAGCCACGCCGCGAGGCACAGCAGCGCCGAGTAGCCGAACGCCGAAAGATATACCACCACGCTGGGTAGTTCGCCGAGCATCGGCGCGCGCACGATCTCCAGCAGCGAGAAGAACGGGTTCCACGGCAACAGCGCCTGCCGCGCGGCGCCCACGAGTTGCGGCTTCCAGATCACCGGGGTCACGAAGAACGCCATCTGGATGACGCTTGCCACGATCGGCGGGATGTCGCGGAAGCGGGCGCACAGCGCGCCCAGCAGGATCGATGCGGCGAACCCGTCCACCAGCCACAGCCCGAACGCCGGCAACGCCAGCACGAGCCGGCCGCCCGGCCAGATCTTCAGCAAGGCGTAGACCGCCACGATGACGATGAGGTTGTGGCCCAGCACCAGCACGTTGCGCAGCACGACCCGCGCCGCGTACAGCGAGTACGGCATCCGCATCGAGCGGATCATGCTCTCCGACTGCAGGTAGCAGGTGCAGCCGTCGGCCACGAGCGCCCCCAGGAAGTTCCACAGCACGATGCTGAGCACCAGGAACGGCAGGTACTCGTGCAGGTCCATGTGGAACAGGGTCGAGTAGATCAGGCCCATGGCGCCGACCATCACCGCAGTCGACAGCGTGAGCCAGAACGGCCCCAGCACCGAGCCGCGATAGCGCAGCTTGATGTCGAGCCAGGACAGCGTCCAGCACAGGCGCCACAGCGTCGCGGCCTCGCGTAGGTCGCGTCCGGCCATGCGGCTCCGGGCGCCGACGCCGATTTCGGGGGTGAAGTCCAGGGTTTCGGAGCCACGCGCCTCGCCGGGCGCGTCGCTGGGATGTGCGACAGCGGTCATGGGCCGTCGAGGTATCGTATCCGCCAGTGGCCCGCAACCGCGCCGTCGGCGAGGTCCGAGTCGCGCCGCCCGCGCGCCGGATTGCCGCCGATTCGGCCGCCGCAATCGCCGCGAAACAGCAATTTCGTTTCGGCGTACGAGTTCTGTTGCCTCCAAGCATATTCCTTGATAGAGGCTTACGGGACGTCATTGACAGTCCCCCTGAACGGACGGCCGCCTGGCCGCCGTGCCCTCCGGCCGACCGCGGCCGTGCCACGACGGAGGCCACCGACCGCATGAACCCGTCCTCGCGCTCCCGGCGTCGCGCCACGCCGCTCCGTCCCTGGATGGCCTGGATGAGGCTGGCGGCATCGCTCGCGGCGCTGGCGTTGCTGTCTGCCTGCGCCACGCACCGCCCGCAAGTGAGCGCCGCCGAGGAGGCGGCGCAGTACGCCGCCAAGGCGCAATCCAATTACACCCCACCCGGCCCGGCGGGGGATCCGTGGGGGCCGTATGTCGTCGAGGCGGCGGCGCGGTTCGACGTGCCGGAGGCCTGGGTGCGCGGCGTGATGCGCGTCGAATCGGGCGGCCACCTGTACGAGAACGGCGCGCTGATCACCTCGGCGCCGGGCGCGATGGGCCTGATGCAGGTGATGCCGGAGACCTACGACGAGCTGCGCGGGCGCTACGGCCTGGGCAACGATCCGTACGACCCCCATGCCAACATCCTTGCCGGCACCGCCTACATCCGCGAACTGTATGAGATGTACGGCTCGCCCGGCTTCCTGGCCGCGTACAACGCCGGGCCGCGCCGGCTCGACGACTACCTGACCCGCAACCGGGGGTTGCCCGCCGAGACGCGCCGCTACGTCGCCATGATCGCGCCGGGCATCGCGGGCATCGACCCTGTGCGGGTGGCGCCGGCGCAGATGCTGGCGATGAACCGCTTGCCCGACAACATTCCCGCCGGCCCCCGCTACCCGCGCCGCGGCTACGGGATGATGGTGGCCGACAACCGCGGCCGGCGCGGCCCCGCCACTGGCCGCACCGCGGTGCAGACCGCGAGCCTGCCGCTGCCGCCGCCGGCGGCCCCGCCGGAGCGGTTCGCGGCGCTGTACCCGCCGCCCGCATCTTCGGCCAGGTCGCGCGGCGGCTTCCGCCTGATCGGCCGCGCCATGGCCGACACGCTGCCCGAGCGCGGCGGCGGCGCGGTCACGGGCGCCTGGGCGATCCAGGTCGGCGCGTTCGCCAACGAGAGCCTGGCCCGTTCCGCCGCCGGCCTCGCCCGGATGCAGGCGCGCCGGCCGGAGGCCGAGCCGATGGTGGGGCCGGTGCGGCAGGCGCACGGCACGCTATACCGCGCCCGGCTGGTCGGCCTGTCGCGCAACTCGGCGGTGCAGGCTTGCGAGCACCTGTCGCACGGGCGCGGCGGGTGCATCGTGCTCTCCCCCGCCGCGCAGTCGTAATTCCACCTTCAGGCTAGGCGTTATCGCGACAGGTTCGGCGTGGCGCTGCCGGCGCCGCCGGGCGCGCTACGGCCGAACGGCAGGCTCTGGTTCGACGGCAGGTCGCCGGACGGCGTGGAGCTGAGCGGGGTCGAGTTCGCCGGGCCGGCGCTGAGGCCGGGCGGGGCAATCTGCTCCGGCACCGCCGAGGCGCTGCCGGTGGCGGGGACGCCCGGCGCCACGCCCGGCACCGGAGCCGGCGTCGTGGTCGGCGGCAGTCGTGACGGCGGCGCCGCGCCGCTCGTGGTTCCGGGCTGGGGCGCCTGCGCCAAGGCAAGCGTCGGCAACAGCAGCGTGGCCAGCAGGGCGATCCTTCGCATGGCGTCACCTGATCGGGTTACGCCATCAGAACGCTCGCCCGCGACGCCGGTTCAGTGGATCTCCGGCTCCGGGGTCGGCGTCGTGCCCTCCAGCACCCGCCAGTCGCAGCCCTCGTTGGCCTGCGTCGCCTCGCGGCTGTGCAGCAGGCCGAAGCCCCTCGCGTAGCGCGGCGGCGGCGGCGTCCAGCCAGCCCGGCGGCGACCGAGTTCGACGGCCGGCACGTCCAGCGTCAGCGTGCGTGCCGGCACGTCGAGCGTGATGGCGTCGCCGGTGCGCACCAGCGCCAGCGGGCCGCCGACCGCGCTCTCGGGCGCCACGTGCAGCACGCAGGTGCCGTAGCTGGTGCCCGACATGCGGGCGTCGCTGATCCGCACCATGTCGCGCACCCCTGCCCGCAGCAGCTTCCTGGGGATCGGGAGCATCCCCCATTCCGGCATCCCCGGCCCGCCGATCGGCCCGGCACCGCGCAGCACCAGCACGCTATCGGGCGTGACGTCGAGGCCGGGATCGTCGATGCGCGCCGCCATGTCGGCGTAGTCGTCGAACACCATGGCGGGGCCGGTGTGGCGCAGCAGCTCAGGTGCGGCGGCGGCGTGCTTCAGCACCGCGCCGTCCGGGGCCAGGTTGCCGCGCAGCACCGCGAGTCCGGCATCGGCGCGCAGCGGCGCCTCGCGTCCCCGGATCACCTCGTCGTTCCACACCCGCGCGCCCGCGATGCCCTCGCCGAGCGTGATGCCGGCCACCGTCGGCGCGTCGAGGTCGAGCAGGTCGCCCATTTGCGCCATCATCGCCCGCAGGCCGCCGGCGTAGTAGAAATCCTCCATCAGGAACCGCCCCGCCGGCCTTATGTCGGCCAGCACCGGCGTTGTGCGCGAGAGTTCGTCGAAGCGGTCGAGCGTGAAGCCGATGCCGGCGCGGCGCGCCATCGCGACCAGATGCACCACCGTGTTGGTCGAGCCGCCGAGCGCCAGCGCCACCCGTGCCGCGTTGTCGAAGCTCGCCACACTCAGCAGCGTCGCGGGCCGGGCGTCCTCCCAGGCCATCGCCACGATGCGCCGGCCGCAAGCGGTGGCCATGCGGGCGTGGCTGGAATCCGCCGCCGGGATTGAGCTGCTGCCGGGCAAGCAGAGGCCCAGCGCCTCGACCGCCGAAGTCATGGTGCTGGCGGTGCCCATGGTCATGCAGGTGCCCCAGGAACGGGCGATGCCGTCCTCGACGGCGTCCCAGTCGGCCTCGGCGATGGTGCCGGCGCGCAGCTCGGCCCAGTATTTCCAACTGTCCGAGCCGGAGCCCAGCGTCTTGCCTTGCGTGTGGCCGCGCAGCATCGGGCCGGCGGGCAGTGCCACGCACGGGAGGTCGGCGGAGATGGCGCCCATCAGCATCGCCGGCACCGTCTTGTCGCAGCCGCACATCAGCACCAGCGCGTCGAACGGCTGGCTGCGGGCGATCTCCTCGACCTCGATCGCCAGCAGGTTGCGGTACAGCATCGTGGTCGGCTTCATGAAGTTCTCGGGCAGCGCCAGCGTCGGGATCTCCAGCGGGAAGCCGCCCGCCTGCCAAACGCCGCGCTTCACCTCCTCGGCGCGGATGCGGAAGTGCTGGTGGCAAGGGTTGAGGTCGGACCAGGTGTTGAGGATGCCGATGATCGGCTTGCCGCTCCAGTCCTCGGCGGCAAAGCCCATCTGCTTGGCGCGGCTGCGATGGCCGAACGAGCGCAGGTCGGCGGGGCCGAACCAGCGGGCGCTGCGCAGCTCGCCGGGCGCCTTGCGCACCGCTCAGTCCTCGAACCGCGCCAAGCGGATGGCGGTGTGGCCGCGGCTCGGGCGCAGGCTCGGCATCACCAGCAGGCAGTCGTCGTGCGGCGTGCGGATCTCGGTGTCGCCGTCGAGCGCGATCAGCGTGTCGCGCTCCGCCACCACCTCGCCGCCGCGGAACGGACGCAGGAAGGCGAACCCCGCGGTGCCGGCCGTGACCGCTTGCGTCACCCGGGCGAACCGCGCCGGCGTCGGCGCAGGCGGCGGCGGCAGCGCCGGATGCTCCTCCCCCATGGCGAGATGGCGCAGCAGCCCCGCCACCGCCTGCCGCGTGGTATCGATGGTGGCCTGCTCCCAATGCTGCCCGGCCTCGACCAGCGCCGCGACCGGCCCCGAACCCGGGTCGGCGAAGCGGCCGTAGTCGATCAGCCGCCGCCCGCTCATGTGGCCGCTGTCGGACACCACCAGCGACGGCGCGCCGAGGCCGTGCGCCAGCGCGCGGCCCTTGGCGGTGATGCCGCTCAATACCAGCGGCTCCGACGCCCACAGCATCGAGTGCAGGTCGAGCAGCACGTCGAACCGCTCGATCAGCGGCAGCATGGCGCGGGCGCGGGCCAGCTCGCTGCTCTGGCGCGGGCCGTCCAGCACGGCCGGATCCCACAGCCGGTTCATGTCCTCGTCGACGAAACGCGAGGCGGTCGGCTGCGCGCGGTCGAACTGGTCGAACGCCGCGAGGTTGGCGAAGCCCATGGTGAGGCATCCCCGCAGCGGCCGCAGGCCGGCGGCGAGCAGCCGCGCCAGCACCACGGCCCCGCCAAGCTCGTTGCCGTGCATCAGCGCCACCAGCCCGACATGCGGCCCCGGCTCCGCCCCGGCGCGGGTGAAGAAGCCGGGCACGCCACCGTCGCCCGCGCGCCAGCGCGCCAGGTCGGGCGGCTCGATCTCGACCTGGAATTGCGGCAGCGCCGGCATCGCGGCGGCATCGAGCGCGCTCTCGCTCATGACGCGACACAGCTTTGCGCCAAGCGGGCGATGAAGGCGTCGCAGGCGTCGAGCTGGCTCTGCGCGATCCACTCGTCGGGCGCGTGCGCCTCGGTGATCGAGCCGGGGCCGCAGACGATGGTGGGGATGCCGGCCGCCTCGTACAGCCCGCCCTCGGTCGCGAAGCTGACATGGCCGGCGCCGTTCGATCCCGCCGCCCGCCGCACCAGCGCCGCGAGCTCGTGCTCCGGCGGCAGCGACATGCCCGGCACCCAGTCCGTCACCGAGAACGTGAAGCCGCACTCGGGAGCCGTCGCGCGCATCGCGGGCTCGATCTCGGCCGCGCAATGGGCCTGCAGCCGGTCCAGCAGCGCGCGGGCGTCGACGCCCGGCACCGGCCGCCACTCGACGGTGAACTCGGCCTGCTCGGGGATGATGTTGAGGATGCTGCCGCCGGACACGGTGCCGACCTGCAGCGTGGTGTGCGCCGGCTCGAAGCCCTCGGCGAACGGGCCTTCGGTCGCGAGGCGCTGGGCTTCGCCCGCGATCCAGGCAATCGCCTGCGCCGCGGCATGGACGGCGTTGACGCCGCGCGCCGGGTCGCTCGAATGGCCGGCGCGGCCGCGCACCCGGGCGTGCGCGGCGAGGCGGCCCTTGTGCCCCACCACCGGCGCCATCAGGCTCGGCTCGCCCACCACGCACAGCGCCGGCGGCGGCGCGTCCTCGCCCAGCGCCTCGATCAGGCGGCGGGCGCCCTCCATGCTGGTCTCCTCGTCGAAGGTGATGAGGAGGTGCAGCGGCCGGGCCAACTCGAGTCGGGTCAGCGCCGGCACCGCCGCCAACATGCTGGCCACGAACCCCTTCATGTCGCAGGCGCCGCGGCCGTACAGCCGCCCGTCCGCCTCGCGCAGCGTGAACGGGTCCGAGGCCCAGGCCTGGCCGTCGACCGGCACCGTGTCGACATGCCCGGACAGCGCCAGTCCGCCGGCCATGCGCGGGCCGATCATGGCGTGCAGGTTGGCCTTGCGGCCGTCGGTGCTGCGGCTCTCCCGCGCGCTGACGCCATGGCGATCGAGCCATTCCCGCACGAAGCCGATCAGCTCCAGGTTGCTGTGGCGGCTGGTGGTGTCGAAC
>CAXUHK010000100.1:0-1277 GCA_964250775.1 uncultured Acetobacteraceae bacterium | reverse complement strand
CGCGCGGGGGGGGGGGGGGCGGCGCCCCCCCCCCCCCCCCCCCCGCGCCAGCAGCTCCGTCGTGTTGGCCATGGCGGCGATGTCTTGGGGCACCATGCGCCAACGTATATCGTGCCCGGCCGTCCGGTGAACACCCGCCGCGGCGCAAACTCGCATCGCCTCTTGCCCGGCCGCGAGGTTGGCGGCAGGTTCCGACGACTATGAAACAACCCGCAGGCAAACCGCCGGGACCACTGCACCGCGCCTGGCGGATGCTGCCGGTGGGGCCGCGCCGGGCGGCGATCGGCCGGGTCACGGCGATGCTGATGCCGCGCCCGCGCGGCACGCCGTTGCCGCCCGCCGGCGGCATGGTGGTGGCGGGCGAACTGGGCTCGGCGTCCGGCCTGGGCGAGAGCGCCAGGGTGATCGCCGCGGGGCTGGAACGACTCGGCGTCGCGACCTGGCGCATGGACATCGGGCTGCCCGGAAGCGGCATGGCGCCGCCGGCGGTCCTGCCGGGCGACCTGCCGGCGGCGGCGGCGCTGCTGCTGCACGTCAACCCGACGCTGATCCCGTTCGCGATGCTGCGCCTGCCGCGCCCGCTGGTGCGCCGGCGGCGGGTGATCGGCTACTGGGCCTGGGAGTTGCAGACGCTGCCGCCCGACTGGCTCGCGGCGCGGCGGTTCGTGCATGAAGTGTGGGCCACCTCGCGCTTCACCGCGGCGGCGTTCGCGCCGCTAGAGCGCTTCGGCGTCAAGGTCCGCGCGGTGCCGGCGCCGGTGGCGCTCAGCCCGCCGGAGCCCTCGGCGCTGGACCGCGCGGCGTTCGGCCTGCCGGAAGCGGCGCTGGTCGTGCTGGTGTCGTTCAACCTGGCGTCGAGCTTCGTGCGCAAGAACCCGCTGGCGGCGGTGGCGGCCCACCGCGCGGCGTTCGGCGAGCGCATGGACCGCATCCTGGTGCTCAAGGCCGGCAACCCCGAGCATTTCCCGGCCGACATGGCGCTGTTGCGCGACACGGTGGCGGGCGCCCCCAACATCCGGGTGCTGACCGAGACGCTGCCCGTCGCCGACGCCCACGCGCTGACCGCCTGCGCCGACATCGTGCTGTCGCTGCACCGCAGCGAGGGGTTTGGCCTGGTGCCGGCCGAGGCGATGCTGCTCGGCCGCGCGGTGGTGGCGACCGGCTGGTCCGGCAACATGGACTTCATGGACGCGGACAGCGCTGCCCTGGTCGCGCCGCGGCTGGTCCCGGTGGCCGACCCGCGCGGCGTCTACCCGCCGGCCGGCGCGCTGTGGGCC
>CAXUHK010000099.1:0-14711 GCA_964250775.1 uncultured Acetobacteraceae bacterium | reverse complement strand
CCAATGCACCTGGCCGCCGGCGCGCTGCACGCGGGCCTCGAAGGCCTCCAGGTAGAAGTCGAGATGGGCAAGGGTGTGGTTCTTGATGTCGCGGCCGATGTCGCGCAGTTGCTCGAACTCGGGCAGGGCGGCGACGGCGGCGGCGCGCTTGGCGGGGAACTGCGGGCGGGTGCGGGCCAGCGCCTTCTGTAGTCCGGGGTCGGCCAGGGCGGCGGCGGCGTTCCGCTTGAAGGCCGGGCTGGTGGCGAGCATCGGGGCGCACTCCGAGTGGGTGGGCATCATATGGCCGCCCGAGGCCATCTTGGCAGCATGAATCCGCCGCTCATAAGCATGACAGATGGCTACTCATGCCTGAAATCGATTTGACGCATCCTGCGGCCGAGCGGACCTTGGCCGCCTGGTAAACGGCAGGAGATGCGGCATGGACGGCTTGCGGACGGCGCCTCTCACGGCGTTGCACGATCCTGTCGCCAACCGGCGCGGCCTGCTCAGGCTGTCGCTTTGCGGCGCTCTCGCTGGCTTGGCGCCGAGCGTCGCCGCGAGCGCCGCCGAGCCACCGCCGATGGGCGCCAGCGTGCCGGCGGCGCCGCCGCCCATCGTCGACACCCGCTTCCCGGCCGAGATGGCGCCCGGCGTGTTCCTGGTGCCCGACAAGCGCGTGTTCCTGGTGCCAAACATCGGCATCGTCGTCGGCCGCGATTCCGTGCTGGTGGTCGACAGCGGGTTCGAGCCGGAGAGCGGCGAGAAGGCGATGAAGCTGGCGCGCGAGCTGGCGCCGGGCCGAAAGGTCATCCTGACGGTGACGCACGCGCATCCCGAGCACGGCTTCGGCGCGCAGGCGTTCAAGCCGGACGCGCGCATCTACTACAACGCCGCCCAGCGCGACTACTTCGCGCGCTCCGGCGCCACGCTGCGCGACGGCTTCCGCGCCGTCGTGCTGCCGCCCGAGCAGCGCAGCCTGCTGGACGGCGTCGTGCTCACCCCACCCGACCAGGTCTATGAAGGCCCACGCGCGACGCTTGACTTGGGCGGCCGGACGGTGGAGTTCCGCAATTGGGGCACCGCGCACAGCCCGGGCGACCAGATCGTCCACCTGCCCGCCGACCGCATCGTGTTCTCCGGCGACCTGATCGAGGAGCGCATGTTCCCGATCGTCCCGTTCTTCCCGCCGATGGTCCAGGCGACCGACATCGACGTGGCGCGGTGGGAGACGGCGTTGGACGACATGGTGGCGCTGCGGCCGCGGCTGATCGTGCCCGGCCACGGCAACCTCGGTGGCCCGGAGATCGCGACCGAGGTGCGGGATTACCTGAGAGCGGCACGGACGCTGTTCCGTACTGCCGACGTGTCCGGCGACGTGCTCGACCGGCGGATGCGGGCGCTGCACCCGACCTGGGAGCATAGCGAGTTCATCGCGCCGGCGCGGCGCTACTTCTCGCGCCCGGCGTAGCCGTCAGGTCGCGGCGGCGATCGGGGGCACCTCGCCGGTCATCCCGGCCAGCACCTCGGCGACATGGCGCACCCGAACCGGACTGCCTTCGCGGGCCAGCCGGCCGGCCATGTTAAGTAGGCAGCCCAAATCGCCGGCCAGCAGCGTGTCGGCGCCGGTGGCGGCGATGTCGCGGGTCTTGTCGGACACCATGCGGGTCGAGATGTCGGGATACTTGACGCAGAACGTGCCGCCAAAGCCGCAGCAGGTCTCGGGCTCGGCCATCTCGGTCAGACTGAGGCCGGCGACGCCTGCCAGCAGGCGGCGGGGCTGCTGCTTGATGCCCAGCTCGCGCAGGCCGGAGCAACTGTCGTGATAGGTCGCGGCGCAGTCGAGCGCCGCGTCGACCTGCCGCACGCCCAGCACGTCGGTCAGGAAGCTGACCAGCTCGTGGGTCTTCTCGCCCAGCGCCCGCGCCCGCGCGCCGAGCAGCGGGTCGTGG
The DNA here is from genome assembly GCA_964250775.1 of uncultured Acetobacteraceae bacterium. Lineage (GTDB taxonomy): Bacteria > Pseudomonadota > Alphaproteobacteria > Acetobacterales > Acetobacteraceae > CAVRQM01. Next base: position 12,780 of record CAXUHK010000099.1, on the reverse strand, counting down.
TCGAACAGGTGCGGGATGTGGCTGCGGATCATGCCGCCGCAGCTTCCCGAGGGCACCACCACGTAGTCGTAGCCGCCGAACGCCGTGACGATGCCGGCGGCGATGTCGCGCGCGGTGGCACGGTCGCCGCTGTTGTAGGCGGGCTGGCCGCAGCAGGTCTGCGCGCGCGGCACCTCGACCAAGCAACCGGCATCCTCCAGCAGCTTGATCGCGGCGAAGCCCACGGTCGGTCGGTGCAGGTCGACCAGGCAGGTCACGAACAAGGCTACGCGCGGCCGGGTGAGAGGGGGATTGCTGGCTGACATGCCAACAACTTAGGGCGTGGTCGCCGGGTCCGCCAGGGACGGCCCGCATTCGACCCGCAGCCGGGTCACGGCGGCGGCGGCGTAATGCGGGTCCAGTTCGATGCCGATGCCACGGTGGCCGAGCCGGGCCGCCGCGACCAGCGTGGTGCCGGCGCCGGCGAACGGGTCGAGCACGACGGCATTGGCGATGCCGTGCAACGTCAGGCAGCGCAGCGGCAGCTCGACCGGGAAGCCGGCCGGGTGGTCGAACTTCTGCGCCTTTGAGCGCACCGTCGCATATGGCATGAACCAGACGTTGCCGGCGCAGCGGCGGTCGCTTCCATGACCCCAGCGCGCGATGTTCGACTTGTCCTTGAACGGCACGCCGACCGCGAGCCGGTCGATCGCGACGCTGCCGGAGTGGGTGAAATGGAAGATCGCCTCGTGGTTCTGGTTGACGAAGCGGCGGCTGTTGATCGGCTTGAAATGGCCCAGCGTGTCGTCGCCGACGCTGAGCGACTTCACCCAGACGATGTGGTTCTGCAGCGTCAGGTGCTCGCGCAACGCCCCTGCCACGTCCTGCGCCAGCCACGGGTCGCTGTTGGTGCTGCCGACGTTGAGGAACATCGAGCCCTCCGGCTTCAGCACTCGGCGCAACTGGTCTCCGACCTGCGCCAGCCACGCCAGGTAGGCGTCGCGCGGCCGGCGGTCGTGGTAGCTGCGATAGGCGACGCCGATGTTGTAAGGCGGCGAAGTGACCACGACGTCGACCGATTGCGCCGCCAGCGCGGGCAGGGCGGCGAGGCAGTCGGCCTGCATCACCATATGGCCACCAACCTCCCAGCGCGGCCAGTTCACCGAGCGGCAGTGGTCTGGGCGGCAGTGGTCTGGCCGGCGCGCGGCAGCAGCAGGTAATCCATCCCGTGCGCGTTCATCCGGCCGGCGCGGTCCTCGGCCGCGCTGTCCCAGCCCCAGAAGATGTCGGCGCGCACCGGGCCGCGGATCGCGCCGCCGAGATCCTGGGCCAGCATCAGGCGGTCGAGCGGCCGATTGTCGCGCGGATCGGTGGTGGCGATGAACACCGGGGCGCCCAACGGGATGAAGCGCCCGTCCACGGCGATCGAGCGGCCGGGCGTCAGGGAGGCGCCGAGCGCCCCTGGCGGCCCCTGGTCGGCGTGCAGGTCGTCCAGCTCGCGGAAGAATACGTATGACGGGTTCCGGTCCATGACCGAAGCCGCCTGGTCCGGGTGGGCCGCGAGCCAGACGCGGATCGACCGCATCGAGACCTGGGCGAGCGGCATCGCGCCGCGCTCGGCCAGCACGCGGCCGAGCGGCACGTACGGTCGGCCGTTCTGCCCGGCGTAGCTGACGCGCACGGTGTGGCCGTCGGGCAGCCGGACGCGGCCGGAGCCCTGGATCTGCAGCACGAACGCGTCCACCGGATCGGCCAGCCAGAGCAGTTCGAGCCCTCGCGACGCCAGCGCCCCATCCACGATCGCGGCGCGATCGTAGTACGGAACCAGTTGGCCGCCTTCCAGCCGGCCGGTGACGTGCTTGCCCCGCAGGTCCGGGCTGAACGCGCCGAGATCGACCTGGACGAGGTCGCCCGGACGACCCAGCAACGGCGTGTCGTAGCCGCCGGCCGGAGTGCGGCTGCCGTTGACCTCGGGCTCGTAATAGCCGGTGAACAGCGAGGCTCCGGCCGAGTCGGTCACGGCGTAGGGCTGGAACTGCGTCTCGAAGAAGGCACGGGCCGCGCCGTCGTCATCGGCCGGAACCGCTGTGGCGGCCGAGCAGGCGGGCAGCCACCGCGCCGCCGTGCCGCCGCGTGCCGCCGCCTCGCCGCTGCCGCCCAGCAGGCGATCCGGAGCGGCGGCCAGTGCCGCGCAGCCGGCCAGCAGCGCCGGCATCGCTTGCGCCGGATGGTCGCTGGACCAACCGGGGAGGCCAGAGAACGCGACCGGGCGCAGCCGCATGGTATGCTCGGCCGTGACCGACGGTCCATGCTGGGCGCAGCCGGAGAGCCACGCCGGCGCCAGGAGCGCCAGCGCCAGAAGCCCTCGCCGCATCAGGCGCTGCGCGCCGCCACCAGCCGCCAGGCGGGGTCGGGCTGGCCGAGGTCGCGCTGGAACGTCCAGTCGTCGCTGATCTCGGTCACGGCGTCGGTGCCGGTGACCGGCGCCCCGTCGCGCGCAGTGACCATGTTGACCTGGTCGCTCACGAACCGCACGGCGATGTCGGCCACCCGGCCGGCCAGCGTCGCGGACGTGATGGTGGCGGACTGCACGGCGCGGATCTCGGTGCGCTGGGTCTCGCCGGCGGCCGCGCGGGCCGCGATGGCGCCCTCGAACGCCTGGTACATCTCGTCGCTCAGCAACGGTCGCAGGGTGACGCGGTCGCCGCCGGCATAGGCGTCGACGATCATGCGGAACGCCGCTTCGGCGCCGTCGAGGAAGCGCTGCGCCGAGAAGCCGCGGTCGACCATCTGCATCCGCGCGAACGCCTGGCCGGCGGGCGAGGATGCCTCCGGCAGGGCGCGGCTGGGCGCCACCGGCTCCGCCACCGCGTCGACCACCTTGCCTGTCATCAGCCGGGCGGCGGCGGCATTGCGCAGGTTGGTCCGCTCGAAGCCTTGCCGGCGGCCCAGGATGCTGCGCAGCCGGAGCACCAGGAAAGCGGCGATCATGGCGAACAGGATCAGGTCGATGGGGAAGCCGCCGTCCATGTCGAACAACCTTGTGTCGGGACGCCTAGAGATAGGCAGCGGCGACCCACCGCACAACGGCAGCCGCCGGGCGTTGCGCCGGCGCGTCCAGACAGCTATGCGGCGGCATGATCCTGCTGCGCCACGGCCAGAGCGAGTTCAACCTCGCGTTCACCGCGACCCGGGTCGACCCCGGCATCGTCGACCCGAAGCTGACCCCGCTGGGGCACGAGCAGGCGGAGCGCGCGGCCGAGGCGCTGGCGGGCGGCGGTGTGCGGCACATCGTCGCTTCGCCGTATACCCGCGCGCTGCAGACCGCGGCCCCGCTGGCGCGGCGGCTCGGGTTGCCGGTGACGGTGCATCCGCTGGTGCGCGAGCGCTACGCCTTCACCTGCGACGTCGGCTCGCCGCGCACGGTGCTGGCGTCGGCGTGGCCAGCGCTCGACTTCTCCGGGATCGACGAGGTGTGGTGGCCGGCGGTCGAGGAGCCGGCGGCGGCGACGCAGGCGCGCGCGGCGCTGTTCCGCGCCGAGATGGCGGCGCTGCCCAACTGGCGCGATACCGTGGTGGTCAGCCATTGGGGGTTCATCCTGTGCATGACCGGGCACAGTCTCGCCAACGGCGAGTGGCGGCGCTGCGACGCGCTGGCGGCGGCGCCCGCCGAGATCGTCTGGCAGCATTGAGGTGAGGGCGCGCAAGACCATCATCTCCTGCGCCATCACCGGCGCCATCCACACGCCCACCATGTCGGGCGCGCTGCCGGTGACGCCGGACGAGATCGCCGAGCAGTCGATCGCGGCGGCGGAGGCAGGGGCCGCGATCATCCACCTGCACGCGCGCGACCCGGCCGACGGGCGGCCCACGCCCGACCCAGCCGCCTTCATGCGGTTCCTGCCGCGCATCAAGCAGGCGACGCGGGCGGTGCTCAACGTCACCACCGGCGGCGGGATGAACATGACCGTGGAGGAGCGGGTCGCGGCGGCGTCGGCGCTGGCGCCGGAGATGTGCTCGCTGAACATGGGCTCGATCAATTTCGGCCTGTTCCCGTTGGCCGACCGCCATCGGACGTGGAAGCACGCGTGGGAGGAGCCGTACCTGCGCAACACCGAGGACCACATCTTCCGCAACACGTTCAGCGACATCGCCTGGATCCTGGAGCATGTCGGCAAGCAGCACGGCACACGGTTCGAGCACGAGTGCTACGATGTCGGGCACCTCTACAACCTGGCGCATTTCGTCGACCGCAAGCTGATCGAGCCGCCGTTCTTCGTGCAGACCATCTTCGGCGTGCTGGGCGGCATCGGGACCGACTGGGACAACCTGCTGTTCATGCGGCGCACCGCCGACCGGCTGTTCGGCGACGATTACGTGTGGTCGGTGCTGGGGGCGGGGCGGTGGCAGATGCCGTTCGCGACCCAGGCGGCGATGATGGGCGGGAATGTCCGGGTCGGGCTGGAGGACAGCCTGTACATCGGGCGCGGCAGGCTGGCCGCCTCGAACGCCGAGCAGGTGGGCAAGGTGCGGCGCGTGCTGGAGGAACTGGGGCACGAGATCGCGACGCCGCAGGACGCGCGCGAGATGTTGGCGCTCAAGGGCGGCGATCAGGTCGGGTTCTGACCCGCTGTTTGCTCGATCGATGACGCTTGCAGGTCAGATTTATGTTTTGTCTGCGGAGTCGGAGCTGTGACTTCGGTTTGAGTGGTTATCAGGCGCATCTGTTCGGCGATGCAAAGGCATCCTGTGGGCCGGACCGTCCCGCAGCAACAGATGCAAGGAAAAACCCATGGCGACGATCGACAAGGCGTCCGTGTTCGCGACCGGGCCGTCCGGCACCTCGGGCCTCGACTCGCTCACCACCACGTTCGACGGCTCGATCTGGGCCGAGTATGGCAATGGCGCCGACTCCACCGGAAAGTTTGGGTCTAGCACCATCGTCCGCTATGCCCCGGACGGCACCGCCCTCGGCAGCGACACCATCGCGGGCTCGGTCGACGGACTGAAGACCGACCCGGCGACCGGGCAGGTCTGGGCGCTTATCAACCAGGACGGCAACTCGCAACTGAGCCTGATCGATCCCGCGACCGGCGCCGTGGGCGCGCCGCTGTCCTATGGCGTGACCAGCGCCACCAGCGGTTACGACGACGTGGCGTTCGCCAACGGTCAAGCCTACCTGAGCTACACCAATCCGGCCAATCCCGGCGACCCGGTGCTACAGCAGCTCGACAACGGCAACATGCCGCTGGGCGCGCTTTCCGTGAGCGACCTGCTGGCCCTAGGTGACACCGGCACCAACATCGCCACCGGCAAAAGCGAGGCGATCCCGCTGAACGATCCCGACTCGCTGAAATCGATCTCCGGTGGCAGCCTGGTGCTGAGCAGCGGCAGCGACAACGCGTTCACCATCGTGAGCGATCCCGGCACCAAGGCGCAGTCCGAGCGGTTCGTGCGCCTGACCGACCTGCCGGCCGGCTCGTCGCTGGACGACGTGATCGTACCGAGCGCCAGTTCCGGCACCTTCTATGTGTCCAACGCCGGCACCAACCAGATCGAGGCGTACCACTCCTCCAGCCTCAACACCTCGGACGCCTACGCCTCGGTCGGCACCGAGATCGTGCAGGTCGATCTGCAGACCGGCGCGCAGACGGTGCTGGTGAGCGGGCTTAGCAAGGGCCACGGCATGATCTTCACACCGGATGCGGTCGCCGGGCCGGTGGTGCAGGAGACCAGCATCTTCGCCACGGGCGGCGAGGCTTCGAGTGCGACGCAGCCGGACAGCGTGACGCTGGGCGGCGATTCGGTGTTCGGCGAGTACGGCAACGGCGCCGATGCCACGGGCCTGAAGCCCAACCAAGGCAGCAGCACCATCGTGCAGTACAGCCTGTCGGGCCAGATCGAGCACACCTATTCGCTGCCGGGCAGCATCGACGGCCTGAAATACGATCCCGCGACCGGCGACCTGTTCGCGCTGAAGAACCAGGACGGCAACTCGCACCTGTACACGATCGACCCGACCACGCAGGCGGTCAGCGGACCGCTCGACTATGCCGCGCCCTATGTCTACGGCGCCGACTCCACCCGCGGCTTCGACGACGCGGCGTTCGTCGGGAACCAAGTCTATCTGAGCTACACCAACCCGGCCAACACCGGCGACAGCGTCATCGCGCGGCTCGACCAGGGCACCACGCCGAGCGGCGCGCTGACGCTCACGTCCATCGTGCGGCTTGGCGATACCGGCACCAATCTCGCGACCGGCGAAATCAACCAGCCGCTCCCGGTGGCCGACCCAGACTCGCTCAAGACGCTGGCCGACGGCTCGCTGATCCTGACCAGCGACCACGACGCCTCGCTCACCATCATCGCCAACCCCGGCACGGCGCAGCAGAGCGCCAGCTTCGTGACCCTGCCGGCGGGCAGCTCGGGCCTGGACGACGCGATCGTGCCGACCTCGGATTCGGGCACGTTCTACATCTCCAACGCCGGCGCCGACGACGTGTTGAAGGTGGCGGCGAGCGGGCTGAACACGAACGACATCTACGTCTCGGTCGGCAGCGACAACGCGGTGGATCAGCTCGATCCCACAACCGGCAAGCTGACGCCGTTCATCGTCGGGCTGAACTCGCCGCACGGGATGGAGTTCGTGCCGTCCGACGGCGCCACGCCGGTTGCCTCGGGGGCCGACGGCGCCGGGTTCGCCGGCTTGGTGAGCGCGCTGGCGCCGTCGCTGGTGGGCGATCTGGGGTCCGGTCAGTTGAACCAGCTCGCGAGCTACGCGAGCCAGTTGGCGCAGGGCGGCAGCAACGTGCAGCCGCCGCTGGGCGGGACGGACTTCGCGGCGGTGTCGCAGATCGCGGACCAGCTCAAGACGTTGTTCGCGCCGCACACCGCGTAGGTCCCGGCCGAGAGCGTCGGCACGGCCACCGTCCTATGACGACATCGTGGGACGGTGGCCGGCTCGAAGTTGGCTGAACTCGCGGGCCAGGATGCCCATCAGCAGGTCGTCGTATCGCCTGCCGGCCCGGCTTTGGCGGGCGCAAAACGACGGCCGTTCCAATCAATGCGCCTGCGCCCAAGTGTGGCCGTGCCCGGTCTCCACCACCAGCGGCACCGACAGCGTGGCCGCCGCCTCCATCACCGTGCGGGCGACGACGGTGGTGGCCTCGGCCTCGGCCTCGGGCGCCTCGAACAGCAGCTCGTCATGCACCTGCAGCAGCAGCCGCGCCGACAGCCCGGCGTCGCGCAGGGCGGCGGGCAGGCGGATCATGGCGCGCTTGATGATGTCGGCGGCGCCCCCCTGCAGCGGCGCGTTGCTGGCCTGGCGTTCGGCGTAGCCGCGCAAAGCCCCGTTCTTCTCGTTGATGCCAGGGATCCAGCAGCGGCGGCCGAACGGGGTCAGCACGTAGCCGGCGATGCGGGCCTCGTCGCGGGTCTGGTTCATGTAGGCGCGGATGCCGGGGTAGCGGGCGAAATACGCCTCGATGTAGCTGCGCGCCTCGCCCGGCTCGATGCCGAGCTGGCGGCCCAGGCCGAACGCGCTGATGCCGTAGATGATGCCGAAGTTGATCGCCTTGGCGCGCCGGCGCGTGGCCGGGTCCATGCGCTCCATCGGCACCCCGAACACCTCGCTCGCGGTGCGGGCGTGGATGTCCTGGCCGGCGACGAACGCCTCGCGCAGCGGCGGGATGTCGGCGACATGCGCCAGTAGCCGCAGCTCGATCTGCGAGTAGTCGGCGCTGACCAACAGGTGCCCGGGTTCGGCGATGAAGGTGCGGCGGATGCGCCCGCCCTCCTCGGTGCGGATCGGGATGTTCTGCAGGTTGGGGTCGATCGACGACAGCCGGCCGGTGCTGGTGACGGCCATGGCGAAGCTGGTGTGGACGCGGCCGGTCGCCGGGTTGATCTCGTCGACCAGCGCGTCGGCGTAGGTGGATTTCAGCTTGCTGAGCTGCCGCCATTCCAGCACCCGGGCGGGCAGCGCGTGGCCCTGGTCGGCGAGCGATTGCAGCACCTGCGCGTCGGTGCCCCAGGCGCCGGTCTTCATGCGCTTGCCGCCCGGCAGGCCCATGCGGTCGAACAGCACCTCGCCCAACTGCTTGGCGCTGCCGAGGTTGAACGCCTCGCCGGCGATGGCGTGGATGTCGGCCTCGATCACCGCCATGCGCTCGGCGAAATCGAGGCTCATGGCGCGCAAATCGGCTTCGTCGACCTTGATGCCGGCGCGCTCCATGTCGAGCAGCACCGCGATCAGCCGACGCTCCATCTGCTCGTACAACGCCAGTGCTCGCGCCTCGCGCAACTGCGGCCGCAGCGCCTGCCAGAGCCGCAGCGCCACGTCGGCCTGCTCGCCGGCATAGGCGGTGGCGCGGTCGAGCGGCACGGCGGGGAAGGGCAAGCGGGCGCGGCCGGTGCCGGTGGCCTGGTCCAGCGTCGCGGGCGCATGGCCCAAATGCAGCGTCGCCAGCTCGCCGAGGCCGTGGCCGTGGCGGCCGGCCGCCATCGCGTAGCTCATCAGCATGGCGTCGGCGGCGGGGCCGGGAACCGGGGCGCCGGCCCCGGTCAGCAGCAGCATGTGGAACTTGGCGTCGTGGAACACCTTGAGCACCGACGCGTCGGTCAGCAGCGGCGCCAACGTCGCCAGCGCCAGTTCGGCTGGCAACTGCTCGGGCGGCGGCTGCTCGGAGGCCGCGACATGCGCCAGCGGCATGTAGCAGGCCCGGCCGGGCTTGGTCGCCATCGCGACGCCGACCAGCGGCGCGCGGATGGCGTCCTGCGCGTCGGTCACGGCCGCGAGCGCCACCGATCCCACGCCGGCCGCTTCCTGGCACCAGGCCTGCCACGCTTCCAGTGTCGTCACGCACTCATAACCCGCGAAGCCTTGCGCGGGCTCGGGCGGGCGGTCCTCGAGGGCCAGCGTACCCTGTGGCTTTGCGGCGGGCGGCGGCGAGGAGAGTGGCGTGCCGTCGAGGCCGAGCTTGGTCGCGGTGCTGCGGAAACCCTGGGACAGCAGCCAGGCCAGCAGCGCCGGGCGGTCCGGCTGGCGCACCTTGAGCTGTTCCAGCGGCTGCGGCAGCGGTGCCGCGGCGTCGAGCGTCACCAGGCGCAGCGACATGCGGGCGGACTCGGCGTGGGCCAACAGCAGCTCGCGCCGCTTGCCCGGCTTCATGCCAGGTGCCGCGGCCAGCACGCCCTCCAGGTCGCCATGCTCGGCGATGAGCTGGGCGGCGCCCTTCGGGCCGATGCCGGGGACGCCGGGCACGTTGTCGACGCTGTCGCCCATCAGCGCCTGCGCCTGGGCCAGCTTCTCCGGGGCGACGCCGAACTTCTCGATCACCTCGGCGCGGCCGATCGGCTTCTGCTTGATCGGGTCGAGCATTCCCACGCCGTCGCCCACGAGCTGCATCAGGTCCTTGTCGGAGGAGACGATGGTGGCCTCGCCGCCGGCCGCCACCGCGGCACGGGCGTACGAGGCGATCAGGTCGTCGGCTTCCCAGTCGGCCAGCTCGATCGCGGCGACGCCGAACGCCGCGGTGGCCTCGCGCACCAGGGCGAATTGCGGCACCAGCTCGTCGGGCGGCTCCGGGCGGTGCGCCTTGTACTGGTCGTAGAGGCGGTTGCGGAAGGTGGTGCGCCCGGCGTCGAAGATCACCGCGATGTGGGTGCCGACATGGTCGCGCAGCAGCCGGGTCAGCATGTTGGTGAAGCCGAACACGGCGTTGACGGGAGTGCCGTCGCTGCGGTTCATCGGCGGCAGCGCATGGAAGGCCCGGAAGATGAAGCCCGACCCGTCGATCAGAACCAGGTGCAGCCGCTCCGGCCGGTCTGCGGCCGGCGGTGCCTCGGTGTCCGGCTTCGGTTCAGTGAGCGTCGGAATCCCCGGCTCCTGCGGCCAGCACGTAGAGGCGCGAGCAGTACGGGCACAGCTTGCTGTCGTGCACGATGCGCAGCCAGACGCGCGGGTGGCCGAGGCCGCCGCTGCCGCCGTCGCAGGACACCACGCGGTCGTCGACGATGACGGTCTCGGTCGGCTGGTAGACCGGGGCCGAGGCCGGCGCGTGCGGCGGCGCGTCGTTGGCGTGCGGAAAGGCGTCGGGGTGCGGGGCGTCGAGGCTGCGTGCGTCCGACATCGGATGACCTTCGGTGACTTGGTCCCATGATAAAGCAGCCGACGGCGGTTTCAACCGCGCCCGGCCGACGCGCGCTGCTCGCGACCGGGGCCGCCGCGATGCTGGCCGGATGCGCCGGGGTGCCGCGGCGGTTCGCCGGGCCACCGCCGCCGCTGGTCACAGACGGGGTGTTCACCATGCCGGACGGGGCGGCGCTGCCGTACCGCGCCTGGTTGCCGGATGGGCCGGTGGACACCGTGGCGCTGGCGTTGCACGGCTTCAACGACAGCCGGGACGCGTTCGAGCTCTCGGCGCCGGTGCTGGCGGCGGCCGGGGTCGGCGTGTACGCGCCGGACCAGCGCGGCTTCGGCGCCGCGACCGGGCACGGAAGCTGGCCGGGTGCCGCGGCGCTGTGCGAGGACGCGGCGCGGATGGCGCGATCGGTCGCCGCCCGGCATCCCGACGCGCGGCTGGTTGCGGTCGGCGAGAGCATGGGAGGCGCCGTGCTGATGCGGCTCGCGGCCACGCGCGCGGCGCCGGAGGTCTCGGCCTATGTGCTGGCGGCGCCGGCGGTGTGGGGCCGGGCCGAGATGGACCTGCTGCTGCGCGCGACGCTGTGGCTGGGCTCGCACGCGCTGCCGGGCATGGTGCTGGCCGATGGCGGCCCGGTGCGGGTGCGGGCCAGCGACAACTTCCAGGCGCTGCTGCGGCTGTCGCGCGACCCGCTGACCCAGCACGACACGCGGGTCGACACGTTGCGTGGCCTGGTCGACCTGATGGACGACGCGCTGCGGGCCGCCGCCCGGTTCATGGCGCCCGGACTGTTCCTGTATGGCGGCCATGACGAGCTGGTCCCCAAGCACGCCACGCGCGCCGCCTGGGAGCGGCTGCCGGCCGAGGCTCCGGCGCGGCTGGCGTACTATCCGGGCGCTTACCACCTGTTGCTGCGCGACCTCGGCCGGACGCGGGTGCTGGCCGACGTGCTGGCCTGGCTGGCCGAACCCTCGGCACCGCTGCCCTCGGGCGCCGACCGCGCCGCCGCCGAGTGGCTGGCGCGGACCGCGTAGTTGCCCCGGCCGGGGAGCGGGTCCAACGTCCCGCCATGCCCGTCGTCGCCGCAGCCTGTCGGAACGCGTCCCTTTCGGCCCTGCTCGTGCTGGCGCCGGTCGTCGCGGCGCATGGCGACACGCGCGCGGAGCTGTCCCGGCTGGTCGGCCACAGCAAGGCGGAGCTGATCCAGCGCTTCGGCTACCCGACCGACGCGATCACCACCGTCGACGGCGAAATCCTGACCTACGACAGCATCGACGCCGGGCACGTCAACGGCAGGGCCGGGGAACGGACCCGCGACGAGTATTCCGCCAGCAGCCGGCCGTACGCGCACAGCTACTCGTTCCGTTGCAGGACGGAGGTGGTGATCCGCGACGCCGTCGTGCAGGCCTTCAACCGCGCGGGCAACGATTGCCATTGAACCGCAGGGCCGGGTGGCTGGCCGGGCTTGCCGTGGCCTTGCTGCAGACCGGCGCCATGGCCGAGACCTGCCGCTACGACGGCGGCACCAGCCATGCCGGGCACGTCGCGGTCGAGACCACGGCGACGGCGCAGGGCGGCACGGTCACGGTCGACGTGCGGCTGGCGTTCACGCTCGCGACCTGGCTGTTCGACGCGCGCTACCTGCGCCAGGAGATCAGCACTTGGCGCGGCGACGAGCTGCAGGGTGTCGCGGTGAACTCGCGCGACAGCGTGGACGGCCGCATCGTGCGCCAGCAATGGGACGTGTTCCGCCGCGTCGCCGGAGGGCTGCAGGCGTCTCGTGTGCAGGCCAAGACGCTGGCGGCGTTCCGGCGCCGGCACCCCGGTTTCGCCGCGCACTGGCCGGCGGCGACGTTCGGCCAGGCTTGGCTGCCGGACTACGCCGCGGCGGACCCGGAGCGGCGGCCCGACCTCGATCTCCCCGCCATGCCGCCGAGGGTGCGCACGCCGCTGGCGCTGGCGTTCTACTGGAGCCGCTGGCTGTCGCCCGATGGCGGCGGCGTCGCGGTGTTCCTGCCAGGGTTCAAGCGGGATTCGCGCGCCGACCTCGATCTCGGCGCCGCCGTGCCGGGGGCGGGGTGGCGGCTGTGGCAGGGGGACGTGCGCAACGCGTCGCTGAGCGCGGCGCCACCATCGCGGGTGCGGGCCTGGGTCTCGCCGGAGCACCGCCTGTTGCAGCTCGCGTTCGACGCCCATGCGCGCGCCGGGTCGGCGTCCGGCGTCATCCGGACGCAGGGCTGCTCGGGGTAACGGCCGTCACAAGGGCAGGTAGCCCTGGCCGGGGCCGTCCGGCGGCGACTTGGCGCGGCGGTCGCGTTCGGTGCGGGCGGTGAACAGCATGTCCTGGTTGCGCCCGAACTCGCCGGCCAGCACGCGGCCGAGGCTCTCGCCGTCCAGCTCGTCCCAGCGCCGGCCGCGCAGCGGTCCGCCGGGTACGCGCACCAGCAGCGCCGGTTCGGCGGACCAGGCCAGCAACTGCTCGACGCTGGCCAGCGCCAGCATGTCGCGAAGATGGTGGGCGGTGACGTAGGCGTCCGGCCCTGCCCGGTGCGCCGGCAGGCCGGTGGCGCGGTCCAGGCCGCCGGGCCGGCGCCAGTAGCGCAGCCCCTGGTTGGAGTGCGTCGGCGCGTCCGGCCATAGCCGCAGGGCGCATTTGTAG
>CAXUHK010000098.1:13981-15186 GCA_964250775.1 uncultured Acetobacteraceae bacterium | reverse complement strand
GGGCGCCGATCAGCGCCAGCCACCAGGGCAGGCCGGCGTGCAGTACCGCCCCGGCAATTCCCCCCGCGAGCATCATGACCGCCCCGCCCGACAGGTCGATGCCGCCGCCGACCATCACGGTCGACGCGGCCATCGCCAAGGCGCACGCCGCCAGGAGTTCGAATCCCAGCGGTGCGTTGAAGCCGGCGTCGGGCCAGGCCAGCCGCATCGCCGCCAGGAGCACGACCAGCGCGAAGGCCGCCCAGGACGACGGGCGCAGCAGCGCCCGTGACAACGGCGTCGGCGCGGCGGGCGGGGTGCCGTTCAACGCGGCGAGGGCGGACGCACGCAGCGCCGGGTTACGCGGCAACGACGCCACCGGCGAGGCACAGGGCGAGCTCCTCCGGGCTGGTATCGGGCACCGCCCGCTCGGCGACCTTGCGGCCGCGCCGCAGCACGACGACGCGGTCGCACACCGCGAACAGGTCGGACGTGACCTGGCTTACCAGCAACACGCCGACGCCCGCGTCGCGCAGTGCCCGGATCATGTCGAGCGTGTCCGCCGCCTCGCGGGCGCTGGCGGTGGCGGTGGGCTCGTCAAGCACGACGACCTTGGCCCGCGCCAGCCGCGTGCGGGCGATCGCCACGGCGCGGCGCTGCCCGCCCGAGAGGTCGCGCGCGAGGGTGCGTGGCGCGGCTTCGCAATGGAACTCGGCGAGCAGGTCGGCGGCGCGCGCGGTCATGGCGCGGCGGTCGAGGACGCTGAGTGGCCCGACCCGCCATCGCAGCTCGCGCCCGAGGAACAGGTTCGCGGTGGCGCTAAGGCCCGAGCACAACCCTAGGTCGCGCGGCACGACCGCTATGCCATGCCGGCGGGCATCGGCCGGAGCCTTGAAGCGGGCCTGTTCGCCATCGACCACGATCATGCCCGCACTGTGCGCGACGTCGCCGCCCACGACCTTGACCAGCGTCGATGTCCCGGCGCCCGGTCCGCCGGTCACGCCGATCACCTCGCCTTCATGCAGGTTGAGGCTGATGTCCGATAGGGCGCGGATCGCGCCGAAGGTCTTGGACACATTGACGAGCTGCAGAACAGCCACGGACGGCCCGGCCCCCTCGCGCCGCGCAGTTCATTGCGCGAATTACGCGGCCACGGATAACCGCAGTCCGGGGGACGGTCAACTCGGCCAGGGTCGAGCGTCGGTCGCCGTGTCCCGCCATGCGGG
>CAXUHK010000098.1:0-13971 GCA_964250775.1 uncultured Acetobacteraceae bacterium | reverse complement strand
TGCTGGACCGAGCGGCCCTCGCGAGTGGCGGCGGCCCCCCCCGGGGGGCCGCGCGGCGGCCCGGTCAGGTCTCGCGCACGAGGAAGTAGCCGGCGCCGCGCACGGCCTGGATCAGCCGTCCGTTGGTGTCCGCCTCGGACAGCTTGCGGCGCAGGTGGAATACCAGCTGGTCGATGCTGCGGTCCTCGGCACGCCACGGCCGGCGCAAGGCATGTTCGCATAGCGTGCCGCGCGACACCGGCTGGCCGTTGGCCTCCAGCAGCATCTGCAGCACCACGAACTCGGCGCCGGTCACTGCCACGGTGCGGCCGTGTTCGGCGGTCACCGAATGGGCACGGGTGTCGACCCGGTATGGCCCCACCGTGTAGGTCGCCGGCGCCGTGGCCGCCTCCGTCGGGGACAGCGGCGCCCGGCGTTGCGAACGACGGTGCACCGCGCGGATGCGCGCCACCAGCTCGCGCATCTGCGGCGGCTTCGCGATGTAGTCGTCGGCGCCGAGTTCGAGCCCCACCACGCGCTCGCCTTCCTCGGCGTGGCCGGAGACGACGATGATGCCGCAATCCTGCTGCGTCGTCAGCCACCGGATCAGCGTGACCCCGCTGGTGTCCGGCAGTTCCAGATCCACCAGCACCACATCCGGCAGGAACGAATTTTTGAGTTCATAGGCGCGCGCGCCGGTCTGAGCCCACTCCGTCCGGATACCGGAACGCTCCAGGAAGCGCTGGATGGTCTCGCCGACCGGCTGGTTGTCCTCGATGATCAGGACGCGTGGGTTGATGGGGATTGCGAGCTGTTCGAGTGGCGGGTCCGCCAACCTCGTGGCTCCGTCGTCCATGGCCGGCCTCCACATGATTGCAAATCCTAATCAACCCATGATCTGTTACTCTGAAACATTATGTCTAGTCTCGAAATGACACGGCACGCAAAGTTGCCGGATTATTAACAGGATTTATACTGCCGGAATTAAACAAAATCGTTTCGGGCGCTGTCAAGAGCGACTTGAACGCAGAATTCATTGCCGCTTGCGCGGTGTTTCGCGCGGCGACTCGCCCCGGGCACGCTCGCGGCCGGCTGCCTCGGATCGCCGGAGCCGGCGGCGAGTGCTAGGATTTTATGCAGAGCCTTGAACCGCACGCTGGCGGTCGTCCATATGGGATCGTTTCGATATGAACCCGTTCGGTCAGCGGAGTCGGTTATGCGGCCATCGCCTCGGCCTCCCCGCAGCGCAGCGGCCGCCTGCCCGGCATCGTCGCGGTCTTGGCGGTGACAGTCCCGGACATCGCCGCCATGTGCCTATCCGGCTTCGTGGTCTCGACAGCGTTGACACGGCTCAGGCGGTTCCGCCGCCAGGGTGACGCGGCTGTCCGGTCCGAGGTCTCGGCTGTCATGGCGGCGGCGCATGACGGCTTGGTGGTGGTCGACCGGGCCGGGCTCATCCGCGCGGCCAACCCGGTCGCGTGCCGGCAAGCTGGCCGCAGCCTCGACCAGATCGTCGGACGCCCGCTCTGGCTGGCGTTCCCGGGGTTGCGCAGCGCCGCCCTCGAGCAAGGGTGCCGCCAGGCGGCGCGCGGCGGCGAGCCGTTCGAAGCGGCGACGTTCTCCGCCACCGACCGACGCTGGTTCAGCGTGCGCGGCCAGCCTTTCGCCGGCGGGCTCGCGATGGCGTTGCGCGACCTCTCCGAGGAGCGCCCGCCACCCCCGCTCGACGTGCTGGGGCAGCTCACCGGCGGCATCGCGCACGACATCAACAACCTGCTGACGATCGTGCTCGGCAACTTCGAGATGCTCGCGTTGCAGGCCGAGGACAGCGAGCCGCCGCGCCTGCAGGATCTGGATCTGATCCGCGCCGGACTGGGCGCCGGGCAGACCGCGAGCGAGCTGATGCGCCGCCTGCTCGCGTTCTCGCGCCGCCAGTCGCTTTCGCCGCGGGCGGTCGACGTCGCGGCCTTGCTGGCGGACTTGGAGCCGCTGCTGCGGCAGACCCTGGGCCGGGCCATCGCCCTGCAAATCGATTGCGCGCCGGAGCTGTGGCCGGTGCTGGCCGACCGTCCCGGGCTCGAGAGCGTGCTGTTGAACCTGGCGCTCAACAGCCGCGACGCGATGCCGCGTGGCGGCGCGTTCAGCCTCTCCGGCGCCAACCGCGAGGTCGCCGAGGCGCAGCTTGCGGCGCTGGGTCTTGAACGCGCGGGCGACTACGTCACCATCACCGCCAGCGACAGCGGCCAGGGCATGTCGCCCGAAGTGCTGGAACGGATATTCGAGCCGTTCTTCACGACCAAGCCGCAGGGCGCCGGCACCGGCCTCGGCCTGTCGATGGCATACGGCTTCGCCAAGCAGTCCGGCGGCCTGATCTCCGTCACCAGCGGCCAGCCGCAGGGGACCGTCGTGACCTTGTTCCTGCCACGCGCGGCGCAGGTTCCGGAGGCCGAGCCGCCGCCGAGCCGTCGGGCGCGCACGGACACGCACGCGAGGGCGACGATCCTGCTGGTCGAGGACCACGAGCGGGTCCGCATCCACACCGCCGGTCTGCTAGGCGCCATGGGCTATCGCGTGATCCAGGCCATCGACGGGCGACAGGCGCTCGACGCGCTGGCGCGGGAAAGTCCAGACCTATTGCTGACCGACGTGGCGATGGCAGGCGAGTACAATGGCCGCGAGCTGGCCGAGAGCGCGGCGCGGCTGCGGCCCGGGCTGCCGGTGCTGTTCATGTCGGGCCATCCGGCAGCCGTGCTGCTCGAGAGCGGCCGCCTGCCGCCCGGCATCGACCTGCTGGCGAAGCCATTCCGGCCCAGCGAACTGGCGGATCGGCTGGCAGCACGGCTGGACGCCGGGAAGTCGCAAGAGCTGGAGCCTACCCGGGAAGCATAGGACCCAGCCGGCTGCATCTACGACGCCACGAGCCTGACCGCGCTCGGCGAACGCAACCGAAATGTTCGGCGCCCCCTGTCCTGACCAAGGGAGCGAGGTCAGGATCACGTCGGCTTAGGAGGCTAAAACCATCCTCTCCAAACCCGAAGGAGAGATGGCAGTGCATCCAGTACAGTCGACACCTCACGAAAACATCCCGATGACGCCACTTCAGCCGCCGCCGTCCCGCCAGGGATCGTTGTCACACCAAGGCGAGGCGTTTGGCAACCTCATGCAGTCGGGGAACCCGCCCTCTAGGCCATCTTCCTTACAGCAGGGCTCCAGCAACACCGAACCGCTTCCGGGCCGCCCCAGCAGCTATCCCGGGGCTGTCGGACCTTCGTCGCAGGGTGCGCATCAGCCGCCTGCATTTCTGCCGTCCGCTCAGCCGCACACCGCGTCTCCAGAGGGAGCCCATTCCCCGACTGCGTCTTCGACCACGTCTCAGGGCGCCGACCTGTATGGCGCTTCCGAGGGTGCAAGCCTGCACCCGTCTTCCGCCTTCGAGGCGGCAAATCCCTATCACTCGGGAGTTAACTCCGCGCCCGCAAACAGTGCCAGCCCCGGACCAAGGCCCGGTTTCGGCGCCGACAACACCGGCACGAATGGCATTACGGGCAATTCCCACTCCCACCAAGTCGGTTCCAACTCGGGCACGTTCTTTACGACCAACAACAGCGGAACTCACGGCGTCGTCAGCAACAGCGGCGTGCATTCATCGCTGGGAAACACCGGAAACGAATTTGTCGGGACCAACACCGGGGAGGTGAACATTGCCAACAGCTCTGGAAATCATGTCGTCGATAGCAACAACGGCGGACACGTGGAGATCTCTAATCTCCAGCCGAACGCAACCGTTCTGGTCAATAATCAAAACGGAAGCGTACACCAGAATTTCCCGCAAGGCAGCATGATGAACTACTTGCATCCTACCGGGATCGACCACTCGCCGTCCAGCAAGCCTCTCTGGCTAGATCAGTATGGGACCAACAAGTTCGGAAACGTCCCCGGCAACATGGCTCGCGCTCCGTTACAATACACGGCCAAGTACGGCGGCGTTGCCTCAGGCGCGGCGGTGACGGGTGCGGTGCTGTTCAACAACGGATTTTCGATACCCGCAAGCCTTTCCGGTTCGGTAGCCGCCGGCAAGCACTTCGGCGGTCCGTAGCTGATCTGAGAACACGGGCGCTCAGCTTGGCCGAGTGCCCGTGCCTCCAAGCGGAAATGGATCGATCGGCTGGGCCGCGTTGCCGCGGCTCCTCATGCTCACACCGAGTAGTACATCTCGAACTCGACCGGATGCGGGGTGTGCTCGAACTTATGCACCTCGGTCCATTTCAGCTCGATGTAGCTCTCGATCTGCTCACGGTTGAACACGTCGCCGGCGAGCAGGAACTCATGGTCGGCGGCCAGCGCGCCCAATGCCTCGCGCAGGCTGCCGCATACCGTGGGTATGCCGTGCAGCTCCTCCGGCGGCAGGTCGTAGAGGTCCTTGTCCATCGGGTCGCCCGGGTGGATCTTGTTCTTGATGCCGTCCAGGCCCGCCATCGTGATCGCCGAGAACGACAGGTACGGGTTGGCGCTGGGATCGGGGAAGCGCACCTCGACCCGCTTGGCCTTCGGGCTGGTGGTGTACGGGATGCGGCAGGACGCGGAGCGGTTGCGCGCCGAGTAGGCCAGCAGCACCGGAGCCTCGAAGCCCGGGATCAGGCGCTTGTAGCTGTTCGTGGTCGGGTTGCTGAAGGCGTTGATCGCCTTGGCGTGCTTGATGATGCCGCCGATGAAATACAGGCAGGTCTCCGACAGGTCGGCGTAGCCGTTGCCGGCGAACAGCGGCTTGCCTTCCTTCCAGATCGACTGGTGCGTGTGCATCCCGGTGCCGTTGTCGCCGTAGATCGGCTTCGGCATGAACGTCGCCGTCTTGCCGTAGCTGTGGGCGACGTTGTGGACGCAATACTTATAAATCTGCATCTGGTCGGCCATCTTGGTCAGCGTGGCGAACCTGGTGCCGAGCTCGTGCTGCGACTGTGCCACCTCGTGATGGTGCTTCTCGATCACCAAGCCCATCTCGCCCATGGTCGAGAGCATCTCGGCGCGCAGGTCGCTCTCGCTGTCGACCGGCGGCACCGGGAAGTAGCCGCCCTTGATCGAGGGACGATGGCCCATGTTGCCGTCGGCGAAGTCCTTGAGGCCGGAGCCGGGGCCTTCGCTGCTGTCGATCTGGTACATGGCGAAGTTGCCGCCGGTGCCGAACTTGGCGCTGTCGAAGATGAAGAACTCGGCCTCGGCGCCGCACATCAGCGTGTCACCGATGCCGCTCGCCTTCAGGTAGGCCTCGGCCTTCTTGGCGGTGCCGCGCGGATCGCGGGCATAGGCCTGGCCAGTCGAGGGCTCGACGATGTCGCAGAACAGGATCAGGCTCGGCTTGGCCGCGAACGGGTCCATCACCGCGGTCTCGGCGTCCGGCATCAGGATCATGTCGCTCTCGTTGATCGCCTTCCAGCCGGCGATCGAGGAGCCATCGAACATGATGCCGTCGGTGAAGGCGTCCTCGTCGATGGTCGAGACGTGCTGCGCCGTGTGCTGCCACTTGCCGCGCGGGTCGGTGAACCGCAAGTCGACGTATTCCACGGAATGTTCCTTGAACATTTCCATCACGTCCGCGACGGTCTTGGCGTTGTCTGCCAGCAATCCAGCCCCTGCACCCAGTTCGCCGGGCGCGCCCCACGCGCGCCCGTCAACAAGCCTCGCCCTCGCCCCTCGATCCGCTTAGATCGCGTCCTCGCCGCGCTCGCCGGTGCGAATGCGCACCACCTCCTCGACCGAGCTGACGAAGATCTTGCCGTCGCCGATGCGCCCGGTGCGGGCGGCCTCGACGATCGCCTCGACCGCGCGCTCCGCCACATGGTCCTCGCACACCACCTCGATCTTTACCTTGGGCAGGAAGTCCACGACGTACTCGGCGCCCCGGTACAGTTCGGTGTGCCCCTTCTGCCGGCCGAAGCCCTTGGCCTCGACCACGGTGATGCCCTGCAGGCCCACCTCGTGCAACGCCTCCTTCACTTCGTCCAGCTTGAACGGTTTGATGATGGCCTCGATCTTCTTCATTGCGCACGCGCCGGGACCCCGGCGGCCTCCCGTGGATGCACGAATGTTGCATGATGCGTGCCAGCGGGCAATCCACCGCCGGCGCGCGTCGCGGCCGAGCCAGGGCGCGGTGTGCCTGGTTTTTCAGCAATGGTTGCCGCCGCCCTGCGCCGCAACCATACTCGTGCCCCCGGCCAGGTTGGCCGCTCGCAGGAGGGCGTTGCGATGAAGCCGTTGAACACGTTGCTGGCGGACACCGGAACCACGATCTTCACCGTGATGTCGGCGCTGGCGATGGAACACGGCGCCATCAACCTCGGCCAGGGCTTTCCGGACGTCGAAGGGCCGCAGGACGTGGTGCGCGCCGCCGCCGACGCCCTGCTCGATAGCCGCAACCAGTACCCGCCGATGGCCGGCGTGCCGGAGCTGCGCCAGGCGGTCGCCGCCGCCAACAAACGCTTCTACGGCCTCGACGTCGACCCGGCGCACGAGGTCGTGGTGACGTCGGGCGCCACCGAGGCGATCACCGCCAGCCTGATGGCGCTGCTCGACCCCGGCGACGAGGTGGTGCTGATCGAGCCGCTGTACGACACCTACCTGCCGGTGGTGCGGATGCTGGGCGCGGTGCCGCGCCTGGTGCGGCTGCAGCCGCCGCGCTGGGAACTGCCGCGCGCCGAGCTGGCGGCGGCGTTCGGCCCGCGCACCAAGGCGATCCTGCTCAACACCCCGATGAACCCGACTGGCAAGGTGTTCACCACCGCCGAACTGGCGTTCGTGGCCGACCTGCTGCAGCGCCACGACGCCTACGCGGTGTGCGACGAGGTGTACGAGCACCTGACCTTCGACGGCTGGCGGCACATCCCGCTGATGACGCTGCCGGGGATGCGCGAGCGCTGCCTGCGCATCGGCAGCGCCGGCAAGACGTTCTCGCTGACCGGCTGGAAGGTCGGCTACGTCACGGCACCCCGCGCCCTGGGTACGGTGGTGGCACGGGCGCACCAGAACCTCACCTTCACTACGCCGCCCAACCTGCAACGCGCGGTGGCGCTGGGCCTGGCCAAGGACGACGCCTACTTCGCCTCGCTCGCGAGCGAACTGGCGATGCGGCGCGACCGGCTCTCGGCCGGGCTGGCGGCGCTGGGCTTCGGCGTGCTGCCGGCGCAGGGCAGCTACTTCGTCACCGCCGATTTCGCGCCGTTTGGCTTCGCCGGCGACGACGCCGCGTTCTGCCGCCACCTGACCGAGCACGCCCAGGTCACGGCGATCCCGGTCTCGGCGTTCTATGCCGCCGAGGCGCCGCGCCACTACGTCCGCTTCGCGTTCTGCAAGCGTCCGGAGGTGCTTGACGAGGCGCTGGCGCGGCTCGCTGGCCACTTGGCGCAGCCTGCCACATTGACGCCGGCCGCCCGTTCGGCGTAGACGCGCAGCCCGGATGGCGGACGTAGCTCAGTTGGTAGAGCGCCAGGTTGTGGTCTTGGATGTCGTGGGTTCGAAACCCATCGTTCGCCCCATCCGCCTTTGATCCCGACGTTCCTGTATGCCCTGGTGGCGCTGCTGGTCATCTTCGACCCGCCCGGCACCGCGGCGCTGTTCGCGGCGCTGACCCCCAACGACACCGCCGTCGAGCGCGGCCAGCAGGCCAGGCGGGCCTGCGGCATCGCCTTCGTCGTGCTGGCGGCGTTTGGGCTAGGCGGGCAGGGGCTACTGCAGGCGCTCGGCATTGGACTTCCGGCGATGAAGGTCGCCGGCGGGCTGCTGCTGTTCCTCACCGCCGCCGACATGGTGAGCGCCCGTGGCGCGCTGCGCTCCAGCTCCGAGGAGCGTGAGGCGGCGCGGCGCACCGACGACGACATCAGCGTGTTCCCGCTGGCGATCCCGCTGATCGCCGGTCCCGGGGCGATGACCACGATGGTGCTGCTGCACGCCCGCGCCGGCGAGCGCTGGGGCGCGCTCGTCGCGGTGCAGGCGGCGCTCGCGGTGGCGTTGCTGGCGACCCTGGCCGGGCTGCTGCTGGCGCGGCACATCCAGCGCCTGCTCGGCGTCACCGGCGCCAACGTGATCGGCCGCGTGCTGGGCGTGCTGCTGGCGGCGCTGGCGGTGCAGTTCGTGGTCGAGGGCGGGCGCGAGGCGTTCCGGGTCGGCTGACCGAGCATGTGGTATGAAAATACCACACAGGTTTTCGCTTGACCGGGCAATGGCTTGGCGGCATAGACCGCGCCTGTTCAAGGGATTCGCGAGATGATGAAGCATACCCCTTCGCTGAAGCCGGCGGAGGTCGACAAGACGTGGGTGCTGATCGACGCCGATGGGGTGGTGCTGGGCCGGCTGGCCGCGGTGATCGCGGCGAGGCTGCGCGGCAAGCACAAGCCGCAGTTCACCCCGCATGTCGATTGCGGCGACCACGTGGTCGTCATCAACGCCGAGCGGGTGAAGGTCACTGGCAACAAGGCCGACCAGTCGGTGCTGTATTACCACACCGGCTTTCCCGGCGGCATCAAGGGCCGCAGCATCCGCGCCCGCCTCGACAGCGCGCATCCCGAACGGGTGCTGGAGAAAGCGGTCGAGCGCATGATCACCCGCGGCCCGCTGCAGCGGCGGCAGATGAAGCACCTGCATGTCTATGCCGGAGCCGTCCACCCGCATGACGGCCAGCAGCCCCGCGCGCTCGACGTCGCCGGCATGAACAGCAAGAACAAGAGGGTCTGAGCCGATGTCCGACGACATTCAGACGGCCGCACCGTCGCGCACGCTGGCCGACCTCAAGGATTTGGCGGTGGCGACGGCGATCCCGGAGGCGCCGAAGCGCGAGCCGAAGCGTGACGCGCAGGGCCGCAGCTACGCCACCGGCCGGCGCAAGAACGCCATCGCGCGGGTGTGGATCAAGCGCGGCAAGGGCGAGATCATGGTCAACGGCAAGCGAGTGACGGCGTATTTCGCCCGGCCGGTGCTGCGGATGCTGATCACCCAGCCGTTCCTGGTGGCTGACCGCTACAACCAGTTCGACGTGTACTGCACGGTCAACGGCGGCGGCCTGTCCGGCCAGGCCGGGGCGCTGCGCCACGGCATCAGCCGCGCGCTGACCTATTTCGAGCCCGACCTGCGCGGCATCCTCAAGGTGGCGGGTTTCCTGACCCGCGACAGCCGCGTGGTCGAGCGCAAGAAGTATGGCCGCGCCAAGGCCCGGCGCAGCTTCCAGTTCAGCAAGCGCTGAACCAGCGTTGCGTCCCCAGCGCGGCGGCGGCAAGATGCCGTCCCGTGGGGATGCAGTGATCTACGGTTCGGAGCTGATGCAGTGAGTGACCAACCCGAGAACCTGATATTGGTTTTCCTGCGGCGGATCGACTCTGCCATCGGCGAATTGCGAGCCGATGTCAGTGAACTGAAGATTCGTATGACCGTTGTGGAAACGCAACTTGGTCAATTGGCAGCCAATGAGCAGAGCCATCATGCCGTGATCATGTCCCGGTTTGATCGACTGGAGACCCGGGGCGAGCGCCTGGAGCGTCACGCCGACAGCTTGCCCGTATAGCCGTGCCGTTCGGCCGGACACCGATGACGGCCAAAATCTTCATTGACGGCGAGGCGGGGACCACCGGCCTGGGCATTCGTGAGCGGTTGCGCGACCTGCCGGGGGTTGTGGTTGAGAGCCTGCCACCCGATCAGCGTAAGGATCCCCGCGCCCGTCAGGACATAATGCGAGCGGTCGACCTCGTGGTGCTGTGTCTGCCCGACGAGGCCGCGCGTGAATCCGTGGCCTTGGCGGTGGAACTCGGTGCCGAGGCACCCAGGGTGCTCGACTCTAGCACCGTCTTCCGCGTCGCCCCCGATTGGGTCTACGGCTTTGCCGAGCTTGAGCCGGGCCAGTTCGCCGCCATCACCGCCGCTCCCCGTGTGGCCAATCCGGGCTGCTACCCGACCGGCGCCATCGCCCTGCTGCGCCCGCTGGTCGACGCTGGGATCGTGCCCGCCGACATGCCCATCGCGACCCACGCCACCAGCGGCTACAGCGGAGGCGGCCGTGCCATGATCGCCGCCCACGAGGCCAACGGCGGCCCGGCGTTCGAGCTTTACGGGCTCGGCTTGGAACACAAGCACGTCGCAGAGATTGAGCACTACGCCGGCCTGCGCCGCCGCCCGATTTTCACGCCCTCGGTCGGCCACTTCCCGCAGGGGATGCTGGTCAGCGTGCCGCTGCATCTCGATTTGCTGCCCGGCACGGTGCGCGGCGTCGACCTACACGACTGCCTGGCGGCGCGCTACCGGGACGCGCCGATGATCCGGGTGCTGCCGGCCGAGGCCACCGGCAAGCTCGACGCCGAGACGCTTGCCGGCACCGACCTGCTGGAGTTGCGGGTGTTCGCGAACGACGCAAGGCGGCAGGCGGTGCTGGTGGCGCGGCTCGACAACCTCGGCAAGGGCGCGTCGGGGGCGGCGGTGCAGAACATCCGGCTGATGCTGGGCCTGCCGTGACCGGGAACCTGTTCGCCTTCGAGGGCCTGACGCCGAAGCTGGCGACGGACGCCTTCATCGCACCGACCGCGACGCTGGTGGGCGACGTCACCGTGGGGGCGCAGTCGAGCGTCTGGTTCGGCTGCGTGCTGCGCGGCGACACCAACTTCGTCAGGGTTGGCGCGCGCAGCAACATCCAGGACGGCAGCATCGTCCATGTGGCGCACGGCACCCTGCCGGCGATCATCGGCGACGACGTGACCATCGGCCACGCCGCGATCATCCACGCCTGCACGCTGCATGACGGCGCCTTCGTCGGCATGGGTGCGACCGTGCTCGACGGCGCGGTGATCGAAGAGGGCGGCATGTTGGCAGCGGGCGCGCTGCTGGCACCGGGCAAGCGCATCGGTCGCAACGAGATGTGGCGGGGCGCGCCGGCGACCCTGGTTCGGGTAATGCCGACCGCGGAGCGTCGCCTCTTCGCCGCCAACGCACAGCACTATGTGGAACTGGCGGCCCGGATGCGCGCGAGCCTGGCGTTGCGGGACGGTTCGCCGCTTTCCTGAACAAACAATCGTGACCATGGATGCGGCCGGGTGGTCGCGGCCCGAGTTTGGGAAGCGAGCCGACGCTCACCTCAAAGGACCGACAATGCCATCCGCACGCACCTTGACGCTGCTGGCCACGCTCGCCGCCGCCGGCTGCGGGTTACAGACCACCTACGACTCGGCCATCATGCCGCGCACTTCGGCTGGCACCCCGGTATTGTCCGACCAAGGCGCCATCGGGCTGTCCAGCTACGCGCTCGGCAACCGCTCCAGCATCGAGAGCCATCCCGGCGAGGCGGCGCGTGCCGTGGCCTCAATCGACTACCTGGCAGGGGCGCTATACGAGAACCCGCACTGGACCGGCATCCCCGCGGTGCACAAGATCAACATGGAGCAGGGGCGGCAGGAGGTGCGCGAGGTTCTGGGCGTGGCTCCGGGAACACCGTCGCAATTGGTCGTCAACGACCTGATCGCCGCGGCCCAGGCGTTCGACGCCGGCGACCTCGGGGCGGCGCGGGCGGCGCTGCCGCCAGCGGTGTTCACCCTGGGGCCGGACCAGACGATCGCGCTGCTGACCAACCTGCCGGCGCTCCCGGCCGCCAACGTGGCGGCGCAGCGGGTCAACAACGACATCAACACCAACTGCCAGTACACCTCGAACTGCAGTTGATGGCGGCTGCGGGCAGCTACGCGGCGCGGACCCGCACGTAGCTGCCCGGCGCGTCCTCGATCACCGGCAGCCCGGTCGCGCCGGGCGCGCGGGCAGCGACCGTTTCGCGACCGCGCGCCAGGATCCAGCGCTGCCAGTCGTTCCACCACGAGCCGGCGATCTCGGTGGCGCCTTGCAGCCAAGTGTCCGCGTCGTCGGGCCGGGCGGGATTGATCCAGTGGCTGTATTTCCCGCCCTCGGGCGGGTTGACCACGCCGGCGATGTGGCCCGAGGCGGCCAGTACGAAGCGGCTCTCGCCGCCGAGCAGGTGGGTGCCCTTGTACGTGCTGCGCCACGGCGCGATGTGGTCGTCCCGCGTCGACAGGAAGTAGGCCGGGACGGTCACACGCGCCAGGTCGATCGGCGTGTCGTCCAGCGTGATGCCGCCGGGCACCGCGAGCCGGTTGCCCTGATACATGTTGCGCAGGTAGAAGCTGTGCATCCGCGCCGGCATCCGTGTCGAATCGCCGTTCCAGTACAGTAGGTCGAACGGGAATGGGTCCTTGCCCAGCAGGTAGTTGTTGACCACGAACGACCAGATCAGGTCGTTGGCGCGCAGCATGTTGAACGTGCTCGCCATCTCGCTGCCTTCGAGGAAGCCGCGCCGCTGCATCTTCTCCTCGAGCGCGCGGAGCTGCTCCTCGTCGATGAACACCTTCAATTCGCCTGACTCGGCGAAGTCGAGCAGGGTCACGAAGAAGGTCGCGGTGGCGATGCGCGAATCCTGGTGCTCGGCCATCCAGGCCAGCGCGCAGGCCAGCAGCGTGCCGCCGAGGCAGTAGCCGATGGCGTTGACCGACCGCTCGCCGGTCGCGCGCTCGATCGCGCCCAACGCCGCCAGCACGCCATCGCGCATGTAGTCCTCGAACGCGCACTCGGCGAGGCTCTCGTCGGGGTTGACCCAGCTCACCATGAACACGGTGTGGCCCTGCGCCACCGCCCAGCGCACGAAGCTGTTCTTCTGGCGCAGGTCGAGCACGTAGAACTTGTTGATCCACGGCGGCACGATCAGCAGCGGACGCGCCAGTACCTGAGCGGTGCTGGGCGCGTACTGGATGAGTTGCATCAGCGCGTTCTGGTACACCACCTTGCCCGGCGTGGTGGCGATGTTGCCGCCCAGCTCGAACGCGCCGGGGTCGGTCATGCTGATGCGCAGCTGGCCACGGCCGCGCTCCAGATCGGACAACAGGTTGTTCAGGCCCTTCAGCAGGTTCTCGCCGCCGGTCTCGGCGGTGCGGCGCAGCACCTCGGGGTTGGTCAGCACGAAGTTGCTGGGGCTCATCGCGTCGACGAACTGGCGCGAGTAGAAGTCGACCTTGTGCGCGGTCTTGGGGTCGAGCCCGTCGACATGGCCCACCACGTCCTGCACGAAGCGGGCCGAGAGCAGGTACGACTGCTTGATGTAGTCGAACACCTCGTTCTCCTTCCACGCCTCGTCGCGGAAGCGGCGGTCGCGCGGGTCGCTCTCGATCACCGGCGCGGTCTCGATCCCCATCATCCGGCTGGCGGTGCTCTGCCACAGCGTCATGGTGTCGTGCCAGAAGCCGATCTGCGCCTGCATCAGCCGCGCCGGGTTGGCCATCAGCTTGGCGGTCATATCCATGAACGCGCCGGCGATGTTGAGCGGGTCGGGACCCGGGCCGCCGTCCTGGGCCTGGCGCTTCAGCCAATCGCCCACCAGGCGCTGCGAGCGTTCGGCGACGCCGGCCATGGAGCGGCCGAGCACGTTCGGATCGGGGAGCTTGGGAGTCTCCGGGGCTGGCTTCTCTGGGTCGGCCATTGGCTGTCCTTTCCGTCCGTCGCGTCACGCTGCTACACCACCGTACGGATTTCGCGGTGGGCAGCCAGGCGTATGTCACGACGAAGCGGTGCAAGTTCTAGAAGCCGGCCAAGGCTGGTTCAAGCGGCCACCCTGGCGCTGGCGGCGAGCGGCCTGGCCGGTTGCTCGACAGTGGACGCGGTGAACCCGATCACCTGGTATCACGACCTCGAAGGCGGAGCGATCGCCAGGCAGCGGCCGCCGCCGCCGAACGTCGACGCGCCGTATCCCAGCCTCGCCAGCGTGCCCGACCGCCCGACCGGCAACGACGCGGCGGCCCGTGCCGGGATCGCCGACAGCCTCGTTGCCGACCGCTCCAGCGCCCAGTACGTGGCGGAACAGGCGCCGGTGCTGCCCGCGACCGCCATCGCCACGCCGCCGCCCGCCCCTGCGGCCCAGTCCGACAGCTCCAACGCGACGCTGGCTGCCGCGTCCGCCGCACCGGCCCCGCC
>CAXUHK010000097.1:9271-15716 GCA_964250775.1 uncultured Acetobacteraceae bacterium | reverse complement strand
ATGTCCAGGGTGGGCACGACCGCGAGCGAGGCGAACGCCGAGACTGAAGAGGGATGGTCAAGCGCCAGCCGGTATCCGGCCCGCGCCCCGCGATCGTGCGCGACGATCGCGTAGCGGTGGTGCCCTAGACGGCGCATCAATAACACCAACTCAGCCGCGACCTCGCGCTTGTTCCGCACAGAGTCATTTAGAAGCTCGCTTGCGCCATAGCCGGGCAGATCCGGCACGACGACGGTGTGCCTCACAGCAAACGCCGGAGCGACCGCATGCCAAGCCGCATGGGTTTGGGGATAGCCGTGGAGCAGCAGCAGCGGCAGGCCGGAGCCGCCGATCACGCCACGAAATCGCACGTTGGGGGTCGTGATATCAAGGCCGGCGAAACCATGGAACAAGCCGCTGTCGAGTGGCGAGGTCATCCGCGGCTAAACCATTGGACGTAGCAACCGACAGCGGCGGCGCCGCAGGGTCGCCGCCCCATCATGCTAAAAACCGCAACAGCTGCTCGGTCACCTCAGCCGGACGCTCTTCCGGCAGCCAGTGACCGCAACCCGCGATGACACCGCCAGCCACGTCGGAGGCGAACTCCTGCAACATCGGCACGATCTGCGGGCCATAGGAATGCTCGCCGCCGAGGCCCAGCACCGGGATCGTCAGCGGATGCCGCTTCCATCTGAGCGCATTGGCATGATCGAGCGGAAAGGCCCGATACCATTCGAGGCCTCCCCTTAAGTTTCCTGGTTGCGCCAGCGACCGCGCGAACGCCTCGATATCGGCGACCGGGTGCGCTCCCAAATCGATGGCCCGATCGTAGATGAAGGTCGAGACATAGGCATACTCGCGGTCACGGATCAGCAACTCCGGCAGGTCGCGCTTTTGGTGGAAGGCGAAATGCCAGACCTTCTGCTGCCGCGCGTTTTCCTCCCATTGGCTCCAGCCGGGCTGCGACACGTCCAGCACCGCGAGCCGCGTGACGGCATCGCGATGCGTCAGCGCAAGTGCCAGCGCCGTCATGCCTCCGATATCGTGGCCGCAGACGGCATAACGCTCGAGGCCCAGCGCCATCATGACTCCGTGGACATCGTTGGCGAGGCTTTCCTTGTCATACCCGCCCTGCGGTTTGTCGGAATGACCCGCGCCTCGAAGGTCGACGGCGACCACCGTATGCCGCTTCGCGAGATCCGGCATCATGTGGCGCCACTCCCACCAGGTCTGCGGAAAGCCATGGATCAGCACCAGCGGCGATCCGCTGCCGCCGACAACGGCGTGCATTCTGAGGTCGCCGACAGGGACCAACCGGTGCATGAAACCTTCTACGTTCATGACGTTCGTTCCGTGTGTTCAGTCTGCAACGCGCGCTGCGGCAACCTGCTATCGCCCGCTCAAGCCGCTAGACCAGCCGGGCGCCACAATCGACGTGGATCGTCTCGCCCGTGATCGCCTGGTTCTGCATCAGCAGCAGCACCGCCTGGGCAACCTCGTCCGCCGTGACCAGCCGCGGTATCGGATGATTCACCGCGACGCCGCTGATCGCGCTCACCCCGTCCTTGGGGAAAATGCTGTTCCACATCGGGGTATCGGTATAGCCGGGCGCAATCGCATTGAAGCGGATCGGCGCGAGTTCGAGCGCGAGGACGCGTGCCAATTGCTCGGTCGCCATGGTTGCGATCCCCGACACCCAGGTATTCTTCGCAGGACGGTCCGAAGACAACCCGCCGGTGAACGTGAACGAACCGCCCGGACGGATACGGTGATGGGCCGCACGAACCACGTCGAGCGAACCCCACAGACGCTCATCGAATTTGTGGCGGAAATCGTCGAGAGGGTCATCTAAGGGGCCTCCGATTTTGGTGCTGCCGGCCGCAATATAGACGTGATCGACGAACGGCAGCTCCGCGAACAGCTGTTGGATGGCGGCGGTGTCGTTGATGTCTGCGGCCCGGGTGTCGAGCCCGCTTACCGCTTCGCGGGCGACCTTAAGCTTCGCCTCCGTTCTGGACACCGCGAGGACGCGAGCGCCGAGCTTACGCGCCGCGCCAGCGACCGCGAGCCCAATTCCTTCGGAACCGCCGATGACGACGACCTGTTGCTCGTTCATGAAGAAAGCCTCTTACCAGTGGAGAATTAAGTATGTTTAGCGTTCGCTAAACCTCGTGTCTTTGCCTGCCCTCGTCAAGGCTCTATATCGGAGGAATGCAAGTTCTGTCGCCCACTCAGGCCATCAAGGCGCGCGGCCGCAAGCCGACCTTCGACCGTGACGAGGCGCTCGGTGTCGCGCTTAATCTGTTCTGGCGTCATGGCTACGAAGGCGTGTCGATCGCCGATTTGTGCCAGGCGATCGGTATCGCACCGCCGAGTCTCTATCACGCCTTCGGTAGCAAGGCGGACCTCTACCGAGAGGCGATTCGGCTCTACAACTCGGCCAATCTGACTGCGGAGGACATCGCGGCGTCGGCATCCGCCCGTCTCGCGGTGCAGATCATGCTCGAGCGCGGAGTCGAGGCGATCACGCGCGAGGACAATCCGGTCGGATGCATGATCTCGAGCGGGATGCTCATGGTTGGCCGGGAGGACGCCGAACTGGCCGCCGAGTTGCGGGTGCTACGCGCCGAGTTGCGGGTCGCATTGGAGCGTCGCATTAGGCGCGACGTGCAAGCGGAGCTGCTGCCTGGCGCCACGGACCCGGCCGCGCTCGCACGCTTCTACGCGACCGTATTGCAGGGCTTGTCGGTACAATCCGTCGATGGCGCGACCAAGGCGGAGTTAAATGCCGTGGTTCTCGCCGCCCTGCGGGCGTGGCCGGAGTGAACATACACTGCTGCATGCCGCCTCACGAATCCCCTTATTTTCGCCTGACCCTCTAGGCCCGAGTTGGGCATTCCGAGTACACCGTCCGGAGCAGCGGCGGATGGGTGAGGAATATGGCGCAGGCGGAGCGTTCGCGGGTGCGGTTTGGCGATGTCCGGGGGTTTATCGGCGAGCTGCATGGGCATGACCTGGACGCCAAGCGGGTCGATGCGCTAACCGGCGCCACGCTCGCGTGATGGCGGGCGCGTCGCTGGCGATGGCGATGATTGGGCAGGCATCGGCGCAAGCACGCGGCTTGGTCACCAAGCACGCGGTCAAGCAGGCGGACCGGCTGACGAGCAACGGCGCAATCGACGTATAGGACAGCTTCGCGCGCTGGGTGCCGCACCGGGTCGACGCCAGCCGCGACGCCCTGGTGGCGATGGACTGGACCGACTTCGACCGCGACGGCCAATCGACGCTGGTGCCGAGTGCGGTGACGGGGCACGGCCGGGCGGCGCCGCTGATCTGGCTGAGCGTGTGGAAGCAGGGGATCGCGACGCGGCGCAACGACTACGAGGACGCTTGCCTGCGCCGGCTGGCTGAGACAATGCCGACAGGATGCCGGGTGACGATCCTGGCTGACCGCGGCTTCGGCGACCGGAAGCTGTTCGCGTTTTTTGGCAGGCTCGGGTTCGGCTACGTCATCCGCTTCCGCGGCAACATCCGCGTCGCCGACGTCGAGGGCACATCCAAGCCCGCCGCCGATTGGGTCGACCCTGGCGGCCGGGCGCGCAAGCTCCGCGATGCCAAGGTCACCGCCAAGGGTCAGCGGGTCGGCGCCGTCGTGTGTGTGTCCATGCCAAGGGCATGACGGAGCCATGGCGCCTGGCCGCCAGCGACGCGGAGGCGAACACGTCCATGCTGGTCAATCACCATGCGCGGCGCTGGACCATCGAGCCCCGGTTCCGTGACACCAAGGACCTGAGGTTCGGCATGGGCTATCTGGTTGTGAGACCTCCTTTGCGGCTTCAGCGATCAGGCGAGCTTTGGTGGCATCGCAGGGGCTCGCGTGGCCGGTCGACTTCGTGTTAGCGCGTCGTAGTCGGGCTTCGAGGCGCTCGGTGACGACCTTGTGTGGTGTCCTGCCGTCGAGCACGCGCTGGCGGCGGGCGTCGTAGGCTTGGTTGAAGCCGCGCAGCAGCTGCTCCAGGGTGCGGTGCGAGTAGATGTTGATCCCGAGTACCTCGCTGGCGATGCGGCCGTTGAACCGCTCGACTATGCCATTGGTCTGAGGCGTGCGGGGCTTGGTGCGGCGATACTGCGCCTTCAGGTCGGCGCAGGCTTTGGCGAAGGCTGGCGTGAAGCAGCTGCCATTGTCGGTCAGCACGTGAGTGAGGC
Source organism: uncultured Acetobacteraceae bacterium (assembly GCA_964250775.1). Taxonomy (GTDB): domain Bacteria; phylum Pseudomonadota; class Alphaproteobacteria; order Acetobacterales; family Acetobacteraceae; genus CAVRQM01. The sequence continues at coordinate 11,531 of CAXUHK010000097.1, read as the reverse complement.
GGAAAGGAAAGGCTGCTGCCGCCTCGCACAGGAACGCGATGGCGCTGCGCTCGGTCTCGTCGTCCTTGACCGCGAGGTGGACCGAGCGGGAGCAGCGGTCGATAGCGACGAACAGGAAGCGCTTGCGTCGCTCGCCGTCGGCGGTCTGCAGCTTTGGGAGATGCTTGATGTCGATATGGACAAAGCCGAGGTCATAGGCGCGGAAGATACCCTGGCCTTTAGCGGGGCGATCGGAAAAGGGCTTTTGCCTGTGGTTCAGGCCTTCTGCTTTGAGAATGCGCCAGATGCTGTCACGGGTAAGGTGCGGCAGGAAGTGGGTGATGACGAAGGTGAGGTCATCGAGCGGGAAGTTGGTGGCACGCCGCAGGCTCCAAACGATGGCGCGCTCCTCCTCACTCGCCCTCCCCACGGGAGCTGGTGCCGGCGAGCGGAGTGGTCGAGGCAGTCTGCAACACCTCGCTTGCGCCACTTGCGCACGGTCTCGGCGCTGATGCCATAGCGCTGGGCCACGATGCCGCTAGGTTCTGCGGAGCGTGCGATCTCGGCACGGGTGGCCGGGGTGGTGCGGGCGTTCGGATGGATGTGCAGCATGGGTCATCCTTGTCCTGACACGGCGAGCAGACGCTGGAACCGGTAGCCGTATTCGGCAATAGCCAATCCGACCGGATCCCGACAATGTTCCGCGACCTGACAGTCAGGTCCTTTTAGCATCTGACCCTTTTACGCCGTATGGTCGATGCTGGAATCCTTGATCGAGGTGGTTGGCCCACCCGCGAAGGTGCTACTTCGGCATTTGCGCCGCACCATCAGCGCGATCCTGTGGCGGCACGACAATGGCGCCAAGTGGCGCGCAGTGCCGGACGAACTCGGGCCGTGGTGGATGGCGGCGCAGACCTTCATTCGTTGGGCGGAGGTGTGTCCAAGGTTCTGCCAGCGAAGTTGGCGGAATGACACCGAAGGGACGGCTCAACGTGTGGGAACGCCTGCTGGCGCTGGTTCAGGAACAGGCCGTGCAGCTTGGCGTGACGATCCTCGACGGCAGCAACATCCGTGGTCGCCAGAAAGCGGCCGGGGCGGCCAAAAAGGCGGCACTTCAGCGCAACGAGACCATCGTGAGGTGCTTGGCGGAGGTGCTAAAAGGTTCCAGCGGCGTAGCCATTGGAATAGCACCGCAGGTCGCTCTCCTGGCGGCTATGACACCAAGGCTTGCGTGATCTCCGACGCGGCGGGCCGGGCCATCGCCTTCGTCTTGGCGCCGGGGCAGGCGCACGAGTTGCCGCACGCCGTGGCGCTGCTCACCAACTGCCGGGCGTGCCTGGCTGGGTTGTTGCCGACCGTGGATACAGCAGCCACCCCTTTCGCGAGCATATCTGGAACACGGGCGCGCGGCCTGCAATTCCACCGAAACGGAACGAGGCATCCGTCGCCTGCCCGGACTGGATCTACAACAACCGCAACCGGGTCGAGCGGTTCTGGGCGAGGCTCAAGGAGTGGCGCGCAGTGGCCACACGCTACGAGAGAACCGCCAACTCCTGTACGGGCGTCCTGAGATCTGTCTCAAACATCGCGCCTGCTTCGCGGTGCTGAATTCGCTCTCGCCACTCTCAAACTGTTATGGCGTCCTACAACGGAGGCATCCGTTTGGCTTCAGGACGACCGCGTGAGCCTCGCGCGCAATGGGCCGGGCAATGATGCGAGCCAACGTTCCTCGCCGGCCGGTTCCGGCAGAATGCTGCCAAATTCCAATACACCATGTGCCGGGATATCCGAGACATACACCCACACCGCCTGTTCCGAGATATCGAGAATCTCGCTTGCTTCCTTCATGACTCGCTGAAGGATATTTGCTTTCTGGTCTCTAGACCTGCCGGATCGAATATCGGCCCGCACCCAAACATGATCTGGCGACGCCACATCGCCGCCGATGAGCATCGAGCCCGGTTCTACATTGTAAAAGACCACTTGAACGAAATATCGTGGTGCCCTGGCTTCCACTTGGTGAATGGACATGACATTTTTGACGAGTCTCGCACGTTGTTCGGCCGTCAACTCTTTCGCCGTTGAAAATGCATAGGTCGGCATGTGGGTCGCTCCTAAGGGTTAGTGATCTTCAAGAGCTGACGGCTATGCTGCACCGGACATCGGGGGTCCGGCAGCAGCGGAGCCGAAAATGCAGTTCAGCGGGCTGGCGGCCGGAGGGCGCCCCGTTCGGGCCAAAGGGGGTCGTTTTCCAAAGCCCCCGCACCGGCCACCCCCCCCT
>CAXUHK010000097.1:0-9261 GCA_964250775.1 uncultured Acetobacteraceae bacterium | reverse complement strand
CCCTTTCCTTGGGGGGCCTGCCAGCTGGTGCGCTAAAATTCATTTCCGGGGGGCGGGGGGCTTTTGCCCGCCGCTTTCGGCACATAGCGGATCTTTAGCCAATGACCCGGAACGGACAACGCACCCGTTCTCGGCCTACCCAGTGCTGAACCGTCCTGCGATCACTCCATTGATCGACCGAGGTCGAGCACAGCGGCCTCGATCTCACCGGCGAGTGCCTGGTCGTTGCTGGCACCCCGAAGAACCGCCGCCCCGACCATCGCTGCCAGAAGCGCGAGCCGACCCGGGGAGAGCGGGTCTCCCGCAACGACACGGGCAAGGCGGCCAAGCCCGTCCGTGAAAGCCTGCCGAACCAGGCCGTCGGCAGGCGAACGGCTTGAGTCCATCGCGAGCGTCGCCATGGGACATTCCAGGCCCGGCGGCTTCGGCGACAGATAGTACTCGACGACCCGTGCCGCCTGCCCGGACCCGTCCCCCTGCGACGCCTCGGCCAAGGCGTGCTGGGCAGCCCCGAACGCGAAGGTGCACGCCTCCGCTGCCAGGGCCTCCTTGGAGCCGAACTGGCCGCCGAACGCACCCTGGGTCAGTCCTGCCGAACCCATAAGCTCCCTGACACCGACACCATCGACGCCCTTCTGCCGGATTAGCCGCGAGGCGGCGGCAACGACCGCCTGCCGGTTCCTGGCCGCTTGTTCCTGTGACGACCGAGCCATCCAGCCTCCTTGTAATCATATATGTCATTTGTCATATAAGGCTCGTTAGAGCACGAATGTCATGTAAGGAGGCGAGAATGGGTTTGTTAGCAGGCAAAGTCGCTTTGGTAACCGGCGGCACGTCGGGGATCGGTGCGGCCAGTGCGCTGCTGTTCGCAGCGGAGGGAGCCAAGGTCGTCCTGACGGGACGTCGCGCGGCTGAAGGCGATGCGGTCGTGGCGCAAATTAAGGCTGCGGGCGGCGAAGCCACGTTCGTCCAGGCGGACCTGGACGACACCGCAGCCATTCCCGACCTCATCGGCAAGGTCGTCGCCCAGTATGGGCGGCTCGATGCTGCCTTCAACAACGCCGGTACAGGCGCTGGCGGCCCGATCCACGTCATGGACGAAGCCACGTGGGACCGCGTCATCGACACCAACATGAAAACTGCCTTCTTCTGCCTGAAGGCCGAAGCGGAGCAGATGAAGCGCCAGGGGAGCGGCGCGATCGTCTTCACCGGGTCGGTCCTCGCCGACATCTCCTTCCCCGGCACGTCGATCTACAGCGCCAGCAAAGGCGGGATTTCCGCATTGACCCGCGCAGCCGCCGTCGAGCTCGGCCCGTTGGGCATCCGCGTGAACTCCATCAACCCGTCCATCACGCGCACGCCGCTCACGACGGAAATGATCTCCACGGCCGAGGGGGGCGCCGAGAGCCACCCGTTCGCCCCGCCCGGCAGCATCCCCCTCGGTCGCTTGGCCGAGCCCAAGGAGATGGCCGAAGCCGCGCTGTTCCTGCTGTCGGATCGCTCCTCTTACGTCAATGGCCATGCCCTGGTCGTGGACGGTGGGCAAAGTGCACGATGATGCCGGACACGCCCCGGGGCAAGTTTGGGCGTTCCATGATTGGAACGGGACCGCACCGAGAGCAGCCCCGGAAAGTGCGCAGGAACGCACTTGCATGGACGAAGAGCGGCTCAACAGTGCTGGATGGGTAGATTCCGATCCTTCGCAAGGAAGCGCGCTTGCGCTCATCTTTGTATCCGGTGCCCCTGCAGCATCATCACTGAAAGCAGTTACCTTGCCCGACACATTGAGCATGCTCCACGAGCCGACAATTGCGCCCTACACCGGCCTGGGCCACCAATTCATCGCTGGAAGATGGCGTGAGGGCCGAGCCGGCGCGTCAATGGCAGACACTGATCCGTATACGACCGCCGTGCTGACGACCATCGGGCTTGCTTCCCGTGATGATCTCGACGAGGCGTTCCGGTCCGCGGCAAGTGTCCAGCGCGAATGGGCCATGGCAGTTCCGGCCGAACGGGCCGGCGTGTTCCGACGCGCCGCGAGCATCATCGAGGCGCGCCACGAGGAGATCGTGTCCTGGCTCATTCGCGAAGCTGGCAGCACGAGAATCAAGGCCGAGATGGAGTGGCAGGCCGTGCTGGCCATGACGTGGGAGGCGTCCTCTTTCCCATACCGGGTTGCTGGCCGCATCCTGCCGCTCGACGCAGCCGACAAGGAGGGCAGGGTCTACCGCAAGCCGGTCGGCGTCATCGGCGTGATCAGCCCCTGGAACTGGCCGATGTACTTGACCCACCGTTCCGTCGCCGCCGCACTGGCGCTCGGCAACGGCGTCGTCGTCAAGCCGGCCGAGGACACGCCGGTCACGGGCGGCCTGCTGATCGGGCGCATCATGGAAGAGGCAGGGCTTCCTCCTGGATTGCTGAACGTGGTCGTCGGCACGGTTGCCGAGTTGGGCGACGCATTCATCCTCCATCCGGTGCCTCGCTTCATCTCGTTCACGGGATCGACGCCGGTCGGCAAGCACATCGGCGCGCTTGCGATGAGCGGGGACACGCTGAAGCGTGTTGCGCTGGAACTCGGAGGCAACGCTCCGCTGGTGGTGCTTGATGACGCCGACCTCGACCAAGCCGTACCAGCGGCAGTGTTCGGGCGCTTCCTGCACCAGGGCCAGATCTGCATGAGCGTGAATCGCATCATTGTCGACGCGTCCCTCTACGACGAATTTGCCGAGCGGTTCATCGAGCATGTCCGTGGCCTGAAGGTCGGCGATCCCGATGATCCGCAGACGGTGATAGGGCCGGTGATCAGTGACCGGCAGCTGCAGGGGATGCTGAGACGGCTTGAGCAGGCCAAAGGCAGCGGCGCGAAGCAGGCGCTCGGTGGGGAGCCCCAAGGCCTCGTCCTGCCACCCCAAGTGTTCCTGAACGTCGAGAACGATAGCGACCTCGCGCAAGCGGAACTGTTCGGACCCATCGTCCCGATCATTTGCGCGCGGGGCGAGGACGAGGCGTTGCGGCTGGCGAACGCAACCCAGTACGGCCTCTCCAGCGCGGTGTTCACGCGAGACGAGGGGCGCGGGCTTCGCTTCGCGCAGCAGGTCCAGGCGGGCATGACACACATCAACGACATGACCATGATCGACTTCCCCAACATGATGTTCGGTGGGGAGAAGAACAGCGGCATCGGCCGGTTCGGCGGCGACTGGATCATCGAGGAGTTCACGACCGACCATCTGATCACGATCCAGCACAAGCCGCGCTCTTATGCGTTCTGACCTGCGATGGCCTGCAGATGCGGGTGCCTTGATCGCGCACCGGACGGGAACGGAATGGGAGGCGGATTGCTGTGACGCATGATTTCATCGTGGTCGGAGCAGGTTCCGCGGGGTCGCTGGTGGCGGGCCGCTTGGCCATGGAAAGCAATGCCACCGTTCTACTGCTTGAAGCCGGCGGTCGCGACCTCGATCCGCTGATCGGCATGCCTGCCGGTTTTTCGAAGATGCTGGCCCATGATCTGTTCCTGTGGCCCTACGCCACCGTGCCGCAAGGCCAGCTTGACGGGAAGCCTCGGGCGTTCCAGGCGGGCAAGGGCTTGGGCGGCGGCAGCTCCATCAACGCCATGGTGTACGTGCATGGACAAACCCGGGACTACGCGGGATGGCAGTCCGCGGTCGGCAGCACCGGCAAGTGGTCCTATGAGGACATGCTGCCGCATTTCCGGGCCATGGAGGCCAACGACATCTTCGACAACCCCTACCATGGCGCTGACGGAACGCTGAGGGTGTCGCAGCCCGCCCACGTGAACCCGCTTAACCAGGCGTGCATCCGGGCCTTCCAAGAGGTCGGGCTGCCTTACAACGCCGACTACAACGGCGTCAGCCAGCGTGGCGTCGGACCCTGCCAGACGACGATGGGGAACGGTCGCCGGTGTAGTTCGGCTGTCGCGTTCCTCCATCCGGCCGAGAAGCGACCGAACCTCACGGTACGCGTCCATGCCGTGACGCAACGTGTCATCCTGGACGGGGACCGCGCCATCGGCGTGGAGTACCTGCACAACGGCCGCAGCGAGCGTGCGATGGCCAACGAGGTGATCCTGTGCGCTGGGGCAATCAATTCACCGCGCCTCCTCATGCTGTCCGGGATCGGTCCCGAGCAGCAGCTTTCCACGCACGGCATCCCTGTCCAGCTCGCATCGCCCGATGTCGGGGCGAACCTACACGATCATCCCGCCATCACGATCACCGCCTATTGCCGGACCAAGATGGGCTACCAGAAGGACGGCCACGGCTTCTACATGCTGGTTAACGGGCTGCGCTATATCCTGACCCGTGACGGACCGGCAGCGAGCAACGGCATCGAGTCGGTCTCCTACTTGAGTCCCGATCATCCAGACGATGCCGACGAGCTTCCAACGATACAGGTGTTCCACGTCCCCGTGATTTCCACAACGGGCGTGGGAAGCGGGAGCGCCACGCAGTCGGGGCTGACATTCGGCAACGTCGTCCTGCAGCCCAAAAGCCGCGGCCGCCTCTCGTTGCGCGACGCAGACCCGGGTTCAGAGCCTCTGATCGACCCGAATTGGCTGTCCGACCCGGAGGACATGCGGCTCGCGGTCGCGGCGCTGCGCTACAGCCGGAAGGTGATGCAGGCCCCAGCGCTGCGTGATCTTTTGGAACCCGAGCTGTCCCCTGGCCTCGCCGCCCAGACGGACGAGGATCTTGCTCAGCACGCGCGCCGGGCAGTCACTACCATGTGGCACCCGGTCGGAACCTGCCGCATGGGACAGGACGAGAACGCCGTGGTGGATGCTGACTTACAGGTGAAGGGTATTCGCTCCCTGCGCGTGATCGATGCCTCGATCATGCCTAACATCACGAGCGGGAACACGAACGCGCCAACCATGGCGATCGCCAGCAAAGGCGTCGAGTTGCTGTTGCGGGCTCACGGCTGACCCCGCGCGGGGTCAGGCGACACGCCGTCCAGCGATAGTCGGCATGAGTGCGAGCGAGGCGGTTTTAGGAGATGGTATGCCGGCTTGCCCTGACCCGGAGCAGACCCGGCCCGGACGTGGCGGGGGCTTCCGGCGGCGCTGGTCATCGTGATGGGGTGGACGAGCTCCGCCGAGACAGCCCACGCAGTGTATGCCGACCCTTACGACTACGTGCCCCTGCCGCCTGGGTTGAACTTTCTGCTGCGATATCTGCAGTTCTCTGACAACAGCGGGTTGAGCGGAAGTCCGACATGCTGCCGGTCTACGACCAGGCGGTGCGCCGGCACGACCTGCCGGGAACAGCACCGCGCGTTCACGCCTGGATTTACCGCGAGAGCTGCCGGGTCCGTCACCGCTAGGACAGAGGGGCGGTGCGCGAGGCGCTGGGGCCGGACGTCCTGCGCCGTCCGAAGCGGCGGCGCTGCTGGATGACATGCTGGCCAATGTAAAGCTGCCGTGACAGCGCCAAAACTGTGGGCGGTTCAGTCCTGAGCAAGCCGTATGGGCGGGCGGAGGTGAACCGGGTGGCGGTCGACCGTGTGATGGACACCATCCGTGCGTTCGGGACGCTGAGGTCGCAGCCGCAGCTCGTGGCCGAGACCGGCCTTTCGGCCGGCACGGTCAGCAAGTACGCCCAAGCCTACCTGCGCCGCGTCAACGCCGAACTTCTGGGCCGAGAAGTCCAGGACGAAAAGGCATCCCAGGCATGGACGGCCCTATACCATTCGTTCGCCGTCCATATCCGTGCCTTGCCGGAGGCTCGCCCGGTGCGAACCCGCTTTCTCCGCTTGGCGATCGAAAGCCTGGACCCGGCTGGCCAGCCGGTGATGCACAGCGCGGTTGACGTCCTGACCGGCGTCGGCTGGGACCGGGTCTCGGCGGCGATGCGGGCGTGGGAAACCGAAACCGGCAGAACATAGGGTGCGCGGCCGCGTCTGGTCCTCGGTGACGCTCGACATCGTGCTGCCGCTGATCGACCCGGCGCTGCGCCACTTGCCACTTACCTTCCCGGACGACCCGCGCACCTGCCGCATGCTTGGGATCACGTGTGTGCCGAGGCTCGTCGTCCCGGCAATCCGGAGCGTCCCAGCCCGGCCCACCGCAAGGTCTTGGGATAGCTTCTGCACCCGCTCCACGCTCAGCCACGCGAGCTGCACCTCAGCGAACAGGATGTGCGCGTCCTGTGTCGGCAGCAGCCTGCTCTCGACCTGCTCGAACAACCGGATGCCGCTCCGGTCCTGAATGTGGTGTAACATGCTGCTCACAGTCGGCTGGGACACGCCGAGCAGCTTGGTGGCGTCGCTGATCGTCCCTGTCAGCATGAATGCTCGGAACACTTCGATCTGACGGAGGTTCATCAGGATGCCCCTGGAAGCGGCGAAGGCTTTCTTGGATCCGTAAGTGACGCAGCCAAGCCCTACTTTCCACCTCGGCTGGGCTGAGGTGCTGATGCATGGAAGCGGCCTGGTAGTCTAACGCTGGTAGTAGGCCCATTTTCCTAATTATCCCTTTGACAAAGCACTCCCACATTCGATAGCTTAGCGAGGCCAGAAACTTAGGCCAGCTTTGCGACATAGGAGGATTTGCTCATGGCGACCCAGCCAACGACGGGACCGGCGGCAGTAAAGATCGCATACACTGATGCGCCGATTCACGGGAGGCTTGTTGAAGTCACTCCGTCCATGATTGCGGCCGGGGTGTCCGCGCTGCGCGAGATGCCTTTTGGTCAAAACCTTTCCGACATTGTGCGGAACGTGTTCTTTGCCATGGCGTATGATGGCCTAGATGTGGACGGGTAAGGTGCTCGCTTCAACGAACAACTCCGCGAAGTAGAGCAATGCAAGCTTTGCAATTTCTCGCGGAGATGGGTCAGGAATGACTTTTCCTAGATGCACGGTCGGCGGATGGAATGTGTCGCCAAAACGGTCATCTGTCACAGAAAGCAAGCGTAACCCAGGAAGTGCAAAGCTAAGATTCACAGTCGCCCCGGCGGCTACCTCTATTCGCTCTATGTCTCCTTCGACGTTGCGAAAGCCTTTTGCGTTCTTTACAGATTTCAGCCTTATTGGCGCAGGAGTGGCACTACCTTCAATGCTATGTTCCTCGCCATCTCTTGCATGATGCAAATACGAAAGTAGGGGGTCTTTCTTTCTCACATGCTTCACACGGCCATACCAAGCCATACTCTGTCCATGCCCTTTAGCGCCTTGCTCCAGTTTTGAATAGAAACCTGACGCTGCCAGTAAGAATCTCCACCAAGCATATTCGAGAACCGGAAAGTCCCAATCGTCCGTATCCAGTGCGCGAACTGCCTCGCGCATTCGATCAAGGCGAACGCCGGCTTCTACTATGGCACGCGCTTTCATGGCTGCATCCTAACGACCCACAAAAGCGCTCATGTAGTTGCCGGCTCTGGCAACATGCGGAAGACTTCCTCGCGAAAGCTTTTGGTCATTTCCAACAGGCTTTGTTGGCGACGCTTCAAGTCGCTCACTTGGTCTAATAAATCAACGGCGGCGCGGAGAGCGGCGGGAGTGGTCGGGACTTGTACCGTCAGATCCAAAAATTCTTCTTCGTTAAAACGATTGCGGCTGGTCTTCGTTGAGCCTGTCGATTCCGCGTCAATGACGGCCAGATATTACGGGCTGTTCAGGCAATGGACGATATAACGGCTGAGAAGGTCGCCGTCCACGACGCCGGGCTTCGGACAGAACGTTGGAAACTCATTGGAAGCGTGGCATCCGTCATGGTTTACATCGAGTATCGCGAACGATCCCCGGAAGGCGAAAAGACGGTTATAGACGATCCAGCCCGCGCTTACCCTGTAGTGGGCAGTCGCCTTGATGCTCTTACCTAGTTTCTCTTCCCGGATGAACGCGCCTTCGCCGTGCCAACGCACGCCAAGCAAGCGATAGGTTAGCTCCGGCTGGATTTTCTCCCTTGCCTCCACCTGCTCCAGAATGTCGCCAAGACGAACCGGCTTCGATTCCAGGTCGCGCAGCGTCCCACTAACTCCAGACAGCGCAGCGTACCCGGCGGCGACCTCAATCTGTGCAGCTTCCACGTCAAGCCGCAACGCGGGCAAATCAACAACGCGGGCGTGAGCCTTTCGCGCGTAGAATTCAGCATCGAGACGCTCGGCAAGCTCGACGCACAAGGATTCCGAGTGCTTGCCGGACTGGCCTAGAACGAAGCTGCCTTTATGAAAATCCCGGTAGTCGAGCAGGATATCCGGGAGCACGTTCCCCGGTATCGCGTCGCCGTTGGGCGCGACGCCAGTGTTCCTTGCCACCGCGACGAACACAGCTTTTTGAGGCTCGTCCGAAGGAGCCGCCTTCTTTTGCAGAAAAAGGATGCTTGTTTTCGCCCGCGCACCGTACCCTTCAAAGGTTTCAGAGTTTAGGCTGACGACGGCCTTGATCCAAGCGTGCCGCCTCAAGTAGTCGCGAACGTATCGTCGGCGCTTGGTGTTCAGCACGCCGTCGATGACGACGATGCCAATCTGCCCCCCAGGCTTGACCAGCCGCACCGCACGTTCCAACGCGAGGATCACCCGGTCTTGGCTCTTTCGGCCTGCGCCAAGCTCGTATCGCGCCAGCGTCGCCGGATCGGTTTCCATGGAGCCGAAAGGTGGGTTGGTCAGGCAAAGATTGAACTTGCCTTCCTCGATTGCGCCGGGGACGTCGGCAAAGCCGTCGTGCATGAACACGCCTGAGCTTCCATCGCCATGAACCATCATGTTCATCTTACAAGCTTGCGACGTGCGGTCTTTCCAGTCGGTTCCGAAAAGGGACTTGTTGGACAACTCCAGCCGCCACCGTCCTTTTTCCTCGTCGGAGAACTCTTGCAGGCGGATTTTCTCGCTCACGACATCGAAGGCGTAAATCATGAAGCCCCCGGTTCCGCAAAACGGATCGATAACTCTTTCGCCGATCTTTGGATCGACCGCTTCGACCATGAACTCCACTACGTTGCGCGGCGTGAAGTACTCTCCGAGACCGCCTGTAAACGTATCGCCAAGAAAGTACTCGAATGCTTCCCCTTTGACATCGAACGCGGTCAGGCCAAGGTCGTGGCTTTCGAACAACTCCACGATTTTCCGGACAGTCCGGTCCTTCAAGGCGATCTTGGCGTCGGCTTGGAAAAGCCCCTTGTAAGCCGAATCAGATTTTGCCTCGTCAAATATCTTCGTAACAATGTTGATTTTCAACCTATCCTGAGCTCGACTTTGGCCATTTTTGGCCGAAGCTGACGATGAATCGAAAGTGATCGCG
>CAXUHK010000096.1:0-15894 GCA_964250775.1 uncultured Acetobacteraceae bacterium | reverse complement strand
GCTGCGCCGGCTGCGGCCGGACCTGGAAGCCGAGTGCGACCGCCTGGCGGCGCTGGCCGGCGGCTCGGCCGGGCGCGCCCTGGCGCTGGCCGGGGCCGGCGGCGTGGCGCTGGAGGGCACGGTCGGCAAGCTGCTGGCCGACCCGGTGCGGCTCACCACCGACGACGCGTTGCGCGCCGCCGACCAGATCGGGCGCGGCGACGCGGCGTTCGCCGGCTTCATGGGCCTGCTGCGCGAGCGCCTCGCGGCCACGGTGCGCGACGCGGCGCGCGGCGTCGACGACACGCACACCCGCGCATTGGCGGCGCGGGGCCTTGATGAGTGGGTCGCGGTGTGGCACGCCCTGGGCACCCTGCAAGGCGAGACCGAGGGCCTGCACCTGGACCGGCGCGAGGCGCTGGTGCAGGGTTTCAGGCTGCTGTCCGGAGCCTCCTGACGCAGCGCCACCTACTCGGAATTGTAATGAATCAGCGCTATTACCTGACCACGCCAATCTATTACGTGAACGGCGCGCCGCATATCGGCCACGCCTACACCTCGGTCGCCGCCGACGTGCTGGCGCGCTGGCAGCGGCTCGACGGCCATGACGTGTTCTTCCTCACCGGCACCGACGAGCACGGCCAGAAGGTCGAGAAGGCGGCCGAGGCGGCCGGCGTGCCGTCGCAGTTGTTTGTCGATCAGGTGGCCGCGGACTTCCGCGACATGGCGGACGTGATGGGCATCTCGTACGACGATTTCATCCGCACCACCGAGCCCCGGCACAAGCGCGCCTGCGCCGAGCTGTGGCGGCGGCTGGAGGCGGCCGGGCACATCTACCTGGGCGGCTACGAGGGCTGGTACGCGGTGCGCGACGAGGCGTTCTACGACGAGGACGAACTCGCCACCCGCCCGGACGGCAGCCGCGTGGCGCCGAGCGGGGCGCCGGTCGAGTGGGTGCGCGAGCCGAGCTACTTCTTCCGCCTCTCGGCGTTCCAGGAGCGGTTGCTGGCGCTGTACGACGCCCGCCCCGAGTTCATCGGCCCGGTGGCGCGGCGCAACGAGATCGTGAGCTTCGTGCGCGGCGGCCTGCGCGACCTGTCGATCAGCCGCACCAGCTTCCGCTGGGGCGTGCCGGTGCCGGGCGACCCCGAGCACGTCATGTACGTCTGGCTCGACGCGCTGACCAACTACCTGACGGCGGTGGGCTTCCCCGACGCGGCGGACGCGCGCTGGCCGTTCTGGCCCGCGCAACTGCACATGGTCGGCAAGGAGATCGCGCGCTTCCACGCCGTCTACTGGCCGGCGTTGCTGATGGCCGCCGAACTGCCGCTGCCGGCCCGCGTCTACTCGCACGGCTGGTGGACGGTGGAGGGCGAGAAGATGAGCAAGTCGGTCGGCAACGTGGTCGAGCCGCGCGCCCTGGTCGCCGAGTTCGGCCTCGACCCGGTGCGCTTCTTCCTGCTGCGCGAGGTGCCGTTCGGCAACGACGGCGACTACAGCCGCCGGGCGCTCATCAGCCGGCTCAACGTCGAGCTGGCCAACGACCTCGGCAACCTGGCGCAGCGCAGCCTGAGCCTGATCGCCAAGAACTGCGCCGGCCGGCTGCCGTCGCGCGGCCCCGCCACCACCGAGGATGCTGTGTTGCGCGACGCCGCTGAGGCGCTGCCCGGGGCACTGCGGCAGTTGCTGCCGCAGCAGGCGTTCGGCGACGCGCTGGAGGAGGTGTGGCGGGTGGTCCGCGCCGGCAACGGCTACATCGACCGCCAGGCGCCGTGGGCGCTGCGCAAGACCGACCTGGCCCGCATGGGCCACGTGCTGCGGGTTTTGGTCGACGCGCTGCGCGTGGTCGCCACGGTGTTGCAGCCGTTCATGCCGGAGTCGATGGCGCGGATGCTCGACCAGCTCGGCGCGGGTCCGGGGCAGCGCGACCTGGCGGCGCTGGCGACACCGCTGGCCGACGACGCGGCCTTGCCGGCGCCGGTCGGCGTGTTCCCCCGTTTCGACATGGCGGCGGCATAGCGCCTTGTTCCTGATTGATTCGCACTGCCATCTCGACTACTTCGAGGCAGCGGAGCGCGAGGCCGTGCTGGCGCGCGCCGCCGAGGCGGGCGTGGGCGCCATGGTGACGATCGGCACCCGCCTGGTGGAGAGCGACGTGGTGCGGGCCATCGCGGCGGCGCACGGCAACGTTTGGTGCACCGTGGGCGTGCATCCGCACAACGCCGGGGAACACCCGGTCCCGAGCCCCGAGGCCATCGCCGCCGAAGCCGACTTCCCGAAAGTTGTCGGCATCGGCGAGAGCGGCCTCGACTACTTCTACGACAAGGCGCCGCGCGACGTGCAGCAGGCGAGCTTCCGCGCCCATGTCCGCGCCGCCCGCCTGGCGGGCCTGCCGCTGGTGATCCACGCCCGCGACGCCGACGCCGACATCGCCGCGATCCTCCGCCAAGAACGCGAGCAAGGCGGCGACTTCGCCTTCCTGCTCCACTGCTTCAGCTCGGGCCGCGCGCTGGCCGAAGCGGCGGTGGGGCAGGGCGGCTATGTCAGCTTCTCCGGCATCCTGACGTTCCCGAGATCCAACGAGATCAGGGATATCGCGCGCGACCTGCCGGCCGAGCGGCTGCTGGTCGAGACCGACGCGCCATACCTGGCGCCGGTGCCGCATCGCGGCCGCCGCAACGAGCCGGCCTGGACCGCGCACACGGCTGGCGTGCTGGCGCAGGTGCGCGGCCTGGCACCCGAGGCGTTGGCCGAGCTGACCACCGCCAACTTCCGCCGCCTGTTCCGCACGGCCGCCTGAGATGCACGTGACGCTGCTGGGCACGGGAGGCTCGGCCGGGGTGCCGACCATCGGCGGCGCCGACGGCACCGGCGACTGGGGCGCCTGCGACGCCGCCGAGCCGCGCAACCGCCGCACCCGCGCCAGCATCCTGGTCGAGTGCGCGGGCAGGGCGCTGCTGGTCGACTGCTCCGCCGACATGCGGGCGCAGTTGCTGGCCTGCGCCGTGGCGCGGGTCGACGTGCTGCTGTTCACCCACGCGCACGCCGACCACATCCTCGGGCTCGACGACGTGCGCATCCTGAACCGCATCGTGGGCCGTCCGCTGGAGGCGTTCGCGACCGCCGGCACGCTGGCCGAGCTGGAGCGGCGGTTCGACTACGCCTTCCTGCCGTGGCAGCCGCCCGGCTTCTTCCGCCCGGTGCTGCTGCCGCGCGCCATCGAGGCCGGGCAGTCGTTCGACGCCGGCGGCGTGCCGGTCAGCGTGTTCGAGCAGGATCACGGCTTCATCAGCACGCTCGGGCTGCGCATCGGCGGCTTCGGCTACTCGACCGACGTGGTCGGGCTCGACGAGGCGGCCTTCGCGGCGCTGGCGGGCGTCGACACCTGGGTCGTCGGCTGCTTCCAGCGCGGCCGGCACCGCACCCATGCCTGGCTGTCGCTGGCGCTGGAGTGGGTGGCGCGGCTCGGCCCGCGGCGCACGGTGCTCACGCATATGGGCACCGACATGGATTGGGCGTGGCTCGGCGCGCACCTGCCGGCGGGCGTCGAGGCCGGGTACGACGGGCAGCGGCTGGACCTAGCGGAACCGGGTGGCGCGTGATGGTGACTGAAGTGGCGCCGACGCCCGACGCGGCCGCGCTGGAGCGGCGGACCACGCCGGCCCTGGCGTTGACCGCGCTGGGCATCGTCTACGGCGACCTCGGCACCAGCCCGCTGTACACGATGCAGACGATCATCTCGGCCGCCGGCGGCAAGGTGGACGCCCAGGCCGCGCTGGGCCTGTTGTCGCTGATGGTGTGGGCGCTGCTGATCACCGTCTCGCTCAAATACTGCGTGTTCGTGATGCGCGCCGACAACGCCGGCGAGGGCGGCATCCTGGCGCTGATGGCGCTGGTCACCGGCAACGACGCCCGGCGCCACCGCTGGATGATCGCCATGGGGCTGTTCGGCGCGGCACTGATCTATGGCGACGGGGTGATCACGCCGTCGATCTCGGTGCTGAGCGCGCTCGAAGGCACCAGCGTCGTGACCTCGGCGGTGAAGCCGTTCGTGATGCCGCTGGCGGTGGTGGTGCTGCTCGGCCTGTTCGGCGGCCAGATGTTCGGCATCGCCCGCATCGGGCGGCTGTTCGGGCCGGTGATGCTGCTGTGGTTCGTGGTGATCGGTGGCCTGGGCGCCGTGCAGGTCGCGCGGCATCCGGGCGTGCTGGCGGCGGTCGACCCGACGCGCGCCGTGGCGTTCCTGGCGCATCACGGCTGGGCCAGCCTCATCGTGCTGGGCGGCGTGTTCCTGGCGATCACCGGCGGCGAGGCGCTCTACGCCGACATGGGTGGCGTGGGGCGCGGCTCGATCCGTGTCGTCTGGTACGGCGTGGTGCTGCCGGCGCTGCTGCTGAGCTACGCCGGCCAGACCGCGCTGGTGCAGGCGGGGCAAGTCGGCAGCCAGAACCCCTTTTTCCTGATGGCGCCGCACTGGGCGGTGATCCCCCTGGTGGCGCTGGCGACGTTGGCCACCATCATCGCGAGCCAGGCGATCATCACCGGCGCGTTCGCGCTGACCCGGCAGGCGGTGCAGCTCGGATGGCTGCCTGGCCTGCGCATCTACCAGACCTCCGACGCCGAGTACGGCCAGATCTACGTGCCCCTGGTGAACTGGGCGATGATGGCGGTGACGCTGGCGCTGACGGTCGGCTTCGGCAGTTCCGACCGCCTGGCCGGCGCCTACGGCACCGCCGTCGCCACCACGATGCTGCTGACCACGGCGCTGCTGTTCCACACCATGACGGGGCAGTGGCACTGGCGGCCATGGGTCGCGGGACTGGTCGCGGGCGGCTTCCTGCTGGTCGATTGCGGGTTCTTCGCCGCCAACCTGCTGAAGATCGCCGATGGCGGCTGGATTCCGCTGGCGATCGCGACGGTGCTGTTCCTGGTGATGACGACTTGGCACGACGGCGCCGAGGCGGTGCGCGAACGGTTGGGCACGCTGCAGATGGCGCCCAAGCTGTTCATGCAGATGCTGGCCGACAAGGGCATCGCGCGTGTCCCGGGCACAGCGGTGTTCCTGAGCCGCAGCGCCCGGGCGGTGCCGGGCGTCATGGTGCGGCACGTCAACGACATGGGGGCGCTGCACCGCAGGCTGGTGTCGCTCAGCATCCGCTTCATGGAATCGCCGCGGGTGCGCGACGATCAGCGGCTGCAGATCGACAAGGTCGCGGACGGTTTCTGGCATCTCACGGCGCATTACGGCTTCGTGGAGATCCCCGACATCGAGGCGGCGCTGGCGGAGGCGCACGCGCGCGGCTGCGACATCGACCTGACCGACGCGCTGTTCTTCGTGTCGCACGACGACGTGGTGGCGAGCCAGGCGGCCGAGAAGTTGCCGGTGTGGCGTCGGGTGCTGTTCGCGCTGATGTTCCGCAACGCGCTGCGCACCGTGGACAGGTTCCATCTGCCGACCAAGCGGTTCGTGGAGGTGGGCCGGCAGATCGAGATTTGACACGACTTCTGCCGCCTGTTTTCCATAATATCCCTTCTGCGACTTTCAGACAGCCCCTCTCACGCCGGCGGCAAGGTGTCGGTGAGCGCCGGGGCTAGGCCGGCGGGAGCGCTGTTGTGGAACGGCGGCGGCGCCCACGGCCGCACGCCGCGCCAGGCCAGCTCCGAGACGATGCGCGGGCCGCCCGGGCGCAGCCAGATCGCGGTGGCGCCCTCGCGCCAGACGCTGAAACGATCCACCACCGGCACCCGCGGCCGGCAGTGCAGGCGGAGCGGCTCGGCGGCCACGACCACCGCCATGCCGCAGGCGCCGGCGAGGTCGGCGGTCGGGTCGAGCGGGCTGCGCAGCAGCAGCGCCGCCTCCCCGCTCGACTGCATCCAGCAGGCGGTCGGCGAACAGGTGGCCGGTGCGTCCTCGGGCAACGGCAGCAACGGCCCGCTGTCCCACATCTGCTGCCAGGCGTCGCGCGTGAACCCCGAGACTCCCGGCCGCGCCTGCACGAACACTCCGGCGCCGGTGCGCAGCCCGATCAGCCGACCGTCGGCCGAGACCAGCACATCGGGCGCCGGCGCCAGCAGCGGCGACGCCAGTCCCGCCAGCACCAGCGCCACGCCAATCAGCCGTACCCGGCTGCGCCACAGCCCGGTCCAGGCGATGCCCAACGCCACCAGCGCCAGCCCCCATTCGGCCAAATGCGGCACCGCCATGGTCGCATCCGGCAGCGCGCTCACGCCGCGCCCGATCCACAGGATCGCCGCCTCGCCCCAGCCCATCGGCACCAGCGCCGCCGCTTCCAGGTGCAGCGGCATCAGCGCCAGCGCCAGCAGGCCCAACGGCATGACCCACATCGCGGTGAGCGGCACCGCCGCCATGTTGGCCAGCACGAAATAGAGCTGCACCCGGCCGAAATGGTAGGCGCCGAACGGGGCCGACGCGGTGCCCGCAAGCGCGCTGGTGATCGCCAACCCGACCAAATGGCCCAGCAGGTGCCGCCGCCAGCCGCCCTGCCCGCGCAACCGCCGCAGCCACGGGCGCAGCGCCTCGTAACCCGCGACCAACGCCAGCACCGCCGAGAAGCTCATCTGGAAGCTGACGCCCATGACCTCGTGCGGCGACAGCAGCACCACCGCCGCCATCGCCAGCGCCAAGCCGCGCAACGACACAGCACGCCGTCGCGCCAGCACCGCCAGCGTGAACAGGCACGCCATGGCGAAGCTGCGCACGATCGGCACGTGCGCCCCGGTCAGCAGCATGTAGCCGCCCCCGGTCGCCAAGGACGCCAGCGCCGCGATCGCCTTGACCGGCCAGTGCAGCGCCGCCCGCTCCCAGGCGGCCAGCCCCAGCCGGACCGCGCCGAACACCAGGCCCATGACGATGCCGATGTGCAGCCCCGCGATCGCCAGCAGGTGCGCCAGCCCAGAGTCGCGGAACGCCGACTTGTCGGCGGCGTCCAGCGACGAGGCGTTGCCGGTCAGCAGCGTCGTCGCCACCGCCGCCTGCGCCCCCGGCAGCGCCGCCGCCACCCGCCGCGCGATGGTCTCGCGCAGCGATTGCAGCAGAGCCGTCAAGCCGCGCGGCGGCGGGCCCTCCGCCAGGCGCTGTGCCGGGCTCAGCGCGAACCCATAGGCGCCGATGCCGGAGAAGTAGGCGTCGCGCTGCAAATCCCAGGCGCCGGGATAGGCCGGCGGCGCCGGGCGGCTCAGCATCGCGCGCACCCGCAGCGTGTCGCCGGCGGCGATCGGCTGGTCGTCCCCGCCGCGCAGCCGGATGCGCACCACCCGCATCGACGCCACGGCCTCGCCCAGCGCCGGCGATTGCAGCGTCACCCGCCTGCCCTGCGGCAGCGCCTCCACCGCGCGCACCGTCCCGGTCACGATCACCGCCGTGCGCGGCGCGTCGAGCAGCGGCGGCGCCCGCGCCGTCGCCCATTGCGCGCTGGCGAAGCCCACGCCGAGGGCTGCGATCACCGAAGCGGTCCCGCGCCACGCCGCCCACTGCCGGGCCAGCACGGCGACCGGCGCGGCCAGCAGCGCCACGACCGTCCCCGACCAGGGCCAAGGCTCCTCGCCCCAGGAGAAATACGCCACGCTGCCGGCGGTCATCGCGACCGGCAGCCAGAGCGCGAAACGCCCCCGCTCGACGGCGACCCACGCCGCCAGCCCGGCCGCCGTCCTGCGCAGCGTCGACGGTCGGGGCCGCACCGGGGAGAGCATAAGTTGCACGAACGCAACGTTACGCCGGTTCGCGGCATGACGTCATCATGCTAAGTGCGGTGCATGACCGTCCGCACCCGCTTCGCCCCGAGCCCGACCGGCCTGCTGCATGTCGGCGGCGCCCGCACCGCGTTGTTCAACTACCTGTTCGCCCGCCACCACGGCGGCGAGTACCTGCTGCGGGTCGAGGACACCGACCGCGAACGCAGCACGCCGGAAGCCACCCGAGTCATCCTGGAAGGCCTGGAGTGGCTCGGCCTGTCTCCGGACCATCCTCCGGTGTTCCAGTCGACCCGCGCCGCGCGCCACGCCGAGGTGGCGCGGGCGATGCTGGAGGCCGGCCACGCCTACCGCTGCTGGACCTCGGCCGAGGAGCTGCGGCAGATGCGCGAGCAGGCGGTCGCCGAGCGCCGGCCGCCGCGTTACGACGGCCGTTGGCGCGACCGCGATCCCGCCGAGGCACCGCCGGACGTCGCCCCGGTGATCCGCCTGCGCGCCCCCCAGACCGGCGAGACGGTGCTGCACGACCTGGTGCAGGGCGAGGTCCGGGTCGCCCGCGCGGAACTCGACGACATGGTGATCCTGCGCGGCGACGGCACGCCCACCTACCTGCACGCGGTGGTGGTCGACGACCACGACATGGGCATCACCCACGTCATCCGCGGCGACGACCACCTGACCAACACCTTCCGCCAGCTCCAGGTCTACGACGCGATGGGCTGGGAGCCGCCTTCGTTCGCGCACATCCCGCTGATCCACGGCGCCGACGGGGCCAAGCTGTCGAAGCGGCACGGCGCGGTCAGCGTGCTGGAGTTCCGCCAGCAGGGCTTCCTGCCCGAGGCGCTGTGCAACTACCTGCTGCGGCTTGGCTGGGGCCATGGCGACGCCGAACTGCTGTCGCGCGACGAGGCGGTCGCCCTGTTCGACCTCGACGGCGTGGGCCGGGGCGCCGCCCGGATGGATTACGCCAAGCTCACCCACGTCAACGGCGCCTGGCTGCGCGACGCGGACGATGCGCGGCTGGTGGCCGAGACGCTGGACCGCTTCCGCCACGACCCCGCGCTCGCGGTCGGAGAGGACGTGGCGGGGCGTTTGCTGGCGCTGATGCCCGGCCTCAAGGAGCGGGCCAAGACGCTGGTCGAGCTGGCCGACAGCGCCGCCTTCCTGGCGCGCCCGCTGCCGCTGCCGATGGAGCCCAAGGCGCAGGCGCTCCTGACCCCGCAGGCGCGCGCGCTGCTGCGCGAGGTCGCGCCGGCCCTTGAGGCGACCGATTTCTTGCCCCCCGCCCTGGATGCGGCGCTGCGGGCGTTCGCCGAGGCGCACGGGCACAAGCTGGGCCAGGTGGCGCAGCCGGTGCGCGCGGCGCTGACCGGCAGCACCACGAGTCCCGGCATCGACGCGACCCTGGCCGCCCTAGGCCGCGACGCGTCATTGGCCCGCATCCGCGCCGCCGCCGAGGGATGACGCGCCACCTTTTGGCCATCGAGGGGATGCACCCGCCGGAGATCGCGCGCATCCTCGACCTCGCCGAGAGCTACGTGCTACTCAACCGGTCCGGCAAGACGGCGCGCGACCGGCTGCGCGGGCGCACGCTGATCAACCTGTTCTACGAGGACAGCACCCGTACCCGTACCAGCTTCGAGCTGGCCGGCAAGCGCCTCGGCGCCGATGTCGTCAACATGACGGTGGCCACCAGCAGCGTGAGCAAGGGCGAGACGCTGATCGACACCGCGGCCACGCTCAACGCCATGCAGTGCGACCTGCTGGTGGTGCGCCACGCCGAGAGCGGAGCCGCCGCCCTGCTGGCGCAGAAGGTCGACGCCGCCGTGGTCAACGCCGGCGACGGCACCCACGAGCATCCGACCCAGGCGTTGCTCGACGCGCTCACCATCCGCCGGCGGATGGGCCGGCTCGACAGCCTCGTGGTGGCGATCTGCGGCGACATCCTGCACTCGCGGGTGGCGCGCTCGAACATCCACCTGTTCACCGCCATGGGCAGCCAGGTGCGCGTGGTGGGGCCGCCGACGCTGGTGCCGCCGCAGGCCGAACGGCTCGGCGTCACGGTGTTTCACGACATGGCGGCGGGGCTGGAAGGCGTGGACATCGTGATGATGCTGCGCCTGCAACGCGAGCGGATGGACGGCGGCTACGTGCCGAGCGGGCGCGAGTACTTCCGTTTCTACGGGCTGGATGCCGCGAAGCTGGCGCACGCTGGCCCGCGCGCGCTGGTCCTGCATCCGGGGCCGATGAACCGCGGCGTGGAGATCGACAGCGCGGTCGCCGACGACGTGCAGCGCAGCGTCATCCGGGAGCAGGTCGAGATGGGTGTGGCCGTCCGTATGGCGGTGCTCGATTTGCTGGCGCGGCCGGGCCAGAAATCGTGAGGGACTTGTTGTTCAGCGGCGTCCGCCTGGTCTGCCCGGCCAGCGGCCTCGACGGGCCGGGCGAGTTGCTGGTCCGCGACGGCCGCATCGCCGATGTCGGGCGCTCGCTCGGCCCGCCCGACGGCGCGCTGGTGATCGAGGGCGACGACGCCGTGCTCTGCCCCGGCCTGGTCGACATGCGCGCCGAACTCGGCGAGCCCGGCTACGAGTATCGCGAGACCATCTCCTCGGCCGCCATCGCCGCGTCGGCCGGCGGCATCACCACCGTCGCCGCCCTGCCCGACACCTCGCCCGCGATCGACGAGCCGGCGCTGGTGCGGCTGCTGCGCGCGCGTGGCGAGGAGACCGGATCGCTCAGCGTGCTGCCGTATGGCGCGCTGACCCGTGGCTGCCAGGGGCAGGAGTTGGCCGAACTCGGGCTGCTGCGGGAGGCCGGGGCTGTCGCCTTCACCGATGGCGGTCGCGCAATCGGCCCGGCGCGGCTGATGCGCCTGGCGCTGTCCTATGCGCGCGGCTTCGGCGCCCGCATCGTGCAGCACGCCCAGGAACCTTCTTTGACGGCCGGCGGCGACGCCACCGAGGGTGAGCAAGCGACCCGCATGGGCCTGCGCGGGATACCGGCCGACGCCGAGGCGATGATGGTCGCGCGCGACGTTCGTCTTGCGGCGATGACCGGCGGCGCGGTGCATTTCGCGCACGTCTCGACGGCGGCGGCGCTCGACCTGATCCGCCGCGCCAAAGCGGACGGCCTCGACGTCACCTGTGACACGGCACCGCCCTACTTCGACCTGAACGAGACCGCGATCGGCGATTACCGGACCTTCGCCAAGCTGTCGCCGCCGCTGCGCTGCGAGGCGGACCGGCTCGCCGTGGTCGCGGGCCTGGCCGACGGCACGGTCGACGCCATCGCCAGCGACCACCAGCCGCGCGGCGTCGACGAGAAGCGGGTGCCGTTCGGGCAGGCGGCGGTCGGCGGCGCCGGGCTGTCGACGCTGCTGGGCATCACCCTGGCGCAGGTGCATGGCGGCGCGCTGGTGCTGGCGCGCGCGGTCGAACTGCTGTCGGTCGGCCCGGCGCGGCTGCTGGGCAGCGCCGCCGGCACCCTGCGGCGGGGCGAGCCGGCCGACCTGTGCCTGTTCGACTTCGAGCGCATCTGGCAGGTGCAGGCGGGCGCCCTTCCCGGCCGCGCCCAGAACACGCCGTTCGATGGACGGGCGTTGGAGGGGCGGGTCATTGGAACCTGGAAGCACGGACGGCGGGTGTTTGCCGAGGACGTGACCGCGGTGTGAGGCGCGACTGATCGGTCGCGAAAGACTTCAGCGGCGCGACCAGACTTACCGGCCGGTCTTCGAGTCCCACGGCAGCCAGCCTGTCGATCGCGAGTTGGCGGCCCGACAAGATCGCATCGCCTATTCCCGGTTTTGCTGGTCCGGTTGGTTGTCGGAGTGCCGTCCCATCTTTTGTTCACGGTCGCCGAAATACTTGGCCACCTCCTCCGACACGCCTTCCAGTTGCAGATAGTCCTTGGTGAAACCCGCCATCCGCTGCAGGCCGGGAACGTCGAGCAGGGTGATGAGCTTCTGCTCCATGGCGATCAGGCGATGGAACCGGAATTCCTTGAGGATCCGATTGACGTGCACCGGGGTCAGGCCGAGCGTGTCCCCCAGCTCCGTCTGCGTGAGCGGCAGCCTGAACGTTCCATTGCTCGTCAGTCCAACCGCCGCGTGACGCCAGAGCAGTTCGCATAGCAGGTAGGCGATCCGGCCGCGCGCGTCGCGCCGCCCGAGCGAGACGATCCGTTCCCGCAGCATCGCCTCCTCCTGCATGGAACTCCACCACAGCGCGGCGGAGATGCGGGGTTGACGGGTGAAGACGTCCATCATGCGCTCGCGCGAGATCGACGCGATACGGACCGGAGTGATGGCACCGATCGAATGGTCCATGGCACGCGCGAGAAACACGTGTATGTCGCAGAGATCGCCCGGAATGAGGAACGTCATGATTTGACGTCCGCCGTCAGGTAGGCCGCGGTAGCGCGCCGCCATGCCCTCGATGATGACGAACACCGACCGTGGCGCCATGCCCTCGGCCACGATGTCGACGTCGGCGGCGACACGCTCTTGCTTGGAGGCCAACTCGTCAAGGGTGTCGCGGTCGGATGGCGACAGCGGCGCGAAAAGGGACAGCTTGCGGACCAGCGGATTGTCGCTGGAACCGTTACGGGAGAGCGTTTCGCCTGATGCCGTCGGGTGGCGCATGGGATCGTTCCGCAAACTATCACAGGTTAATGCCCAAGACACCTCCGGCAAGTAAATCGACCAATAGGGGTAGCTCAACCGATAGGGAAGCGATCGTCATGGTCGGCCACGACAGGTCCACGATCCAGTGTCTTCTCGGCGCGGGTTGTCATCAGGCTGCCGATGGCTTGGGGGTGGTCGCTGCCGAGATGCTTCGCGCGATCGCCCGCAGCAGGCCAATCGACACCATGCTCACCACAACGCTCTCGCTTGTCCCGGCGATCTCCTGCTTGACGTCGACCACGTTCTCGATCGCCTCGACCGCCTGTTCCTTGCGAATGATGCCTTCGTCGACAAGCAGGAACATGAGGCTTTCGCACAGCATGAGAGCTGCTTGGCCATGCGGATCCGGAGTGAGTGTCATACGGGATAATAGCGACGGAAAACGCTCAATGTCGCAATCCAGTTAAGTTTCCGACTTACCTTCGACAGTTTTCCTGGTGAGGCCGTGTGATGGACATTTTGACGCCGCTGCCGCTGTTCTGGCCCAAAGACTCGTCTTCCGCGCCGTTACTACCAGGGTGGCCGGAGAGAATGCGGGCCCGGATGCGCTTGGCCGCGCGCTATGCCGTGATCGCCGGCCAGAGCGAAGACCTGCCAGCGCTGCAGCAGGAAGCCTGCCAGGTGGCGGCGGACGGCCTGCAAGCCGGGTTCGCCACGCTGCTCGCGTATCAAGCCGACGACCACGACTTCCTGGTTCAGGCCGGGGTGGGATGGCGGCCGGGCGTGGTCGGTCGGTCGCGGGTGCAGGCCGACACCGGAACCGCCGCGGGTCTCGCGTGGCTTACGGGCGAGCCGGCCGTCTGCAACGCCCTGGCGCAGGACACGCGTTTCCGGGCACTCGACCTGCTGACCGAGCACGGCGTTGTCCGCAGCGTCAGCGTCCCCGTCCCGGGCGACGGCTCGATGACATTCGGCGTCCTTGAGGTCGAGAGTTCGAGGCACGGTGAATTCCACACGGACGACATCTGCTTCGTGCAGTTGCTGGCTTATAGCTTGGCGACGGCGCGGGGCCGTCTCACGCGACAGGCTTCCTGCGGCGCCGCCGAGCACCAATCGTCGTTGCACGAAGCGTCGTTGCACGAGATGCAACATAGGTTCCGCAACGACCTGCAAGGGATCTACAGCAGCATCAGCCGGGAGATCCGTGGCCTCGACGATGCAAGCCAGCGAGCCGGCTACAACCGCGTGAGCCGCCGGGTGCTGGCGCTGGCCGGTCTATACGATCACCTGTTAGGCCTCCAGGCCGACGACGGCGTCGAGATGGCCGTCTATCTGGGTTCGCTCTGCCACAAGATCGCCGCTGCCACCGACCTTGCTTCCCGGGGCATCGTGCTGGCGACCGACATGCAGCCGGTCGGAATGACCGTCGAACGGGCTGGGCGCCTCGCGGTCGCCGTCAACGAGCTGGTGGCGAATGCCGCCGAGCACGCCTTTCCCGACGGCGTCGCCGGGACGATCACGGTTCGCCTGTTCGCGCGCGGCCCCGACGGCACCGGCTGCCCCGTCATCGTCGTGAGCGACGACGGTTGCGGGTTCAAGGGGATGCGGCCAGGCAGCGCCGGGTTGGGTTACGTGGAGCGTCTGGTCCGTGGCGCCGGAGGCGTGCTGACGCGGCTGGAGGGCGCCGGAACCGAGTGGCGGATCGCGTTGCGCATCTGAATAGACGGCGGTGCCAACGGAAAAGGTGGCGGCGCCGCGAGGCGCCGCCAAGTTTGGGAGGAATCGTCAATGCGGAGGAAGGAAAAGCTCATCTCCCTGCCGCAAACCGACGTTAAGCCCAATCGTCGGGAGACCACCTAAACTAGATCAGTTTGGAGTCACGGGCATCGAGCATCGAGACGATGAAACCCGTCTCCAATTGCGCAACCGTTTTCGACAATCCGTACCACGCGATGTCCGTTGCCCTATGCTGCCAAACTCGTGGTGCGGAGATGGCAATGAGCCTCATGGTCGACGGTAACTGGCACGACACCTGGTATGACACGGACAAGACCGGGGGTGCGTTCGTGCGCACCGACGCGCAGTTCCGGGACTGGGTGACGGCCGACGGCAGCGGTCGCTTCCCGGCTGTGTCGGGGCGCTACCATCTCTACGTCTCGCTCGCCTGCCCGTGGGCGTCCCGCGCCGTGATCTTCCGCAAGCTCAAGCGGCTGGAGGGCGTCATCGGCATGACCATGGTGTCGCCGCTGATGCTGGAGCGCGGCTGGGTGTTCACCGAGCCAGACCCGGTGCTGGGCAAGTCGGCGCTGTCCGAGGTCTACATCGCCGCCCGTCCCGGCTACTCCGGCCGGGTCACGGTGCCGGTGCTGTGGGACAAGCGGACCAACGCCATCGTCAGCAACGAATCATCCGAGATCATCCGCATGTTCAACCGCGCCTTCGACGGCGTGGGCGGCGACGCGACCGTTGACTTCTGCCCGCCCGACCTGCTGGACGAGATCGACGCGGTCAACGCCAGGGTCTACGACACGGTCAACAACGGCGTCTACAAGGCCGGCTTCGCCACCAGGCAGGAGCCGTACGAAGCCGCCGCGCAGGCGCTGTTCGCCACCCTGGATGACCTGGAGCGGCGCCTCGCCGGCCAACGCTATCTCTGCGGCGACCGCATCACCGAGGCCGACTGGCGGCTGTTCACGACGCTGGTGCGGTTCGACGCCGTATACTACGCGCACTTCAAGTGCAACGTCAGGCACCTGTGGGACTATCCCGCGCTATGGGGCTACGCGCGCGACCTGTACCAGGTGCCCGGCGTGGCCGAGACGGTCGACCTCGGCCAGATCAAGCGGCACTACTACCGCAGCCAGCCGAGCGTGAACCCGAGCGGCATCGTGCCGGTCGGTCCCAGCGTCGACCTCGCGGCACCACACGACCGCGCCCAGCTCTCACAATAACCGCTGTCACTTTAGCAGCGCCGTCAGCGCCACCATCAACACGCCCATCCGCGGCGCCGCGAGCTGGTCGCGGGACTGCAGCTCGGAGGCCAGCACCACGCCCGAGGCGGTGGCCAGGATGCCGCCGCCCAACCGCCTTGTCTGGCGCGGGATCATCAGCAGGCCGCCGACCAGCTCGGCGGCGGCCACGTTGTTCATCTGCTGCCGGCTCCAGCCCCAGCCCTCGAACAGCTTGCGGTACGAGCGGTTGCCGGCCAGCTTGTCGAAGCCGGCCACCGCCATGCCGAGGCCCATCAGCGGCATGATCGTGTGCGATACCCTCATGGCGATCTCCTTGTTCGGGCCATCAACGCCATGGGCCCGCGCCGGCTGCATGGCTTTCGGCTTGTGTTCGCGCCGGACGCTGGCGACACTCGCACGATGACATGGATGGTCGCGGCGGTCGTGGGCTACCTGCTGGGGTCGATCCCGTTCGGGCTGCTGCTCACCCGCGCCGCCGGGCTGGGCGACATCCGCGCCATCGGCTCCGGCAACATCGGCGCCACCAACGTGCTGCGCACCGGTCGGCGCGGCCTCGCGGCCGCGACCGTGCTGCTGGACGGGATCAAGGGTTCGGCGGCCGTCCTGGTC
>CAXUHK010000095.1:8846-16010 GCA_964250775.1 uncultured Acetobacteraceae bacterium | reverse complement strand
GCAGATGATCGGCTCGCGGAAGATGGTGCCGTCGAGGATGTTGCGGATCGTGCCGTTGGGGCTGCGCCACATCTTCTTGAGCCCGAACTCGGCCACGCGCGCCTCGTCCGGCGTGATGGTGGCGCACTTCACGCCGACGCCGTACTGGCGGATCGCGTGCGCCGCGTCGACCGTCACCTGGTCGTCCGTCCGGTCGCGGTACTCGATGCCGAGATCGTAGTATTTCAAGTCGACGTCGAGATAGGGCAGGATCAGCTTGTCCTTGATGAAGCCCCAGATGATGCGCGTCATCTCGTCGCCGTCCAGCTCGACGACCGGCGTCGCTACCTTGATCTTGGCCATGGGGAACCTCGTGCGTGGTAGCGTGACGATACACACCGAAACCGCTCGATCGGCAAGCGGGAGGCTGGCGCCGTGAGCCGCCCCGCCTTGCGCGTCTACCTCGCCGGCCCCGACGTGTTCCTGCCCGACCCGCAGGCGCGCGGCGCGCGGCTCAAGGAAATCTGCGCCCGCCACGACATCGACGGCGTGTTCCCGCTGGACTCGCTGGCCGGCGAGGAGCCGCAGGCGTGGGCCGCCCTGCCGCAGCCGGCGCGGATCGCGCTGCGCAACGAGGCGCATATCCGCTCGTGCCACGCGCTGGTGGCCAACCTGACGCCGTTCCGTGGCCCCAGCGCCGATGTCGGCACGGTGTTCGAGCTGGGCTTCATGCGCGCCCTCGGCCGGCCGGTGTCGGGCTGGAGCAACGTGGCCGAGGACTTCACCGCGCGCACCCTGGCCCATTCCGGCCTGGCCAGCGCCGGGATGCGCGACGCGGACGGCATGGCTGTCGAGGCGTTCGGACTGGTCGACAACCTGATGATCGACGGCGCGGTCCATGCGTCGGGCGGGGCGCTGGTGGTCGCCCACATGGCACACTCGGCCCGGTGGAGCGACCTCGGCGCGTTCGAGGCGTGCGTCGCCCGGCTGGCGGCGGTGTTGCCACGGCCGGGTTGAAACCAACTTGGCAGTTGTTGCGTCTCGGTGCCGGGCGTCTTATCGACGCTGCCACAAAAAGGGGATCCCGCCATGAAGTTCCATCGTGCCGCCGCCCTGGCGTTGACAGCGTCCCTGCTGGCGGGCGCCGCCCAGGCCGCGGCACCCGCGCGCACCCGCGGCACCATCGAGCAGGTGAGCGACCAGTCGATCACGCTCAAGACGCGCGGCGGCGCCACCGCCACCATGGCGCTGACGCCCGACACCAAGGTCATCGCCATCACCAACGCCAAGCTCGCCGACATCAAGCCGGACAGCTACATCGGCTCGGCCGCGATGCCGCAGCCGGACGGCACACTGAAGGCGTTCGACGTGCAGGTGTTCGACCGCTCGATGCGCGGCTCGGGCGAGGGCAACTATCCGTGGGACAAGGCGCCCGGCAGCTCGATGACCAACGGCGTGGTGGGCGACCTGGTGGGCTCCAACGGCCGCACTATGACGGTCAACTACAAGGGCGGCCAGAAGACCATCGTGGTGCCGGCGGGCGTGCCGATCGTCGCCATGGCGCCGGGCGAGCGCAGCCTGCTGAAGCCCGGCGCCAGCGTGATCGTGTTCGCCAACCCGGCCGGCACCGCCGCCGGCGCGGTGGCGGTCGGCGTCGATGGCGTCGTGCCGCCGATGTAATCTGTTACCAACGACGCTTGCCGGCGAAGGCATCCGGCAAGCGTCGTTCGATGTAGACAGGACACCATGAGCCAGAGCCATACGCTGCCGGGCCGCACGGTGCGGCTGACGGTCATCCACCCGTTCATCGTCCGCCTCACCCATTGGGTGAACGCGGTGGCGATCGTGATGATGGTGATGAGCGGCTGGAAGATCTACGACGCCTCGCCGCTGTTCGGCTTCGTGTTCCCGAACTGGGCGACGCTGGGCGGCTGGCTGGGCGGCGCCATCGCCTGGCACCTGGCGGCGATGTGGCTGCTGGTCGCCAACGGCGCGGTGTACGTCGCCTACGGCCTCGCCTCGCGGCACTTCGCGCGGCACATGTTCCCGATCTCGCCGCGCGGGGTGCTGCGCACCATGCGCGAGGCGCTGACCTTCCGCTTGCACCACAAGCTCGGCACCTACAACGCGGTGCAGCGGCTGCTCTACGTGTTGGTCCTGCTGTGCGGCGTGGCGGCGGTGCTGTCCGGCCTGTCGTTGTGGAAGCCGGTGCAGTTGCAGGCGCTGGCGGCACTCCTCGGCGGCTACGAAGCGGCGCGGCGCATCCACTTCGCGGCGATGTCCGGGATCGTGGCGTTCACCGCGATCCACCTGTTGCTCGTGGTCCTGGTGCCGTCGACCCTGGTGGCCATGGTCACCGGGCGCGCCCGCGTCGACGCGCAAGAGGCCGAGGTGCGGTCGTGATCGCGCGCGGCCGCCGCCACGAAATCCTGCGCCTGGAGCGCCGCGGCCTGCTGCGCTCGGGGCTGTCGCTGGGCGCGTTGACCCTGCTCACCGGCTGCAACCTCGCCGACGGCGACGCCGTGGACAAGGTGCTGTGGGCGATGTCGCGCTTCAACGACCGGGTGCAGGGACTGCTGTTCGACCCGAACCGCCTGGCGCCGACCTATCCCGCCAGCGCCATCACCAAGCCGTTCCCGTTCAACGCCTTCTACTCGGTCGACGACGCGCCGGACATCGACGGCGCCGATTGGAAGATGCAGCTCTCGGGGTTGATCGCCGACAAGACGCCATGGACGCTGGCGAAGCTGCGGGCACTGCCGCAGGAGGGCCAGATCACCCGGCACATCTGCGTCGAGGGCTGGAGCGCCATCGGCCAATGGTCGGGCGTGCCGTTCCATGAGTTCCTCAAGCGCGTCGGCGCCGACACCACCGCCAAATACGTCGGCTTCACCTGCGCCGACCGCTACTACTCCAGCATCGACATGCCGACGGCGCTGCACCCGCAGACCATCCTGGCGCTCGACTACGGCGGCGCGCCGTTGCCGGCCAAGTACGGCTTCCCGCTGAAATTGCGGGTGCCGACCAAGCTCGGCTTCAAGAACCCAAAGCACATCGCGGAGATCTTCGTCAGCAACACCAATCCCGGCGGGTACTGGGAGGACCAGGGTTACAACTGGTTCAGCGGCTCATAGCGCCGACGGCGCGCTGTCAGGCTCCCCCGACGGTGTGCCCCATGGCCTGGGGCCGCGGCTGCGTCAGCCGGCTCACCACCGTCAGGGCAATGACGTTGAGGGCCAAAGCCACGATCCCGATGTTCAGGTCCTGCAGCGGGCGCGGCAGCCACGGCAGGAGGTCGCGCGTCGTCGCATGGGTGAGCACCGTCGCGGCGACGGTGGCGACGCCGGCCACGATCCCCGCCATGGCGCCCGGCGCGGTGACACGGTTGCGCGGCAGCAGGCTTGCCACCATCGACGGGAACAGTTGGGTCACGAAGCTGTAGCCCATCAGCAGCAGGGCCACGATCGTGTCACCGCCTCGCAGGGTCAACAGCACGGCGGCCAGCGCCACCAGCGGCACCATCAGCTTGGCCGCGCGAGAGATGGTCGCATCGGCCGCGCGGCGGTGGACCGTGCGGTAGATGTTGTTGGCCAGCAGCGTCGCGGCCGCCATTAGGATCATGGCCCCCGGCACCAAGGCGGTGAGCACGCCAACCCCGCCGATCACGCCCACGAACCAAGGGTCGAAGGTGGCGATCGAGAGGCGGAACAGCGAAAGGTCGATCTCGGACCCGGCCAGCCCCGGCGCCTTCAGGATCGCGGCGAAGCCCACGAAGAAGACGAACAGCAGGACAAGTTGGTAGAGCGGCAGCACGACCGCGTTCTTGCGGAACACCCGTGGGTCGCGGGCCGTGTAGAGCGAACCGAAGGTGTGCGGCCACATGTAGAAGCCGAGCGCCGTCAGCATGACGGTCGAGCTGAACCACACGATGCTCTCGCCCTGCGCGCGTAGCGCCAGGAACCCAGGCTTGGCCGCATTGATCGCCGCGAACATCCCGGCGTAGCTGCCGTAGAGGTGCAGCGGCAGGTAGGTGCCCAGGAACAGCACGAGCGCCAGGATCGAGCTGTCCTTGAGCACGGAGTTCCACGCCGAGCCGTGGATGCCCGACAGCATGACATAGGCCGTGATGACCGTGGCGCCGATCCACACCGCGAGGGTCGCGGAGACGCTGCCGTAGGAGGCCACGGACATGATGATGCCGAGGCCCTTCAGTTGCAGCAC
Organism: uncultured Acetobacteraceae bacterium; assembly: GCA_964250775.1. Lineage (GTDB taxonomy): Bacteria > Pseudomonadota > Alphaproteobacteria > Acetobacterales > Acetobacteraceae > CAVRQM01. The sequence goes on along the minus strand of CAXUHK010000095.1, from coordinate 11,810 downwards.
CAGATAGGGCAGCAACGCGACGACGCCCACCACCGCCACCAGGACTCCCAGGGCTGGGCTGTCGTATTTGCGCGCGAAGAAGTCGGACTGCGAGATGAGGCGGTGCTGCTTCGCGTAGCGCCAGATCGGCGGCAGCATCCAATACGAGAGGATGTAGGCGAGGCATCCGTAGGACAGGATGTAGAAGGCGGGGCCGCCGTGCCCGTAGGCGTAGCCGCTGGCGCCGAGGAAGGTGAACGTGGTGTAGATTTCGCCAGCCATGAGCAGGAAGACGAACACGGCGCCGAAGCCTCTTCCGCCCACCGACCACTGCTCCAGATCCATGTCCCTGCCGCCGCGCGCGCGGATGCCGAGGGCAAGCGCCAGGAGGACGAAACCGGAGATGATGCCCAGCGCCGGGTTCATGGATGCGGCCCCGACGCCTTCGGATCTTGCCCGTCGCCGCGGTTCAGGGGATCGCAGCGATACACGATCGCCATGATGGCGCAGGTCGCCACGACCCACGACACCAGCCAGACCAGGATGAGGGGCAGCCCGAGGAAGGCCGGATCGGCGCGATCGAAAAAAGCTGTCCCCACCAGGATGCCGAGGAAGGGCAGCGCCGCAAGCCATCGCACGTCACGATCCCTTTCGATCGGGTTGGCTCTATCGCGGTGGTCCGGCCGCGGCCCCTAAGCGGGCTGGAACCGGAACAACTGCGTCTGGCTGACGCCCGGACCCTGCCACGACTTCATCTGCGGGATGTGCGACGCGGTGACGTAGAGCGAGCCATCCGCGCCCTCCGCCATGCTGTCCGGCCACAGCAGCCGCGAATCCTGCACCGCCACCGCGAATTGCCGGTCGGGCGTCAGCCGCTTGACCGAGTTGTCGCCGCAACTGGTCACGTACAGCGTGCCGTTGCGCGCCATCCAGTAGCCGTCGGCGATGAACGTCCGTGCCACCACCTCGACCATGCGGCCGAGTTCGGCGGGCGCCACGCGCGGATCGAACAGCGGCGCCAGCGGCACGCGGTACATCGTCGTCCCGGTGGTCGCCTGCCAGTGGACGTAGCCGCCCCGGTTGTCGATCGCGACGCCATCGGCGGAGAACTTCGGCGGCTCGCCGTCCGGCCGCCGTAGGTCGCGGCCGTTCACGATCATCGCCACGTGAGGATCGGCCTGGGTGCTGGGATGCCCGTCGAGCACCCGCCGCGCCTCGCCGGTCGCGACATCGAGGGCGATCAGCGAGCCCGGCTGCCCGGAGTTGGTCAGCACCGCGCGCCGGCCGTCGGCGGTGAAGCGGATGTCGTTCAGGTAGGTGCCCTGCGGCGCGACAGTGGTATCGAACGGGTAGGTGCGGCTGACCTGGTTGCGGGCCAGGTCGATGCACACCAGCTTCGGCCCGTCCGGCACCTCGAAGCCGAGGGCGGGCGCCGCCGGGTCGACCACCCAGAGGTTGCCCTGCGGGTCGGTGGCGAGCGCCTGCACGCTCACGAAGCGCTGCGCCGCTCCGCCCGGTGTGGCGTTGCGGTAGGAGTTCCACGCGGCGTCGGGATAGGGGGTCAGCGCGCCGCCCGGCCCGACCTCGGCCACCGAAACCGCGACATCCTCCTCCCAGCGCGGGAAGTTGACGAAGATGCGGCCGGTGGGCGCCACCGCGACGCCCGTCACCTGCCCGTCGAACGACGCCACGCGCCCGAGACCCGGCCGGCCGGCGCCGAGCTGCCGCCCGACGTCGGGCGTGGCGCAGCCTAGCGGCATGAGCGCGGCGGCGGTGGCCCCGCCCAGCAGCGGACGACGGCCGATCGGACGGGTCAGGGCGGACATGGACGGAACTCCGGGGCTGCCACCGAGGCCAACCCCGCAGTCTCGGTCAGGGTTCCCCGCCCGCAGGGAAATCATCGGCTGGCGAGCGGCCCCAGCGCGTCGGCGACGCCGAACGGGCCGGGCAGCGAGCCGCGCGGGAACAGCCGGGTCACATGGCCGATCTTGCGGCCGGGCCGCGCCTCGGCCTTGCCGTAGTGGTGCGCGATCAAGCCGGGCGTCGCCAGCGCCGTGGGCCAAAGTGCCGCGCCTTCCCGGCCGATCAGGTTCTTCATCACTGCGTCGCTGTGCCTGCTCGCGGCCGGCAACGGCAGCCCGGCCACGGCGCGGACATGCAGCTCGAACTGGCTGGCCGGGCAGGCGTCGATGGTCCAGTGCCCGGAGTTGTGCGGCCGCGGCGCGATCTCGTTGGCCAGCACCGCGCCCTCGGCGTCGACGAAGAACTCGACCGCCAGCAGCCCGACCACATCGAGGCGCTCGGCGACGCGGCGCGCCAGCGCGCGCGCCTCGGCCGCGATCCGCTCCGGAACGCGAGCGGGGGCGTAGGTGAGGTCGAGGATGTGGTCGCGGTGGCTGTTTTCCACGGTGTCGAAGGCGACCACCGTGCCGTCCAAGCCGCGAGCCGCCACGACGCTGACCTCGCACGCGAAATCGACCACGCTCTCCAGGATCAGCGGCTTCGGCGACAGAAGTTCCCACGCGCGGTCGAGATCGGCCGGCTCGGCCAGCCGCGTCTGCCCGCGTCCGTCATAGCCGAGCCGGGTGGTCTTCAGGATCGAAGGCAGCCCGAACTCCGCGGCCGCCGCCGCCAGCTCCGCCCGGCTGCCCACCGCGCGCCACCGCGCGGTCGGCACGCCGCAGGCATTCAGGAACGCCTTTTCGGCCACGCGGTCCTGGCTCACCCGCAGCACGGCGGGCGAGGGCCGCACCGGGCGCAGCGAGCCCAGCAAGTCGAGACCTTCGGCGCTGACGTTCTCGAACTCGAAGGTGACGACATCGACGGCGGCGGCGAAGCGACGCAGCGCGTCGGGATCGTCGAACCGGCCCAGGGTGGCGCCGGCGCTGACCAGGGCCGCCGGGCTGTCCGCGCGCTCCGCCAGGATGTGCGCGCGGTAGCCGAGCCGGGCGGCGGCCATGGCGGCCATCCGGCCCAACTGGCCGC
>CAXUHK010000095.1:0-8836 GCA_964250775.1 uncultured Acetobacteraceae bacterium | reverse complement strand
GGTTGGGGGGGGGTTGGCGGGGGGGGGGGGGGGCCTGGGGGCCTTGCCGCCCCACGGGCCCCCCCCCCACGATGCCGATGGTGGCGCCGAGCGGCAACGCCATGCGGGCGGTGGCCTCGCTCAACCCGGCGCTTCGGCGACGGCGGCGGTCTGGGCGGCCCGCCAGGCGTCGAGCCGCGCCGCGAGCGCCACGTCCGACAGCGCCAGCATCGCCGCCGCGAGCAGGGCGGCGTTGACGGCACCGGCGCGGCCGATCGCCAACGTGCCGACCGGAACACCGGCCGGCATCTGCGCCATGGACAGCAACGAATCCATGCCTTTCAGGGCGTGGCTCTCGATCGGCACCCCAAGCACCGGCAAGCTGGTCCAGGCGGCGCACATGCCGGGCAGATGCGCGGCGCCGCCGGCCCCAGCCACGATCACCCGCACGCCGCGTCCCCGCGCGGACGCGGCGTAGTCGCGAAGCCGGTCGGGGGTGCGGTGGGCGGAGCCGAACCGCGCCTCGTGGGCAATGTCCAGCGCCGCGAGCGTGTCCGCCGCGTGCGCCATGGTCGCCCAGTCGGACTGGCTGCCCATGATGAGGCCGACGAGCGCGGCCCCGGTCGCCGTCACGCGATGCTGTCCGGGATCAGGTGCGATTCCAGCCAGGCGATCTCGTCCTTCAGCAGCAGCTTGCGCTTCTTGAGCCGCACCACCTGCAACTGGTCCACGGCGCCCTGCTCGGCCAGGCGGAAGATCACCGAATCCAGGTCTCGATGCTCGCTGCGCAACTCGTGCAGCTTGCGCAGGAGGGAATCACGATCGTTCAACATGGTGCTCGCCTAACACGAATCGGTGCGCCGCACAGGCCCACAACGACGGTCACGACGTCGAGTTCGGAGCTGGTTCGACTGGCAACGCGCGCGGGCGCGGGGTTACGCTAGGCGCGCGGAGCCACCTTGCCAGGCCACCCGTCTGGGCGGCCCCGCGATCGCGGTACGACAACCAGGAGGTTCCATGAGCCTGCAATCCCGCTATGAAAGCCTGCAAACCCGCCACGCCAGCCTGGAGTCCCGGATTTCCGAGGAGGACCACCGGCCGTTGCCGGACGGCTCGGCGCTGACCCGGCTCAAGCTCGAAAAGCTGCGATTGAAGGAAGAGATGGAGCGGATGCGCGGCAATTGACCTGGCGCCGCTAGGCCTGCCCGGGCGGCGCCCGCATCACGCGCCGCCCGGGAGCGGAGCCGCCGGTCAGGCGGCCTCGACGGTCTCGGTCGGCGGCGGCTGCGGCACCGCCTGGCCCTCGCGTAGCAGCCGCTCGTTGGCCTGCGCCACGGCGGCGTTGAGGTCGGTCTGGGTGCACAGCCCCAGGATCACCGGGTCACGCGGCTTGATGTTGGCGGAGTTCCAGTGGCTGCGCTCGCGCACCTTCTGGATCGTCTCCTTGGTGGTGCCCATCAGCTTGCCGATCAGCGCCTCGGACAATTGCGGGTAGTTGCGCAACAGGAAGGCGATGCCGTCCGGACGGTCGTTGCGCTTGGCAACCGGCGTGTAGCGGGCGCTGCGCTGCTTCTTCGGCAACACGATGGTGGAAGCCTGTAGCTTGAGATGCTGGCTTGGATCGGCCTCGCAGCGGTGGATCTCATCCTTGGAGAGCTGCATGTTCGCCACCGGATCGTAGCCGACGATGCCCTGCGCCACCTCGCCATCGGCAATGGCCTGCACTTCGAGCGGGTGCATCCCGCAGAACTCGGCGATCTGGGTGAAGGTCAAGGCGGTCTTCTCGATGAGCCAGACGGCCGTGGCCTTTGGCATCAGCGGCAGTGTCATGTCAGCTTCCTTCATGCGGCACGGCGAAATCCCGGAACGAGCCGTCGGGATTGGCGGGCGCGGCGGGAAAGTCATCGGTATGGACCCCGGCTCGGGCCGAGGTCAAGGCACATTGCTTAATTTCTGCGCAATCTTCGGCCGTACAGCGGAAGGGAGCCGGATCGCTCCGGCTCCCCCCTCAATGCGGCTCAGCGATGGGTATCGACCTTCAGGCCGCCTGAACGTCGGTCGCGGGCGACGCGTCGTTGGCCTGCTCTCCGGCGATGACCCGCGGGGCGGCACCGTTGACCGCGATGCGGCGCGGCTTCAACGCCTCGGGCACCACGCGCTTCAGCGCCACATGCAACAGGCCGTTCCGCAGGTCGGCCCCTTCGACCACAATGTGGTCGGCAAGGGTGAACTTGCGCTCGAACGCGCGCCCGGCGATGCCGCGATACAGCACCTCGGACTTGTCAACACCCTGGCTCACCCGGCCGGCGATGAACAGCGCGCTTTCCTTGACCGTCAACTCGATGTCGTCAGCGCCGAAGCCGGCCACCGCCATGGTCAGGCGATAGGCGTCCTCGCCAATCTTCTCGATGTTGTAAGGCGGATAGGTGACGTCGGGGGCCGAAGCCGCGGCGTCCATCAGCCGCGCCAAGCGGTCAAAGCCGATGGCGGTGCGGAACAGGGGAGAAACATTGACAGTCGTCATGGCGATACCTTCTGCAACAGCAAGGTTGATGTGGACCTCCCGCATGGGGCCGGCCCGGCTCAGTCCCCGAGACCCATTATGGCGTCTCGGACGCTGCAGTAATTGGTCGAAGCGGCCGACGGCTTCAAGGGCCGCCGGCGCCGCCTCTCGCCCGACTTCGGAAAATTCTTGTTAGTCGGTCTTCTTCATCCCGAGGCCGGCGAACTTCTTATTGAACTTGGCCACTTGGCCGCCGGTGTCCATCATGCGCTGCACGCCGGTCCAGGCCGGGTGCGATTTCGGGTCGATGTCGAGCCGCAGCGTCTCGCCCGGCCGGCCCATGCAGGAGCGCGTCTTGAACGTCGTGCCGTCGGTCATGATGATGGTGACGTCGTGGTAGTCCGGGTGGATGCCCGCCTTCATCGCCTGGTGCCTTTGCAAATGGCGCCGCCGATCCCGACCGGCCGCGCGAGCGCGCTGTGTAGCCGCAAGCCGGCCACTCGCACAACCGCGCCGCCGCGGTCTAGCCTCGGGGGATGAACATCCTCTCGATCCAGTCCTGGGTCAGCTACGGCCACGTCGGCAACGCCGCCGCCGCCTTCCCGCTGCAGCGCCTCGGCGCCGAGGTGTGGGCGATCAACACCGTGCAATTCTCCAACCACACCGGCTATGGCGACTGGACCGGCGAGGTCGGCACCGGCGCCCAGGTGGCGGCGCTGATGGACGGCATCGCGGCGCGCGGCGTGCTGCCCCGCTGCGACGCGGTGCTGTCCGGCTACATGGGCGACGCCGGCATCGGCACGGCCGTCGTGGATGCCGCGGCGCGGGTCAAGGCGGCCAACCCGGCGGCGCTCTATTGCTGCGACCCGGTGATCGGCGACGACGGCAGCGGCATCTACGTGCGTGCGGGCATTCCCGAGTTCATCCGCGACCGCGCCATCCCCGCCGCCGACATCGCGACACCGAACCAGTTCGAGCTGCAATACCTGACCGGCCGCGCCGTCACCACGCTTGCCCACGCGAAGGCGGCGGTGGCGGCGCTGCAGGCGTCCGGCCCGCGCACGGTGCTGGTCACGAGCCTGCGCACCGAGGCGACGCCGCCTGGCTCGCTCGACCTGCTGGCCGCCGAGGGCGGCGCGTGCCACCTGCTGCGCACGCCGCTGCTGCCGGTCGCGGTCAACGGCGCCGGCGACGCCATCGCGGCCCTGTTCCTGCTGCACCGCCTACGCCAGGGCAGCGCGGTCTGGGGCCTGCTGGAGCGGACCGCCGCGGCGGGATCGCGCGAGATCCTGCTGGTCGAGGCGCAACAGGAGTTGGTGCAGCCGACCCGCCGGTTCGTGGCGGAACCCTGCTGAGCAAGGGTTAACCGCCGAGTAACCGCGCCGCGCCAGGGTGCGGCGTCCAGGACGGGAACTGCCGCGTGGCCAACCAAGACGTGTTCGACGGGACGGTATTCGTCCCCGGCACTTATTCGACCGACGTCACGGTGAGCGGTAGCGACGCCACGGTAAACAGCGTCGACGCTGCCGGCACGTACACCTTGACCCATCCCACCGGGCAACCCGGGATCGAGCAGCCCGGTGACACCGTCGAGGCCAGCTTTGACGATGGCATGGGCAATGTGGTCACGTTCGAGCTGGCGGCGGTGTTCGACTTCGATGGCGGCATCGTGTTCCAGGATGCCGGCGGCGACAGTTACCTGTTCTCCCAAACGCCGCTCCAGCCCGGCGCCAGCTTCACCGCCGCCAACGGCTTCGGCCACGACGACCCCTCCACCGCCACGACCGCCTGCTACGTCGAGGGCACCCGCGTCGCCACCGCGCGCGGGCCGGTCGCGGTCGAGCGGCTGCGGGCGGGCGACCGGGTGCGGACAGTGCTCGGTCGCGGCTACGCGCCGGTCATCTGGACCGGCCGGCGACAGGTGCGCTGCGCCGCCCACTCCCGCCCGCATGAGGTCTGGCCGATCCGCATCGCCGCCGGGGCGTTCGGCATCGGGCAGCCGGTGCGTGACCTGTGGGTCTCCCCCGGCCACGCGCTGCATGTCGACGGCGCCCTGGTCCCGGCCGGGGCGCTGCTGAACGGCGCCACGATCACCCAGCCGCCGTGCGAGCGCGTGCGCTACCACCACTTCGAGCTGCCGACGCACGACGTGGTTCTGGCCGAGGGGCTGCCGGCCGAGAGCTACATCGACGCCGGCAACCGCGACAGCTTCGCCGACGCCGGGACGGTGGTGGCGGCGTTCCCCGACTTCGAGCCGCTGCGCGCGGACGTCGCGCGCTGCGCGCCATGGCTGCAGGATACGCTGACCCTGGCCCCGCTGCGCGCCCGGCTGCGCGCCCGCGCCGTCGTGCTCGGACACCGCGACAGCGACGATCCCGACCTGCGGGTCGAGGCGCCGGGCGACATCCCGCTGCGGCGCGAGGCGCGGCCGGGCGGCCCGGGCCTGGTGGCGACGGTGCCGCAAGGGGTCACGGCGCTGCGCCTGGTCTCGCTGACCGCGGTGCCGGCGGAACAGCTCGACGGCAGCGGCGACCGCCGCCGCCTGGGTGTCGCCGTCTGCCGCGTCCTGCTGGACGGCGCCGAGCTGCCGCTGGACGACCCTCGGCTCGGCATCGGCTGGCATGAGGCCGAGCCCGGCCATCGCTGGACCACCGGGCGCGCCGCGATCACGCTCGAACCCTGCCAGCGGCCGCGGCGCCTGGAGGTTGCGGTGCGGCCGATGTTGCGGTACTGGCACATGGCCGCGGCGCCCCTGGCCCGACGTCGAATGTGACTGAAGTCCGCCGCCGCGCTTGCATTGCGGACCGCTCGAAGCGCAGGCTGACGATGCGAACTGGTTTCCGACCGGGCGCAAGAACCCGGCCTCCAGTCGTACGGCCGAGACCGGCGCGAGCCGCGCCCGACACGCGGCGCCCGCCGGTCCGCCGTCCACCCGCAACAGGAGGACGCCATGAGTGTCGCAGCCATATTGAAGCAGAAGGGTCCGGACGTGTTCACGGTGCCGCCCTCGCTCGCCGTCGCCGACCTGGTGCGCGAGCTGAGCGCCAGGCGCATCGGCGCGGTGCTGGTGCAGGGCGGCGCCGGCCAGTTGCTCGGCATCGTGAGCGAGCGCGACATCGTGCACGGGATCGCCCGCGAGGGAGCGGCGGTGCTGGAGCTTTCGGCCGGCGACCTGATGACGCGCACGGTGCGCACCGCGACGCTCGCCACGACCGAGCAGCAGGCGATGGAGCTGATGACCGAGGGGCGCTTCCGCCACCTCCCGGTGCTCGACGACGGCGGCAAGCTGGCCGGCATCATCAGCATCGGCGACGTGGTGAAGGCGCGCATCAGCCAGCAGGAGCACGAAGTCGACAGCCTGCGCGCCTATGTCGCGGGCGCCGCCTAGCGACCCCCCCCCGCCTTGACACCGCCGGAGCGGTTCCCCCACGGTCACGCCGACGCTTGGGGGAACCGCCTATGCAGACACCCACCGTTCGACGCCCGGCCTGGATCGAGGAGTTCCAGGCCTTCATCATGCGCGGCAACGTGGTCGACCTCGCGGTCGGCATCATCATCGGCGCCGCGTTCACCGGCATCGTGTCGAGCCTGGTCAAGGACCTGTTCAACCCGGTGATCGGCCTGCTGCTGGGCGGCATCGATTTCAGCAACATGTTCGTGACGCTGAAGGGCGCGCCGCAGCCGACTCTGGAGGCGGCGCGGGCGGCCGGGGCGGTCACGGTCAACTACGGCGTGTTCCTCAACGCGGTGATCCAGTTCCTGATCGTGGCGCTGGTGGTGTTCTGGCTGGTGCGGATGCTGAACCGGCTGTGGCGGCCCAAGCCGGCCGACAATGTCGACGTGCAGCCGACCCGCGACCAGGTGCTGCTGGAGGAGATCCGCGACCTGCTGGCGCATCGTACCACGGCTTGAGGCGTGCCGCCGTCGGGAGGATCGTGTCGCGGCGGCGGTGTGACGTGGCGCTACTGCGGGGCCGCCGCCAAAGCCGCCTCCAGCTCGGCAAGCCGCCGTGCCGATGCGTTGTGCGCGTCGCGTTCCATGGCCCTGTAGGCGTCCACCACGCCACCGCCAAACGGCGTGAGGCTGGCACCGCCGCCGCCCGCGCCGCCGCCTCTGGTCGCCACCACCGGCAGGCGGAAGGTCTGGTTCAGCGCGTCGACCAGCAGCCACGCTCGGCGATAGCTCATGCCCATGGACCGCCCCGCCGCCGAGATCGACCCGGTCTCGCGCACCAGCTCCAGCAGCCGCACCTTACCCGGTCCAAGCGCCCGGTCGCCGCCGAAGTCGATGCGAAGGGTCAGGCGCGCCATGGCTGGAGTCTAGCAGGCGAAACCGTATGGTGGGAGGCGACGGAACCGGGCGGAGCGGCGATTGGAGCCACCTCATCCCCGGCGGGCGCTGGTCGCGGCGAGACTTCTCGTCGGTCTGGAAACGAGTTTCGCGCACTGGGAGGCGCTACCGGGGTTCGACCTGGACGCGGCGTTCCGCTGCTACCTTGCGCAAGCCTTCACCGCCGCCGACCGGCTCGCGTTCGACCTGGCGACGCTGCGGTTCATGGCCCCTGTTCCGCAACGGCCACACTACATTTGAAGACATCTGGCTGTGGGACACGCACGGCGCGCCGCTCGGCTTCGATGTGCGGCGCTTCGCGGCAGGCTGGTTCGTCACCGCTTCGGCGCGTCCGGACGTGCCGCCGGGCGCCGAGGTCCTGGCGGTGGACGACGAGACCACCGAAGCCTTTTTCGCCTCGCGACGCGTCCACATCGCGGCCTCGAGCAGTCGTGAGGCCGCGTATCGGCTGTTCTCACGGCCGTACCTGTTCCCGGCGATATTTCGCCTGACGCTGGATGGTGAGCGCGCCACCCTCATCGAGCGGGGGCCAACCTCGCTGCGGCGGCCGGCGAAACCTAGCTTGCGCTGGATCGCCCCGGATCGTGTCGCGCTGTTGCGCATCCCGTGCTTCGACCGGTCGGAATACGAGGCGCAGGCCGTCGCGGCGGTTCGGGGGTTTGCACCCGACGTCCGGTTGGTGATCGACGTGCGCGGCAATGGCGGCGGTAACACGCCGGCTATGCTGATCGACGCGTTGATGACGCGGCCATACCGCGACTGGCGTGCAACCACGCCGATACAGGTGGCTTTGTCGCGGGCGCAAGGCGGCCCACGCGAAAACCGCGACCTGCCGGCCTCGTGGCACGATCCGAACCCGGACGCGTTTTCGGGGCCGCTCGCCATCCTTGTCGACGGCGGCACGTTCTCGGCCGCCGAGGATTTCGTCCAGCCGTTCAAGGACAACGGTCGGGCCCTGCTGATCGGCGAGACTACCGGCGGCAGCAGCGGCCAGCCCTGTTTCAAGGAGTTGGGCGACGGGATGCGCTGCTGGATCGGCACCAAGCGGCGGTATTTTCCGGACGGCGCGCCATTCGAGGGGCGTGGCATCGAACCCGATGTCGCGATCCCATTCGAGCCGTCCGACTTTCGCGAGGGCCGCGACCACGCGCTGGACGAGGCCACGCGAGCCTAGACTTCCGGCAACGATGACCCGAACACCGGCTGCCATGCCGCCCGCAGCGCCGCGTCGACATCGGCCAACGTCGCCTCGATCCCCAGCGCCCGCAGGCTGGTGACGCCGTGGCCGCGGATGCCGCAGGGTACGATGCCGTCGAAATGCGTGAGGTCCGGCGCCACGTTCAGCGCGACGCCGTGCCAGCTCACCCAGCGCGTCACCCGAACGCCCAGCGCCGCGATCTTGGCCTCGCGACCATCGCCGTCCGCGACCCAGATGCCGATGCGACCCTCGCGCCGCTCGCCGCGTACGCCGAAACGCGCCAGTGCCCGGATCAGCCACTCCTCCAGCCCCACGACATAGCTGCGCACGTCGCGCGGCAGCACCGTGCCGTGCCGCTGGGTGAGGTCGAGCATGACGTAGCCGGTGCGCTGGCCCGGCCCGTGATAGGTCCATTGCCCGCCCCGCCCGGCATCGAAGGTCGGGAAGCGGCCAGGCGCCACGAGGTCGGCGCGGTCGGCCGAGGTGCCGGCGGTGTACAGCGGCGGGTGCTCGCCCAGCCATACCAGTTCGCGTTCGGCGCCGGCACGGATCGCCGCCGCGCGCGCCCGCATCGCGGCCAGCGCCTCGGGGTAGGGCAGCAGCCCGGCATCCTGCCGCCACTCCACGCCGGTCATTGCTGCCACCGAATCCATCGGCTATACCGCGCGCCGCTGCCCGGTGCGGTCGTGGCGGAATGGTAGACGCGCAAGCTTGAGGTGCTTGTGGGGGAAACCTCGTGGAAGTTCGAGTCTTCTCGACCGCATTCTGACTCACCTCGCCCTTGCACCCGGTCCCGGCCCGCCCGA
>CAXUHK010000094.1:0-16199 GCA_964250775.1 uncultured Acetobacteraceae bacterium | reverse complement strand
AGACACTTAGAGATCGCCGGCATGCGGATCGCGCCCGAACGCCTGTTGCACCTGCAGCGCCAGGCCGTTCATGCCGCGCCGCATATCTGTGCGCCCGACCGCCAGCCAGACCCGCACGCTCGATGGAAACGCAATCATCGCCGTTCAAGTGCATCGAGCACCAGCCGCAACGTCGAAGCGCGAACGCCACGGCCGACCCGCACGCGAGCACCGCGCGGCAGCTCGATCTCGATCATATCGGCTGCAGGTGCAGGAGGTGCTGCGACCGGCCGATCGGCCGTCACCACCACTGGCACGAGCTGCGGCGCAGGGGGCGCCGCGGCCCCGCCGCCGTAGAGCTTGCGCCAGGTGAAAACCAGGTTGGTATTCACATCGTATCGCCGGGCTACGACAGATACCGATGCGCCGGGCGCCGATGCCGCCGCCACGATCTCCCGCTTGAGCGTCTCCGGCCACGTGCGTCGTCTGACCCGCTTGATCGTGTCCATTATCGCGCTAGTGGACACTTATCGCCCCGCCTTCGTCCAAGGGCAGGCAGGATGCAGGTAATTCACAAAGCCGGGTAGGCGGTATTCACCGTAGGATTACGTATCTTGCCCGAGGTCAGCATCATGTCCCTTCGCCCCGAAGTCTCCCCAGCCATCCCCGAGGACACCATGCGCGTCCCCCGCGCGTCGCTGGTAAGCGTCGGCCGTGGGCGGCGGCTTTGGTGAAGGGCTTCTGACCTCGGGTTTGGCTACTGTGTCCAGAGCCAGGGCAGCAGGGCGTCGATCTGATGGATGGGATGTTCCGCGATGCGTCCCAGGATGTCGGTCAGGTAGGCTTGCGGGTTGATGCCCGTCATCTTGGCGGTCTCGACGAGAGTGTAGATGCAGGCGGCGCGCTGGCCTCCGGCGTCGGATCCACAGAACAGATAGTTCTTTCTTCCAAGTACGAGGGGGTGCATAGCGCGCTCGGCGGCGTTGTTGGACATTTCGAGCCGACCGTCTGTGACGTAGTGGCCCAGCGCCGTCCGTCGCGAGAGGGCATAGCGGATCGCCTGGGCCAGTGTGCTCTTGCCGCTGATCCGGCTGAGCGAGGCGTCGAGGAACGCCTTGAGTTCGTCGAGCAACGGACGGGCGTGTTCCTGGCGCGTGGCGACGCGGTGCTCGGGCGCTTGCCCGCGAATGCTGCTTTCGATGGCGAACAGAGCACCGATCCGCTGCAAGGCCTCGAGCGCGACCGGCGAGGTGGTGGCGTGGTGGACGTCGTAGAACTTGCGACGCACATGGCTCCAGCACGCGACCTCGATGTGTGGGCCGGGCTCGTTGCCAGAGGCGAAGGCGGCCGCACCGCCACGACCTGTACCGGCAGGAATACCGGCATTGGCTCCGACATCAACTCACCGCGCCGAACCTGCCTGCGCCAGTTCCACAGCAGCCCGCGGCTGACCTCATGTCGGCGTGCCATCGCGGCAAACGATGCGCCGGGCTGCTCGACCTCAGCGACAATCCGAAGCTTCTCCTCCAGGCGCCAACGGCGGCGACGCTCGACGCCGGTGATGATCTCCATCCAGAAACCCGCCCCAGATCTTAACAGCGCTCGTACGAACACCGCTAAGATCGCCCGTGATCGTCAGACCCGGTAGGCGATACTCACCGGATGGATACGATCGCCCGGCCGAACCAGGTCTGGTGCATGGACTTCACCTACATCCCTATGCGGCGCGGCTTCCTCTACCTGGCCGCGGTGATGGACTGGGCTACCCGGAAGGTGCTGGCCTGGCGGGTGTCGAACACCATGGACGTGGCGTTCTGCGTCGAGGCGTTGCAGGAGGCGCTGGCCCGGTTCGGCCGTCCGGAGATCTTCAACACCAACCAGGGCAGCCAATTCACCTCGGCGGAGTTCACCGACGTGCTCAGGGCGGCCGACGTGCGCATTTCCATGGACGGGCGTGGGCGCTGGATGGACAACGTGTTCATCGAGCGGCTGTGGCGCAGCCTGAAGTATGAGTGCGTCTACCTGCACGCGTTCGAGACCTGGTCCGAGCTGTGCGTCGGGCTTACGCGGTGGGTTGGCTACTACAATACCCGGCGGCCTCACTCTACATTGGCCGGGCGCACGCCCGACGAGGCATACGGCGCGGGCGTGACGGAGAGACTGGCGGCCTGACGACAACCAGGACCAAGCTTAACTCGGCCGCCAAACTGTCCAACAGGACGGATCCACCTCGGGCCGCCAGATGCCGACGCCACGACGCTTACGAAACCTGAAGCAGCGACCAAGCCGAGAAGCGGGTCGATCGTTTCAAGCTGCCGAAGCGGCAAAGCTACGGCCGCGCGGGCTTCAACCTGCTGCGACAGCGCGTTCTGCTCGCGGCATGATCCATGCGAAGTGCGGGAGAACCAACTGAACGCGACCACCTAAACCAACCCGCGACCTCCTCGCACTAGCGGGCTAGCTGCCCGCAGCTCTGGCCATAGCGTCAAAAACGCGCCAGCGACGCCATCCGGGTCACCGCTCCGGGATCCGGCAGGAGCCACTGGCATGACCCATGGCCATGACGGTCTGCTTGGCGCGAGCGATCAGCGGCGCGCTCATACTGAGTTCGCTGACACCCCAGCCGACCAGCCGCTCGATCATCGCGGGGTCTCCCGCCGCCTCGCCGCACACGCCCACCCAGATGCCCCGCGCCCTGGCGGCGGCGCAAATCATCTCGATCATGCGCAGCACCGCCGGGTGGTCGGCGCGGCCGAGATGCACCAAGCGCTGGTGCGCGCGGTCGACGGCCATCGTGTACTGCGTAAGGTCGTTGGTACCGATCGAGAAGAACGCCGCCTCGCGGGCGAAGACATCGGCGCACACCGCGGCGGCTGGCGTCTCCACCATGATGCCCAGCTCGATCGGCCCGATCGCGGCGCCCTCGGCGGCGAGCTCGGCGGCGCAGTCGTCGAGCACGGCGCGGGCAGCGCGGAACTCGTCAATGTCGGACACCATCGGGAACATCACCCGCAGCCGCCCGTGCGCCGCCGCGCGCAGCAGGGCGCGCAGTTGCGGGCGGAACAGCGTCGGGCGGTCCAGGCACATGCGGATGCCGCGCCAGCCCAGGAACGGGTTGTCCTCCGGCTCCGCCGTCAGGCCCGGCAGCGGCTTGTCGCCGCCGATGTCGAGCGTGCGGATCAGCACCGGGTATGGCGCCATCACGTCCAGCACCTCGCGGTAGGCGGCGTACTGCTCGTCCTCGCTCGGCAGGCGGCGGGCGTGCATGAACAGGAACTCCGTGCGGAACAGGCCCACGCCCATGGCGCCGTGCTCGCGGGCGACGCGCGCCTCGGCCACCGAGCCGATGTTGGCCGCGACCTCGATCACCCGGCCGTCCCGCGTGCGCGCCACCACGCCCGCGAGAGCCCGCAGCGACTGCCGTTCCAGCGCCACCGCCGCCATCGCCGCCATGAAGCGGGCGCGGGTCGCGGCGTCGGGGTCCAGCACCGCCAACCCTGCGTCGCCGTCGATCGCGACGCAGCGCACGCAGCGCAGCACCTGCTGGTCGACGTCGACACTCATCACCAGCGGCAGGCCGAACGAGCGGGCCATGATCGCCACGTGCGAGGTGAGACCCCCTTCCAGCAGCAGCAAGCCAAGCACGTGCCGCTTCGGCAGCCGGGCGAACTCGACGGCGCTCAGCGACGCCGCCACCACGACGCAGTCCTGGTCGATCCGCTCGAGGTCCGGGCGCTGCACGCCCAGCAGCGCCTCGACCACCTGGCGGGTTACGTCGCGCATGTCCTCGGCGCGGCCGCGGAAATAGTCGCTGTCGGCACGGGCGAAGTGCTCGGCGAGCCCGTGCCCGACAGCGTGCGCCGCCGACGCCGCGTCCTGCCGCTCCGCGATGCGCTCGTGCACCGAGTCGATCAGCGCCGCGTCCTCGGTCAGCTCATGCAACGCGGTCAGCACCTCGTACTGGAGCGGGTCGGCCGCCGCCGCCTCGTCGTGGCCGTTGGCGCGCAGCAGGATCCGCTCGCCCTCCTGCACCGCCAGCAGCATCAGCTTGACCATGCTCTTGGCGTCGGCCACGCGCTCGCCCTTCACCACCTCGATGCTGGCGGCGAAGCGCTTGGCGAGCTTGGCGAACTGCGCCGCCGGGCGGGCGTGCAGCCCTTCCTTCAGCCGCACCACCGCGCTGCGTTGCAGGGTCATGCGGCCGGCCCTCCTTGCGACCTGATCTCCAGGATCGCCCCCGGCTGCAGGGCTTGCAGCAACGTCGCCGCCGAGACCGGCTCCAGGCAGATCTCGCCGGGCCGCTCGGCGGCGGCGGCGCCGGACAGGTTGAACACCACGTGGCCGATGTCGCCGACCTTCTGCCACGCCGTCTCGCCGACCGCCGTGATGCGCAACGCCTCGCCGCCCACGTGCAGCCGGTCGCCCGCGACCGGCTCGCGGCCCACGTCGCCGGGGTCGCGGTGCGTCACCGAGACCTCGGTCAGTTCCGGCGGCGCGTCGGCGCCGAACAGGATCAGCACGCCGCCCTCAATCAGCTCGCCCGCCTCGGCGCCGACCGCGGCGATGGTGGTGCGGAACAGGGTCTGCGACACGGCGCCCTCCTCAGTACAGGCCGAAGCTGAACAGCCAGCCGATGATGACCGAGACCGGCCCCATCACCTGCCGGCTGATCAGCACCGCCGGGACGCCGATCTGGATGGTGGCCGGCTTGGCCTCGCCCAACGCCAGTCCCACCGGCACGAAATCGCAGCCGACCTGCGTGTCGTAGGCGAACAGCGCCGGCAGCGCGAAGTGCGGCGGGATGTTGCCGGCGCCGATCTGCTGGCCGATCAGCACGCCGATCACCTGCGCGATCACCGCCCCCGGGCCCAGCACCGGCGACAGGAACGGCAGGCCACAGATGGCGGACAACACCAGCAGCCCGACCAGGCTGCCGCCCAGCGGCGTCAGCACGCTGGCGATGACGTTGCCCAAGCCGGTTGCGGTGATGATACCGATCAGCATCGTCACGAACGCCATGAACGGCAGCACGTTGCGGATCACCTGGTCGACCGAGCGCCGGCCGCTCTGGAACAGCACGCCGACCACGCCGCCCATCGTGCGCCCGATGGTGGCGATGAACCCGGTGAACCCGCCCCCGTCCATCGGCGGCGGCTTGCGCAGGAACGGGCTTTCCATCGTGGTCGCGGCCGGCGCCGGGCTCGCGGGCGCGGCACCGGCGACGGTTGCCGCCGCGTCACCGTCGACCAGCGCCATGGTGGCGGGCTTCACCCCGGAGACGTAGATGTCCTCGGTGATGAACTGCGCCAGCGGCCCGGACTGCCCGACCGAGGTCAGGTTGATGGTCGGCAGCCGCTTGCGCGGGTACACGCCGCAGCGCGCGGTGCCGCCGCAGTCGATCACGACGGCGGCGATCTCGCTCTCCAGCGGCGGCGAGCGGAAACCGTCGACGGCGGTGGCGCCGGTCAGCTCCGCCAGCCGTTGCGCCACGGGCGGGATGCCGCCGCCGGTCACCGCCACGATCTTGTCGCGCTGCGCGGTCGGCAGGATCACCAGCGGGCCGCCCCAGCCCTGGCTGCCGCGCGAGACCCGGACCGCGCGGAAGCGGCCGGTCACGGTCACGTTGATCTGGTCGTTCATAGCGTCACCCCCTGGCGGCGGGCGAAGAATATCGTGACGCGCTCGGTCAAGATGCCTTTCAGCAGGATGACGACGAGGCCGGCGACGAAGTAGCGCACCGCCAGCGGCCCCAGCGGCAGGTGCAGCGCCATGATGCCGTTGGCGACGCCCAGCCAGACGAACAGCTCGCCGGAGTTGCCGTGCGGGAACAGCCCGGTGATCGGGTGGCAGAACGACACCGCCGAGTCGTAGAACGCCGGCTTGTGCTTCTCCTCGATGAACACGCCAAAGGTGTAGGCCATCGGGTTGGTCAGGAAGAACATCGCCAGCACCGGCAGCACCGTGTAGCGGGTGAGCGCGTATCGGCCGGCGAATTGCGCGATCCGGTGCACTCGCTGCTCGCCGATCAGCTCGATCACCGTGTAGACGGCGGTCAGCAGCACGATCAGCGTCGGCAGGATGCCGGTGACGAAGGCGATGAACACCTTGCCGCCGGTGTTGAACACGTTGATGAAAGCCTCAGCCCCATGCGACAGCAAATCCATGGCGGTCACTCCCGTTGTTGTCGTTGGTCCTCTTGTGGTTGCTCCAAGCCGGGCCGCGCCAGAAACCGGCGCTGCGTCAGGCCGTTTCCAGCAGCGGCTGCGCCATGGAGATCGGCTGCAGCGACACCTGCCGGCGTTCGGCGGCGATGCGGTCGACCTGCGCCACCGCCAGCTTGATCGCGGCGTCGGCTCGCGCAGCCTTCGACGATGCGCCGTCGCCATCACGCAGGTTCGCGACCGCCATCCCGACCAGGTCCGGACGAGGCTGGAACTTTGCGAACACGGTGCGGCCGCGCATGACCAGCACCTGCCGCGCCGTCATGTCGGGCGAGGCGACGACGATGGCGATGGCGCCGGCCCCGAACTGGGCGCGGGCGCTGCCGCTACCCACGAACCCGTCCTGCCAGCGCTCGCTGATAGCGTCCAGGGTCTTCCTGTAGTGCTGCATCTGCAACGCCGTGCCGACGATCTGCAAACCCCACAGGACCGCGAAGGCCAGCAACCCGACTTGCCAGAAATACATTGAACCACCCCCTTCGTCCTGACGGGTCGTTGCCCGTCCGGTCTTGGTTATACTTGTCACGCACGGCAAGCTGGCGCAGTCGAAGGTAGCGTCGTCAAGGCGTCCTAGCGAAAATCCCTGTCGGCATCGACACTGTGTCGCCTACGCCGCGCTGCGGCAGAGCTGCGCCAGCAGCTCCGCCACGAGCTGCGGCGCCTCGATATGCGGCATGTGCCCGGCATCGGCGACGGTGTGGACCGCCACCATCCCCGGCAGCCCGGCGGCGTGACGGGCGGGGATGATCGCGTCGCGCCGGCCCCAGATCACCTTGACCGGCCGCCGCAGCCGGTCCAGCGCCGCGCGCAGGTCGGTGGCCTGGGTGCCGTCCGGGAACAGCCTGTCGGCGATCGCGGCCTGGTGGTCTCGCAGTGCGTCCTGCGCACGCCCCTGCAGCGTGGCGCGGACGAAGCCGGGCGTCACCCAGGACGGGTCGGCGAACAGCCGCCGCAGCCACGGCGCCAGGCCCTCCGCCCGCCGCGCCCGCGTGAAGCCCGCGAGGAACTCGCCGTCGATCTCGGCGCCCAGGCCCGTGGGCGCGATCAGCCCCAGGCTGCGCAGGTCGAGGCCGCCGGCCTCGGCCAGGCCGAGCGCCACGCCGCCGCCCAGCGAGTGCCCGACCAGGTGCAGCCGCTCCACGCCCTCGGCGCGCAGCACGTCCTGCACCGCCTCCACCAGCGAGGCGAAGCCGGCGCCGCCGATGGCGGGCGAGCGGCCGTGGCCGGGCAGGTCGATGCCCAGGATACGGTGGCCGGCCTCCAGCGCCGACCAGACCGGGCGCCAGCCGGACTGCTCGGCGCCGAAGCCGTGCAGGAACACCAGCGGCGTGCCCTGCGCCGGGCCGAGCCATTGCCGGGGCAGGACGCCGGACTTGGAGGCCGGCAGTGGCGCCGTCGCGGGGCGCGCCAATCGGTCAAGGTCGGCGCAGACGATGCGGCCGCGCGGCCCGCTGCCGCCCACGGCGCCCAGGTCGATGCCGCGCCGCGCGGCCTCGCGACGGGCCAGCGGCGTCGCGCGCACCAGCCCGGCTTCGGCCATCGCTGCGGCCGGGGCCGCAGGCGTGACTGGTGCCACCACGGGGGTCATGGATGCGGCCGGCGGCGCGTCCAGCGGTGCTGCGATGGCAGGCTCGCGGCGCGGGGTCGTGGCGCTCTCCTGCCACTCGCTGCCCTCGGGCACGATCCAGGCCACCGGCGCGCCCACGTTGATCTCGTCGCCGCCGGCGGCGACGAGGCCGCGCAGCACGCCGCTGGCCGGCGCCTCGATCTCCATCGCAGCCTTGTCGGTCTCGATCTCGAACAGCGGCTCGCCCTTGGCGACGACGGCGCCCTCCGCCGCCAGCCACTTGCCGATCCGCCCGGTCTTCATGTCCATGTCGACGCGCGGGAAGATGATCTCGATGGCCGACATCAGGTGTGCCCCCGCAGCAGCCCGCGCGCCGC
Organism: uncultured Acetobacteraceae bacterium; assembly: GCA_964250775.1. GTDB lineage: Bacteria > Pseudomonadota > Alphaproteobacteria > Acetobacterales > Acetobacteraceae > CAVRQM01. The sequence continues at coordinate 8,055 of CAXUHK010000094.1, read as the reverse complement.
CTCCACGATGTCGGCCACCTGCGGCACCGCCGCGCGCTCCAGCTCAGGGTTGTACGGCAGCGGGCACTCGGCGCCGCCCAGGCGGCGGATCGGCGCGTCCAGCCGGTCGAACGCCTCGCTCTCGGCGATCATGGCGCTGACCTCGGCGCCGATGCCGAGCGTCTTGACGCCCTCGTACACGCACAGCAGCCGCGTCGTGCGCGACACGCTGGCGACCAGCGTTTCATGGTCCATCGGCCGCAGGCTGCGCAGGTCGATCACCTCGGCCTCGATTCCCTCCGCCGCCAGCGCCAGCGCGGCGTCGAGCGCCCGGTGCACCATGATCGACGTGGCGACGATGGTGAGATCCCGCCCGGGCCTGCGGATCTCGGCGGTGCCGATCGCCACGCGGTACGGCTCCGCCGGCACGACGCCCTTCATCTTGTAGAGCAGCTTGTGCTCGAAGATCATCACCGGGTCGGGGTCGTCTACGGCCGCGAGCAACAGCCCCTTGGCGTCGTACGGCGTCGCCGGCTGGACCACCTTGAGGCCGGGGACGTGGGCGAACCACGCCTCGAGGCTCTGGCTGTGCTGTGCGGCGGCACCGGTCCCGGAGCCGGCCGGGAAGCGCATCACCAGCGGCACCGAGGCGGCGCCGCCCAGCATGAAGCGGATCTTCGCCGCCTGGTTGACGATCTGCTCCATCGCCAGCGCCGCGAAATCGGAGAACTGGAACTCGAAGATCGGCCGCCGCCCGCCGAGCGCCGCCCCCACCGCGACGCCGGCTGCGCCCAATTCGGCGATCGGCGTGTCCATGACGCGATCCTCGCCGAAGCGGTGCACCAAGTCGCCCGTGACCTGGAACGCGCCGCCGTAGACGCCGATGTCCTCGCCCATGAGGAACACGCGCTCGTCTTCCTCCATCGCCTGCGCCATCCCCTCCTGCAGCGCCTGCGCGTAGGTCAGCTCGCGCGCCATGGCGTCCATGCTCAGGCCTTCGCCACGGCGGCGGCCGTCACGTCGCGGGTCAGCTCGTCCAGCCTGGGCGCCGGGCTGTCCTGCGCGAAGCTGATCGCGGCGGCGATCTCGGCGTCGACCTCGCGCTCGATGGCGTCGACCTCGCCCTGGGCCATGATGCCGAAATCCACAAGCTCGCGGGCCAGCAGCACGATGGGGTCGCGCCGCGACCACTCCTCAATCTCCTCCTTGGCGCGGTAGCGGTTGCGGTCGCTGCGCGAGTGGCCGCGGATGCGGTAGGTCTTGGTCTCGATCAACGACGGGCCGGCCCCGGCGCGCGCGCGCTCGACCGCCTCGTGCGCCGCGTCGGCCACGTCGGCGAAGCGGTTGCCGTCGACGGTCCGCGCCGGGATCGCATAGGCGCCGGCGCGGTCGGCCACGTTGCGCACCGACATCGACCGCTCGGTCGAGGTCGACATGCCGTACTTGTTGTTCTCGCAGACGAAGATCACCGGCAGCCGCCACAGCGCCGCCATGTTGAGCGCCTCGTGGAACGCGCCCTCGTTGGAGGCGCCGTCGCCGAAGAAGCACACCACCACGTCGCGGCAGCGGCGCTGCTTCATCGCCAGCGCGGCACCCACCGCGATCGGCAGGCCGCCGCCCACGATGCCGTTGGCGCCGAGGTTGCCGCGGCTCACGTCGGCGATGTGCATCGAGCCGCCGCGGCCCCGGCAGTAACCGGTCTCCTTGCCGAAGAACTCGGCGAACATCAACTTCGGGTCTGCGCCCTTGGCGATGCAGTGGCCGTGGCCGCGATGGGTCGAGGTAATCTGGTCGGTTTCGGTCAGGGCCGCGCAGATGCCGACGGCGCTCGCCTCCTGGCCGATCGACAGGTGCATGGTGCCGTGGATCAGGCCGCGCATGTAGGCCTGTTCGGCGCCCTCCTCGAAGCGGCGGATCAGGTACATCTGCCGCAGCGCCTCGCGCAGCGCCGCCGGCGGCAGCCGGTCGTAGGCGGCGGGGCGGTTGGGCAGCGGGACCAGGTTGGCTTCGGCGGCGCTCATGGGGTGCCTTGGATGAATGCGCTGCTGCGGTCAGGCGTGCGCGGCTTCTGGCGTGGTTGCCAGCAGCGCGTCCTGCTGGCGGCGCAGCTTGACGATCTGCATCGACTCGTCGACGCGGCAGTTGTCGTAGGTAAGGTAGTCGCCCGGCGCGATTGGCCGCGTCACCACGGCGCGCTCGGCCAGCCCCATCGGCAGCCGGCGTCCGGCCTGGGCGAAACCCGTCGTGGTGAGCCAGCCGCGGTAATGGTCCTCGCCAATCTTGCCGAGCGTCACCCCCGGCGCGAGTGCCTCCTTGGCCATGCAGCAGCACTCGGCCACCGGCTCCGGCAGCGGCTGCATGTGCGGCTGACCGTGCAGCGCCAACGAGGCCGCGGTCAGCGGCACCTCCAGGCTGGTGAGGTGGTACGGCCGGATGAAGGTGAAGTACGGACCCGGTCCCATCTTGAGGTCGCGCAGCCGCTCGTGGACGCGCGGGTGCGGCGCCTTGACGATCACGAACACGCCGGGAGCCACCCCTTCGCCCACCGAGTAGTCCACCACCCCGCTGCGCGACAGCAAGCCGCCATCCGCTACCGGCACCAGCGTGCGCGCCAGCTCGTCGCGGCCGGCGGCGGGGCCGTGCATCCCGGGCCGGTCGGGGACCAGGCCGGTGGCGTTAGCGATCGCGCACATCTCGATCATGGTCTTGGAACCGTCAATGAACTCCACCAGCATCCGGGCATTCATGTGCCGCCGCCGCGCCTCCTCGACGTACTCGGCGGGCTTGGCGTCGAAGCGCAGCGGGTTGTTCTTGCCCTTGCCGGCGGCCACGATCGGGTAACCCAGGCTGCGCGCGAAGCGGACCAGCTCCATCGCGGCGCTCGGCTCGTCGCCGGCGCCCAGCGAGTAGCCGACCCCGGCTCGCGCCGCTTCGCGCGCCAGCATGGCGCCCACGGTCACGTCGGCCTCGACGTTCATCATCACGACGTGCTTGCCGTGCGCCATGGCGCGCAGAGACAGCTCGGCGCCGACGCCGGGATTGCCGGTGGCGTCGATCACCACGTCCACCTGGTCGGCGACGCAGGCGATGTCGCCGCGCGCGGTGATGACCATGCGCCCGGCGCGGACGGCGTCCTGCGCCGCGCTTAAATCGTCGGTGGCGACGGCGCGGGCGCGCGGCACGCCGGCGATGTCCAACGCCGCCCAGGCCAGGTCGACCCGCGTCTCCGCCAGCACGACGACCTCCAAGCCCGGCATCAGCTCGACCTGGGTGACGATGTCGGTGCCCATCTCGCCACAACCGACCAGACCGACGCGAACCGGTTTGTTATCACTCGCACGAATGTTCAGATCAGTTACCAAGTCCATGGCGCGCTTCCCGTTCGATCTCGGCCGATGGCGTTCGCGGCGCGGCCGCTATAACCTGAGTGTCACGCGACATTCGCTCGCGCGTCAACACCTTTGTTTGAGCCGACCGAGCTGAAACACACGCCGATCCTGGCTACGGCATCGCGGCCGGCTGAAACATAAGTTCCCGTATCCGCGCAAATGTACGAGGACTACGCCTGTTGCGCCAGCAGCCCCTCGGCGGCGTGCGCGTCGGTGATCAGCACGTGCGGGCGTAGCAGGCGGATGGCGGCGAGCAGCGCCGTCACCTTGCGCCAGCCGCCCGAGGCCAGCACCAGCTTCGGCGTGTGGCGCAGGTCATGGGGATGCACCGCGACCACCCGGCGGTTGATCGGGTGGTCCAGCACCCGGCCGTCACGGTCGATGAAGCGGCACAGCACGTCGCCGACCGCGCCGGCGCGGCCCAGCGCGGCCAGCTCCTCCCAGGGCAGCAGGCCGAAGCGGGCGATGGTCGAGCCGGGAGACAGGTCGCCCACGCCGACCAGCGCCAGGTCGACGCGGCGCGCCTGGGCCAGCACCTCGTCGATGCCGGGATGCCGGCACAGCGCCGCGTGGGTCGCCTCGTCGGCGACGTAGACCGGCGCCGTCAGCAGGTAGCACTCCGCCCCCAGCGCGTCGGCGAAGCGCCAGGCGAACTCCGCGGGGTTGATGCCGGCCGCGCGCGTCAGGCCGCCCAGCAGGGAGACCACCGTGAGGTCGCGCACGGTCCGCTGCGGGATGTGCGCCAGGCTGCTGCGCAGGCTGGCGCCCCAGCCGAGGCCCACGCGCATCCCGCCGCGCAGGTTGTCGGCGATGTAGCTGCCCGCGGCGGCGCCGATCAGCGGCGCCAGGCGCGCCTCGTCCTCCGGGGCCGGGATGACGATGGCCTGCGGGATGGCGAAGTCGGTCTCCAGCCGCCGCTCCAGGCTGACGCAGTCGCTGAGCCGCGAGACCACGCGGATCTGCACCGTCCCGTCCTGGCGCGAGGCCGCGAGCATCCGCAGCACCCGCAACCGGCTGATGCCGAGCTTGTCGGAGATCGCGTCCTGGGTCAGCCCCTCCATGTAGTACAGCCAGGAGACGCGCGTCTTGAGGTCGGTGTCCCGGTGGTCGGGCTCCGCGCCAGGACCGGCGGCAGCATCCATGGGCGCGGCGTCTCCTCTGTCGTGCGGCTCGCATCCCACGATGCGCCGGCGGCGGGCGCGATCATACCGCGTGCGCCTCCCCGGTGAACGGGGACGGCTTGCGCGAGGCTCGCGTCCGCGCCACGAAAGGCTTCGTCGGTCGCGTGACGAACCCGGCGCCACCCCGGAACCCGACGGCCATTGCGGCAAGCGGCTCCGGAAGGTTCTGTTGCAAACGCTACAGCGAATTAGGCCCAGTGACCGCGAAGCTGTGGGTTCTGGCCATTTGCGGCAGAAGCTAGACTTGTCAACAGCTTGCGCGCTGCCTCGCTCCGAGCATCCACCATGTCTTTTGACACTTCGCCGCTCGGCATGTTCGGCGCGTGGTGACGCGGAGCTTGATATTGCTGCAGATCGGGATCGGCACTTTTGACAAATCGTGTGTTTTGTAAAGCCGTGGCCACCCTGCACAGCTTCGCGGTCACTGGGCCAACATGCTAAGCCCGATTGCAAGTTTGTCGTCGGCAACCGCCGGAGCCGCGTGGCGCGCCATGCCGGCCATGGCGTGCGCGGCGTTGGCCAGGACCGCGCGCGAGATGCGGTTCAGCCCCGCCATGTCGGCTACCGAGTACATCATCGCGATGTCGGTGGGGCCGACATAGGCGGCGACGTTGCCGGAGGCGACCGTCAGTTTCGGCACCCCGATCGGCAATGCCCGCATCGCCTGCGTCACCAGCGCGGTGTTGCCGGAGCCGCCCAGGCCGAGCAGCCCGGCGACGTCGCCCTGCGCCGCCATGAACCGCGCGAACGCCAGCGCCATGGCGGACACCGAGCGGCCGCGGTCGCCGGTGAACACCGCGCCCACCCCGTCCGGGTGCCAGCCCGCCACCTCGCGCGCCGGCACGTCGGCATCGGAGTCGGTGCCTTGCGTGGACAGGTCGACCAGCTTGGCCGGCACGCCGGCGGCCGCGATCAGGTCCGCCGCGTAGCGCAACTCGGCCGCCTTGGTGTCGAACGTTCCGGCGACGTAGACCGGCATCACGCTTCCCCCCCTGCCGACACAAGCCTCTATTCCCTCGGTAAACTATGGCACGCTATCCTGCGGGCCAACAACCTGCGCCCCAACGGCGAGGGCTACAGCCAAGGAGGACGAGTTGCCGTTTCCCGCAATCGCCGAGGAGCAGCGGCTGGCGATGCTGCGCCCGCCGAAGGGCCGCGTCCGCGTGGTCATCGACACCGACACCTACAACGAGGTGGACGACCAGTTCGCCATCGCCTACGCGCTGATGTCCGAGCAGCGGATGACGGTCGAGGCCATCTACGCCGCGCCGTTCTTCAACAAGCGGTCGTCCGGTCCGGCCGACGGCATGGAGCGCAGCCACGACGAGATCATGCGGCTGCTGCAGCTCATGCGACGCTCCCTCGAAGTCCATCGCGGCTCGACCGACTATCTCGGCCCGCATCTGGCACCGCAGCGCAACGCCGCCGTGACCGACCTGATCGACCGCGCCATGGCGTCCAGCGCCGCCGACCCGCTGTATGTCGTGGCGCTGGCGGTGCTGACCAACATCGCCTCCGCCATGCTGGTCGAGCCGCGGATCATCGAACGGATGGTGGTGGTCTGGCTCGGCGGCCACGCGCTGCACTGGCCCGACACGCGCGAGTTCAACCTGCGCCAGGACGTTCCCGCCGCCCGCGTGGTCTACGATTCCGGCGTGCCGCTGGTGATGCTGCCCTGCGAGGGCGTGGTGCGGCAGTTGAGCACCACGATGCCGGAACTGGAGCGCTTCGTCGAACCGCACGGGGAACTCGGCCGGTTCCTCACCGAGCGCGTGCGCGGCCATCGCGCCGAGCATGTCGGCTGGTCGAAGCCGATCTGGGACATGGCCCCGGTCGCCACTCTGATCGACCCCGCCTGGACGCCCACCGACCTCGTGCACAGCCCGATCCTGACCGACCAGGTGACGTGGAGCGTCGACACCTCGCGCCACCTGATCCGCTGCGCCCGCTTCATCCGTCGCGACCCGATCTTCCGCGACTTCTTCTCCAAGATCGAACGCTTCGCCAAGGGAGGCGCGTGATGCGACGCCTGGTTCTCCTGCTTGCCCTGTGGCCGAGCCTGGCGTCGGCCGCGGACGTCACCATCAACTTCCTCAACTCGGAACGGCCGGACGTCTATGCGCCGGTGATCGCCGAGTTCGAGCGGCGCCATCCCGGCATCAGGGTGCGCGACCAGTCGGTGCCGTTCGAGCAGCTCAACGCGCAGGTGCAGGCGCGGGTCGGCGCCGGCGACAGCAGCGTCGACGTCTACGGCGTCGACGAACCCCGCGTACCGGCGCTGGCAACACGTCGGCTGCTGGTCGACCTGAGCGCGCTCAAGGAGCAACTGGCCTCCGCCGCGACACCGCAGGCGGTGGCGGCCACGAGCTACGGCGGCAAGCTCTGGGCGCTGCCGGAGTGGTCCTCTACGCAGGTGCTGTATTACAACCGCGACCTGTTGGCGAAAGCCGGGATCGAGCCGCCGTCCAGCGATCCGGCGAAGCGCATGACCTGGGACGCGGTGCTGGCCGCCGCGCGCAAGGCGCAGGCGGGCGGCGCCAGATGGGGCCTCGGGTTCGAGCAGGTCGACCGCTACTACCAGCTCCAACCGCTGTTCGAGTCGAGCGGGGCGGGGTCCGGCCTGACCGGCGAGAAGCTGCTCATCCCCGACGTGAACTCGCCCAAATGGGTCGAGACTATGAAGTGGTATGGCGACCTGTACGGGAGTGGCCTGGCGCCGCGCGGCATCACGCCGCAGCAGATGCCGGATCTGTTCCAGAACGGGCAGGTCGCCTTCTTCGTCGGCGGGCCATGGGACTTCCGGCCGTTCGGGGCGACGGCGAGCCTGCATTTCGGCATCGCGCCGCACCCGTTCTTCGCCGGCGGCAAGCCGGTCACGCCTTCCGCCTCCTGGGCGGTCGGCGTCCGCCCGCACTCCAAGCCCCCGGCCGAGGCGATGGAGTTCGCCCCCGTCATGAGCATCGATCCGGCAGGCGACCTGCTGACCACGGCGCAGAACCCGCTGCCGCCCGCGAACAAGGGCGCGTTCCAGCAGCACGTCGCGCAGGCGATCAAGGCGGGCGGCCCCGGCGCCGAGCCGTATCGCCAGCTGCTCGACTACGAGCTCTCGAACACGGCGGTCAGCCGCCCGCGCACGGTCGGCTACGTGCTGTTCGAGGAGATCATGAACAAGGCGTTCAGCGACGTGCGCAACGGCGAAGCGGCCCAGCCGGCGCTCGACCGCGCCCAGGCGCAGCTCAAGGCGGCGTTCAGTCGCCTGCGTTGACCGGCCCGCGCGCGCGTCGGCAGGAGGCGCTGGTCGGCCTCGCCATGCTGGCGCCGATGCTCGCGGCGCTGGTGGCGTTGCGGCTGTGGCCGGCCCTGCTCGCGGTGGCGACCTCGCTCGGCTCCGACGAGCCGGGGCGCTGGATCGACCTCGCGGCGTACCGGGCGCTGTTCCGGGACCCGGTGTTCGTGGGCTCGCTGCTGACCACCGCGATCTACTCGGTGATCGTCAACCCGCTGCA
>CAXUHK010000093.1:0-16482 GCA_964250775.1 uncultured Acetobacteraceae bacterium | reverse complement strand
TTCGATTCTTCCCAGGATGCCCATTTTCCTGCTTGACCCGCAACACGGTATCTCCTCTGGCGCGCGCCGCAGCCTGGAGCGCCGCATCCGCTCCTGGCGACCCGTGCATGGCGCCGACCAGAAGATCATTTTCCCTCAGGTCCATGAACCCGGCCGCATGGGGCTGTCGGACTTCACCGACACGACCGATCTCGGCGTGACCATCGCAGGCACCGGCCTTGATCATCGCCTTCATCACTTCCGGCTGGCCTACTCCGGCTTCGAGCATGCGCACGTCATCCTCGGCGGCGAAAGCTATATCGCCCTGTCCGAAGGGCTGCAAAACGCCCTTTGGTTTCTCGGCGGGGCGCCGCTCGAACACCGCAGCGACAGTCTCTCGGCCGCATTCCGCAACCTGGACCGGGATGCGCACGAGGACCTGACCCTGCGCTACGACGCGCTGTGTGCCCATTACGGGATGCAGCCAACCCGCAACAACCACGACGGCATCACGTACGAGAACGGCGTCACTGAAAGCGCCCACGGCCATCTCAGAAAGGCTGTCGAGGACGCACTGCTCATGCGTGGCACCCGGGACTTCGACGACCTGGTCGGCTATCGCCGCTTCGTCGACGAAATCGTCAGCCGCAAGAACGCCCACCACGCCAAACGCAGCGAGGCCGAGCGGCCTGCCTTGCAGATCCTGCCAGGTCAGCGAACCTGCGACTACGAGGAAACCGTCATCATCGTCACCTCGTCCGGCGGTTTCACGCTGCGCAGGGTATTCTACACGGTCCCGTCCCGGCTGATCGGCCCTCGCCTGCGGACCCGGCTGTCTGATGACCGGCTCGACTTGTTCATCGGCGGCACGTCGCTGATGACCCGGCCGCACGGCCGCGCCCCCGCCAGCGGCAAGCACGCGCATGTTGTCGACTATCGCCACGTCCTCCACGCCCTGCGGCGCAAGCCGATGGCGTTGCTCAACCTCGTCTATCGCGACCAGTTGTTTCCGCGCGATGCCTGTCGCCTGACCTTCAACCGGCTGCTCGAAAAGCTGCCGAAGCGATCGGCATGCCGCTTGATGGTCGATCTGCTGGCCCTGGCCCATGAGCGCGGCTGCAAGGCCGAACTCGCCACTGCGCTCGAGGCGGATTTATCGGCAGCCCAGCTCCCCGACCTCGCCGCGCTCCGCACGCGCTTTGCGCCAGACCCGGCGGCATTGCCAGAGGTCGTCGTCCATCTCATGCCGCTGACCGCCTATGAGGATCTGCTCGGCAGCACGTTCGTCGAAGGAGAGGCGGCATGACCGACACCATCGACGCCGCCCGGCTCACATTGATGCTCAACGACCTCCGCCTGCCCGCGATCAAGCAGGACTGGGCGAGCTTCGCCGAACGGGCGGAAAGGAAAGCTGGCCCGCCGCACGCTTGCTCGCCACGCTGGCCGAGCACGAGATCGCCGAACGCGATCGCCGCCGCCTCGCGCGGTATCTCGCCGAAGCCCAGCTCCTGCCCGGCAAGACCCTCGACAGCTTCGACTTCGAAGTGGTGCCGATGGTCTCCAAAGCCCACGCCCTGGCGATCTGCGCCGGCGACAGCTGGATCTACAAGGGCGCCAACCTATTGCTGATCGACGGACCGGGCGGCGGCAAGACCCATCTCGCGTCGGCCATCGGCTTGGCCTTGGCGGAAAACGGCTGGCGCGTGCTATTCGCCCGCCCGTCCGACCTGGTGCAGAGGCTCCAGATGGCGCGGCGCGAACTGGCGCTTGAGGCCGCCATCAACCACCTCGACCGCTTCCACCTGCAGATCCTCGACGACCTCGCCTATGTCAGCAAGGACCAGGCGGAAACATCCGTCCTGTTCGAACTCATCAGTGCCCGTTACGAGCGTCGCTCAACCCTGATCACGGCAAACCAGCCATTCGGAGCTTGGGGAAAAATTTTTCCAATCCCGCCATGACGCTCGCCGCGGTCGGTCGCCTCGTCCATCACGCCACGATCTTCGAGATCAAAGTCGACAGCTATGGCCGCCGCGCCGCACTCGAACGCGAAAACAAAGGCGCTGGACAATCGCAACACTACGCAACAATCAAGGGACTTAAAACTGTGTCGCGCTCCGACAATCGAACGCTAACTTAACGCTTGCTTGCAGCAATCAACGCGAACGTCATCTTTCCTGTTACGGTCACTTATTCTCATCCTGATTGACGCATTTTCTCACCCAGATTGTCGCGCAAGAGCCATCGTCGCCTGCGCGCGCCAGCTGCCGGTCCATGTCAACGCTGTCGTGACTGCGGTACGCCCTGGGAACAACGACCAGCCATCGAGGCGTGAGCGCCGGGTCGGCCGCTACGAGCCGTTCCTCGGCTCGACTGAAAGCACCTGTCCCTCCGTCCCGACCTGCCGCTCGTCAGCCGACGGGAGCGGCGCCGGCCAAGGATGGGCCGAAGGCCACCGCGCAGCAGCGCGTAGCGCCCTTGAGGGATGCCGCGACACAGTGGCGCAATCAAATGGGAGACACGCCACCGCAACGAACATAATGGCTGCTACCCAGGGTCACCGCGGCGACCGCCTCCTACACCACGTCCAGGGACACGACCGCCAACACTGCACTAACCCGCGACGCCACGCCCATTCTCGCACCGGGCGAGGCCGTTCCGGATGCTTGACAGGTCACGGTATCGGATCGAGGTTCATGTCCTGGGGCTGGGCGCCTCACGCCGGTTGCCGTGCCGGTGCACGACGTTTCCCGCTGGACCCGGATGTAGGTGGAGCAGAAGCTGATGAGCGGAGAAGAAGTTGTGCCTGGGCTCGGGCGCCTGAAGGGTAAGGCCGCGGTGATCACGGGTGCGTCGAACGGTATCGGCCGCGCCACCGCGCTGCTGTTCGCAGCCGAGGGGGCGCGGCTTATCATCAATGATATCGATACCGACCGGCTCGAGGATTTGCGTGGCGTCATCACGGCGTACGGTGCCGATGTGCGCAGCGTCGTCGGTGATGTGTCCAGGACCGAGGACGCACGTGCGATGATCGCCGACTGTGTCGAAAACTTCGGTCGCATCGACATCCTCGTCGCTAATGCCGGGGTTATTCCGGAACTCGACCTGTTTGCCGCGACCCCGGAGGACTTCGACCACGTCATGGCGGTGGACGGGCGCGGGATGTTCCTGACCTGCAAGTTCGCCGCCGAGGCCATGCTCGAAGCCGGCGGCGGCGCGATCGTCTGCCTGTCCTCGATCTCCGGCGAGGCGGGCCAGAAGGGCCAGGCGGTCTACGGCCCGGCGAAGTTCGTTGCATCGGGGATCACCAAACACTTGGCTGTGGAGCTGGCGACGCTCGGCATCCGGGTAAACGCGGTGGCGCCAGGGACAATCGCAACGGAAGCGCTGAAGAAGCTGTCGGCGGAGACCGTCGCTAGGGTCAAGGCGATGCACCCGATCGGCCGGCTCGGTCGGCCGGAGGAGGTGGCTCGGGCGATCCTCTTTCTCGCCTCGGACGAGGCATCCTTCGTGACCGGTGTCGTGCTGCCGGTCGATGGGGGATATCTAGCACAATAGATCCCTGGAACGATCACCGACTTTAGATAAAGCCACATTTGGAATTTAGGCTCTGTTCTTGTTGTCTGGATAGAGTGGCTTTGGGCTGAGCAAGGTCGCTGATCCGTTACGTGACGAAATGTAATCCGGTCAGCCCAAGGACGTGGCACAAAGAATGGCGGCGACTACTGGCGGCGAACGCGAGGGCGGCCGGGAAGGGCAAGAAGCGGCCCGGCATAAGGGACGGCAGTCAGGCGCAGCTGTTTGGTGGTGGTGGATTGGTCCAGGCGGCGATCGATTGGCCGGGCAGCGCAGGCGGCTCGTTGACAAACGTTCGAGGAAATTCTCGAGCGCTTCATCAAGGATGCACTGGCAGGCGGCGTGGACGGCGTCGGCCTACCCGTATTGCACTTGGTCCGGGGTCATGAGGCCGATGCCGGGGTGGTGGTCCTGGTTATACCAATTGAAGAACTGGCGGTAGAAGCTCGTGGCGTCCTCGATGCAGCGAGGGGCTGGGGGAAGCCCAGCTGATGCCTCAACGCCTTGAAGTGGCTTTCGGAGAACAGATTGTCGTTGGACGTGTGCGGGCCGTTGTGCAAGCGCATCACCCCGGAGATCGGCCAGCATTAAGAACGCCTAACTGTCAGGTCGCGGACCATTGTTGGGACCCGGTCGAATTGACTATTGCCGAATACGGCTACTAGTTCCAGCGTTTGCCTGCCGTATCAGGACAAGGGTGATCCATGCTACACATCCATCGGAACGCCCGTATCGCCCCGGCTACCCGCGCGGAGATCGCCCGCTCTGTCGAATCCAGCGGCATTGTGGTCCAACGATGCAGCATCAGCGGCGGGGTGCTCGGCATCAACATCTACTCTCACCGCGCACTTGAACAGGTGCTGCGTGGCTTCAATCGAGCCTACAGCGCCCGCCGCCAGCGGGTGCTGGACGGCAAAACACCAAACCAGGTCGTCGCCTAACGTCTCGATGTCCGACCACGACGCGCCAACTCTGCACCCTGGGGTCAAGCAAGCCCATACAATGCCACCACGACTCACCTCATCGCTGATGCTGCCGAGGAGGTTTCGCAACCAGACACCTAATAAACCCGTGTCGATGCGTTGTCGGTGGCATGGCCAAGCTGCCTACTTCCGATGACCTGTATGCGGCGGTCGCGCCGCTGCTGCCGCCCGAACTGCCCAAACTGAAGGGGGCCGGCCGCGCCTGCCGGACCGGGCGAGCGACCAAGAAGCGAGGGGGCGCTGACCGGCATCCTGTTCGTGCTCAAGTCCGGCCTGCTGTGGAAGATGCTGCCTGCCGAGATGACCTGCGGGTCGGGCATGACCTGCTGGCGACGCCTGCGCGCCTGGCACGAGGCCGGGGTCTGGACGGCGCTGCACCGGGTGTTGCTGGAGCGCTTGCAGGCGGCAGGGCGGATCGACTGGCGCCGGGCCGCACTGGACAGCGCGTCTGCCCCGGCGAAAGTGGGGGGAGCTGCCACGGAACCGAACCCGACCGACCGCGGCAAGCCCGGGAGCACGCGCCACATCGCGGTCGATGCCAGAGGCACACCACTCGGCGTGCTGACCGGTCCTGCCAGCCAGCACGACAGCCAGATGTTGGCACCCGTGCTGGATGAGGCTGAAGGCCCATCTCTGCGAAGACGTATGGCACGAAATGAGAACACGGGTCGGATCCCGGCAGTTTCGGCTGGAAACAGGTCAGTTCGTTGCAATATCGGTCTGATCTGGCTGCTTGCTGCGTGCAATCAACATTGGACGCAACGGCGAGGTCCAAGCCAGTGTATTGCACGCGGTAAACAGGGCGGCTAACACGAAGCGGCGATTGCCTGCAATACATGCAAGCCGCCTTCCGTCCTAACCTGCCGCCATTGGGCTTCAGTCGAGTTGCGGGTCGGTCTGGCTTCGCCAGAACATTGCGTGCAAGCCGCTATCGTACGTTTCCGCAGCGATGGGCCTTCTACCCTCATCGTTGAAGGAGCTCTTGAACGGCAGTGTGCAGGATGCGAGGTGTCATGCATAACGTGCACGGTTTGTGTTCGATGCACGGTGGCGTGTAATGGAAGGTCATCGGAGCCTCCAGCGATGGCGATCGTCTCCACTGTCACGCAAGACGTCCACCGGTCGCATGACGCAACCAGGCGCGCGTCAGGCGATGAAAGATAGCACGGCCGCCGCGAGCGCCTCCGGTTGCTCCTCCGGGATGATGTGACCACAGTCCGGGATGATATGGCCTGTGAGCTGGTCGGATATGGGGGCGAGCTGCTTGTGAAGCGCGTCGCCTACCACAGCTCCGCCCAACGCCATCGTTGGCACTGTCAAGCGCCGCTCCCTCACCGCCGCTGCGATTTGGGCTGCATGGACAGGGAAAGCCCGGTAGTGCCCGAAGCCGCCCCGCAACGCGTCCCGTCCGGAGTAGGCCTGGACAAAGACGTCGCGCGCACGGGGATCGATGCCGCTGCGGCCGGCGGTGTGATTGGTGAAGAACCAGTCGAGGTAGGGGCCTTCGTTGCTGGCCAAGGCGGTTTCGGCGAGCCCAGGCGCGGCGTGGAAGCCGAACCACCACGGCGCGCCATGCGCCAGGAACTCCTCGGCGCCTGGCAATGAGCCCAGCAAAGCCTCCATCAGAACCAGCCTGCGGACGGTGCCTGGATGCCGCATTACCAGCATCCAGGCCGGTGCCGCGCCGAGGTCGAAGCCGACCACGGCGGCCCGCTCCGCGTCCAGCGCCCGGAGCAGGCCAGCGGCGTCGTCGGCCAACGTATGCAGGTCATACCCGTGGGTGGGGCAGTCCGTCCCGCCGATGCCGCGCAGGTCGGGCGCAAGCGCTCGGTAGCCGGATGCCGCGAGGGCTGGCATGAGCCTACGCCAAACGAACCAGGTGAACGGCCAGCCGTGCAGGAGTAGCACTGGAGGTCCAGCACCCATGGTCGCAACCTGCATTCCGATGCCGTTGGCGTGAACACGCGAGATCTCGATGCCGGCAATGTCGACGGCGGTTTCCATCTTTGAGGGCCTCCATGTGCGGTGCGGAAATGGAGGCGTCCGACTCTGGCATCAATAAGATACCTGCAGGTGAGCAGAGCACCGTGAGGAAACCATTGGACACGCAAAGACTTGCCGGTCCGTTCTCGGCCTCCTGTCCGACTCGGGTGCTCCTGGACCAACTGGCCGACAAGTGGTCGGTGCTGACCCTGCTCGCGGTGGCTGACGAGCCGGTGCGCTTCAACGTCCTGAAGCGGGAGATCCAGGGGATCACGCAGAAGATGCTTGGGCAAACCCTCCGCCGGCTAGAACGCAACGGCTTGGTCGAACGTAGGGCCTTTCCGACCATGCCGGTGACGGTTCAGTACGGCATCACGCCCCTGGGTAGAACCCTTGCCGGGATTGTGGAGGAACTAAGGTCTTGGTCGATGGAAAACATCGGCGTCGTCAGGGACGCTCAGCATCGATTCGACACAATGGGGCCTGGAACCTGATGTCGTTTCACATCCTTGGTCCGCACGAAGTCGGAGCCGTATCACCCGGCCAGCTTGGCGCCGATCATCCTCGCCGGCGTGAACACCCCACGCTTTGTGATGCTCTCCACCGGCACCGGGCGTCGGCGCCGGCATCGCCATTGCGGCGCCGGAACCCACCCGGGCCGATGGCGGATGCGGCGCTGCTGGGGGCGACCCGGGTCATTCTTTCCGGCTGCCCTTCCACGGCGAGGACACCGCAAGGTGTGGGCCGGGCTGTGCATGGGCGGCATCCGCACGTCACGCCGCCGGGTCTTGCGGCTGATGGCACAGCACGGCCTGCTCGCCCCCGCGCGCGTCGGCGCTCCCAAAGACCCACGCAACCACGACGGCACCATTATTCCGGACCGGGTGGACGCCATGTGGGGCACCGATCTGATCACGACGCGCACTGGGGAAGGCCAAGTCGCGGTGTTCGTGGCCGTGGACCACCACAGCGCCGAGTGCGTCGGCCTCCACGCTGCGCGTTGGGCCATCCGCTTCAAGGCATTGGAGTCGGTCCGACAAGGCGTGCGCCGCTGCTTCGGGGCGTTCGCCAAGAACGCAGCCTAGGGCCTCGTCGTCCGCCACGATCATGGGAGCCAAATACATGTCCGACGCCTTCCAGAAAGAACCCACCTTTCTCAGCATCGAAAGCTCGCCCGCCTTCATCCGCGCGCTTGAGGGCAACGGCTGAGTCAAGCGTTTTATCCGCACCCTCAAGGAAAACCTGCTCTGGGTCCGCAGCTTCAAGACCGCCGAGGAACCGCGTCACGCCCTGATCGAGTTCCGGGACACTTACAACAGCACCTGGCTCATCGAACGGCACAGCTTCCGGCCACCCGCCGAGATTCGCGCCGAGCAGCTTCCAATCGCGGCCCTGGCCGCGTAGGGTTCAATTAGGTGCCGCACCGGCTATCGACGACACACCGTATCCACGATAATTGCAATACAATGCGACCGCTGGTGGTGGGTCAGTTTGGATTTCTACGTTCGAAAGCTCGGGATCCGGGGCGTATGTAGAGCCTACCGAGACGCTTTGGAGAGGTTCATGTCCTTGGCTAACCCCTACGAGGATGACGCGCGTGCTGCGACATACGCAAAACTTGACATCAAGAACACCTACTATCTTGCGTACCGCGACCTGCCTCATCTTTTTGCCAAGTATGGCATCTCCGGCTCCGCCCTCGACTATGGATGCGGCACTGGCCGTTCAACACGGTTTTTGCGAGATCACGGGTTCTCGACCATAGGCGTCGACATTTCTGAAGCAATGATTGCCAAAGCTCATGAAAATGAACCGAAGAGCGACTACCGGGTGATTAGCCCAGGCAACCTCAAAGATTTCCCAGACAATAAGTTTGATCTCGTGGTTTCCATTATGCCGTTCGACAGCATTGCAACTATACAAGAAAAAGCAAGTGCTTTAGTTGAGATCAGCCGTGTCCTGAAACCTGGCGGCTGGAAAATTCTCGTCGCGTCATCGCATGATATCTATCTTCGCGAGTGGGTCTCATTCAGCGCGGCCCAATTCCCAGAGAACCGATCAGCGAAGGATGGGGACACAGTAAAAGTTGTCATCAATGACACGGGCGATCGGCGGGCAGTAGAAGATATCCTCTGGACCGAAAGCGCCTATGTTGAAACGTTTAAGGAAACCCCACTCCAGCTAATAGATACACAGCATCCTATTGCTGCGCCTGATGACGATTATCAGTGCGAATGGATCAGCGAGCGAGATCACGCGCCGTGGATCGTATTTGTTCTTCGAAAGTCAGCTGATGTGTCATAGATTACTCGTAACTGAGCTTAATCACAGACGAACGCTTCCGTCGCTTTGTAAATGCGTCTTCAATCCGCGTAGAGGCTACCAAGTAGCCGGCGATCGGTGCAAGTGTTCGTGATCCCCCGACTCCGGTGCTTGCCGCTCCGGCGTCAATCGGGTCAGACTTCAGATTGACACACCACCCTTGCCTGCCGGTCAAGTTCCATTGCGGGGACAGCGTTTTGCCGGCCGAACCGCCATCCGCGGGCATTCGCCTCAGTCGCCGGTAGCGAGCCCAGCGGGCAACGGCAGTCCTGCGCGGGCAAGCAGCGCGACCCCAGCAGCCCGACTCTCCGAACTCGAAGCTACGGCCGGAGGCAGCTTTACGATGTTGCTGCCGCGGGCGGCCGGCGCGGAGCGCTGGTTCATCGCCCAAATCGCCGCTTGGGTGCGATTTGTTGCCTTTACCTTGCGCAACAGGCCCTTGATGTGGACCTTGACGGTCGCCTCGGCGATGTCGAGTTCGCGCGCGATGACCTTGTTCGGGTAGCCAGCAACCAGGCATTGCAAGATCTGGTGTTCACGCGGCGATAGCGGAACCTGCTCACCCGAACCGCGATCGAAGCTGTGCTGCGACACCGGTTCCGCCCTGGCGGGGGTGAACACGTGCGCCTCGGCCGCTTCAGGCTGCAGCGCGTCGTGCAGCAGGTACGCCAATTCGGCGGGAAACAGCACCTGCCCGAGCAAGATCAACTCGACGGCTCGCCGCAGCACATCCTCGGAGATGTCCACGTGGAACAAGCCGTTCACGCCCGAGCGGAGCGCCGTCAACACGATCGAGGGCCTCAGGCTAGGGCAGAGCACCACCCACTTGGTGTGTGGCAGCCGGGGACGCCACCGCAGGATGGTTGCCAAGTCCCGCAGGACCTGGACGTCATCGCCTTCCAGGCTGGCTATGGCGACGGTTGGGCAGTCGGCCGCGCCCAACGCATCGAGACCCACGTCAAGCGTCGTCGCGTCCAGCACCGAAACAATGTCAGAGGCTTGCAGCAATCCCTTGAGTCCCTCTCGGAACCAGCGCCGCGATGCCACTACTAACGCGGTTCTACCGTGAACGCCGGATGGAGATGGAGCAGCGAGAGAATCTATGCGGTTCATAGCCGGCAAGGCCCCCAAACGACAGAGCAAACGACCTAAACTGTTGGGAACGTTTAGACACAAACTGTTAGGGATGCAAGAAGATTTCTACGGCGGCTTAAATACCCGGAACGCCGCCAGTATAGGTTGCCCGCTAGACTTTGGATTATGATACGTCTTGGTTAACGTTAAGCTTATCTACACGCGATCGACTTCGCGGCACCTCCCCGGATTGCCGCAGATCTGGCGCGGTATTTTGATAGGCGTGCCAGTCAAGCCTCAACATCGGCCTAGTTGATCGTGAAACGCGCGTCCTGCGCGCAACAAAAACCAGTGACGGCGTTCGTGCCGCGAGAGTTTTGCGTCTCGATTTGTTAACGGATATCGCGCAGCTCTTTTGCCGAGTGTTTACGTGACGAAACTCGGTTTTGCGATATCGCCTACCAGCACTGTGCGCCGACTATACCGTCTACACCGCGAGATCAATTTGATATCGAAACATATTGCTGCGGCTGCGGTGGCGTCATCGGGTCCATGTAACGTTGCCTGCCGCATGGGTTTGCCCGAACCCTCCTCTCTCCCCTCCGAGAGCGTCGCGCCGAGGGGTGGCTCGCGAGCGCGCTGGGCTTGCCTGTATGCCGTTTCCCGGGCAGATGCTGGAGCGATCCCGAAACCCCGGCAGCGGCATGAACCGGGCCGGGCAACCCTGAGCAAAGCCTGACATGCCCGGCCAGCCGACCCGTCCAGCAACTCCGGCGCTTTCGAGGATGGCAGGCGCCGGCCGCAGCGCCCTCTTGGCGGTCGGCGCGGTGCTGGTCGCGGTCGCGGCGACCGGGCCGGCGGCAGCGGCCGGCCTTGACCCGACCGCGCCCAAGCCGGTCCCGCCACGGGTAGAAGACAGCCACGGTGTCCGGCTCCCGACATTGTTGCCGCCCGGCTATCTCGCGACGCGCGGCAGCCAGATCGTCGACATGGGCGGCAACCCCGTGCGGCTTGCCTGCGTGGGCTACTTCGCTCCCGCCAACGTGGCCAGGGACATCCCCGGCATGGTCGCCGCAGGCTTCAACTGCGTCCGCTATCCCTGGTACAACGCGACCCTGCCCGCCCAGCTCGCCGTCATGGACCGAATCGTCGGCGTCGCCGGCCGGACCGGCCTCAAGGTCATCTTCGACCACCACGGCGACGAGACGCCCGGTCCACGAAACGGCTACCTGCCATACCCGTGCAACGGCCTGCCCATCGACAAGGGGCCCGGCACCGACGGCACCGACGGCTGCGGCGACACCGGCACCGTCGATGTCGCGCGCTTCATCGCCGATTGGACGCTCGTCGCGAGACGCTACGCGGGCGACGCGACCGTCATCGGCTTCGACCTGACCAACGAGCCGCATCGCGCGCCGGGCGGCTGGTTGCACCGGGGCGGCGGCGCCACCTGGGGGGACGGCAGCGCGACCGACCTGAAAAGCATGTACGAGGCCGCGGGCGAGGCGATCCAGCGGGTGAACCCTGGCGCCCTGATCGTGTGCGAGGGCGTTGGACGCTTCAGCGGCAACCTCGCCGACGGCACACCGATGCTGACCACCGGCGTCGTCGACCTGTCCTTCGTGGCCCGCCAGCCGGTGACGCTCCGCGTGCCCAACAAGGTGGTCTATTCCGTGCACGACTATCCGGCGCCGATCGGCGACGTGCGTCCGGACAGCGGCCCGGTCAAGGTGCGGGCCATGAACGCGGCCTGGGGCTACCTGGTGAGCAACCACGTGGCGCCGGTCTGGATCGGCGAGATGGGCGCCTCGCTCGACGGCGACGGACCGGACAGCAGGAGGCGCCTACTGGCCGAGGAGCAGGCCTGGGCCGCGACGCTGCTCGGCTACCTTAACGGGGCGGATGGCGCCCAGGGAGGCCCGACCTTCTCGGGCCAGGAGCAGCCGGTCGGCACGGGCTGGTGGGCCTGGGGCGATCTCACCGGCGAGTCTCCGAACGGCACGCTCGACCGGCTGCACAGGCTGCGGGCGGAACAGAAGGCCGTCTACGCGCAACTCCGGTTTCAAGCGCCGCGCGCCACCACAGGCAATTCGGCCGAGTAGCGTTCGAGAGCGGTCGAGTCCGGCTCGGGTTCCGCCGCTACCTCGTCCGCAATCTCCGGGTGCGCGAGCGGACCGTCGCGAGCAACGCCGGATGCACCATGCCGAACAGGAACACCGCCATGTGGCGCAACAACTCCGAGCGTCGCGCGGCGATGCGCGCCAGGGTCGCCAGCGCCCGGGCGCGATGGCCGGAGAGCAGCCAAAGCGTCAGCAGGCGGGATTCGTACTCCGCGAGCAGGGCGGGCGCGTGAAGCCGCAACGCGCCGCGATGGGCGCGCAACGCGGCGGCAACGTTCTCGGCGCGATCGAGGACGAATTTCCGGTCCCGCTGCGGATCGAACACGGCGGTGCGCTTGACCAGGCTGTCCGTGGCGTCCTGGTGATACTTCCGCAGCACCTCCACGCACGCCACTGAGACGAATCTCCGGCTGCTATCGAGGTGGTACTGGTCCTCCAAGCCGAAATTGTCGGGAAACCGGACCTCTTCGAACGTCGAGCGCCGCACGCAATGGAGCATTTCCCGGGAGCCGCCGGTGCAGGCCTGCAAATGCCGCAGATACGCCTCGTAATCCCACCGTGCGGCGATCGGCCCGTCCGCCGGGGTCAGCGAACCGTCGTCCATCTGGCAGCGGAACAGGATGGACCCGACATCGGTTTCGACCTGCGACGCCTTGCGGGCGAGGGTCTCCACGGCGTCCTCGAAAAGCTCGTCGTCGCTGTCCAGCATCAGGACCCAATCGGCCCTGGCATGGTCCACGCCGGTGTTGCGGGCCGGGCACACGCCGCGGTTGCGCTCGTGGACGACCAGGACTATTCGCGGGTCGGCGAAGCTCCTGATGACCTCAAGGGACGAGTCGGACGAGCCGTCGTCGACGACGACGACCTCGAAGTTCCGGCAAGTCTGGGCGAGGCAGCTTCGAATCGCCCTGCCGATCAGCGCCGCGCGGTTGTGGTTCGGCATCACGATGCTGACCAACGGCTTGTCCGAACCCGCCAGGCTCGCCGCCGGCAACGCCCGGCTCGCCTCGGCCGGTTCGCGCAGCGAGTCGATCTTACCCACTGCTTCCGACCTCGCCTCGGATCAGGCCGGCCGACGCCCTCCCGGCGCTGCCCCAGGATAGCGCGATCAACGCGGCGCTCGCCGCCACGCCCACGACGGAGAACAGGATCAGCGCCAAGGCCTGATCGCCGAACGCGGCGCCTACCACGATCGCCCCGGCGCGCGCCGCGGTCGAAAGGATCTCGAGCACGAAGTACCGCCGCTGCAGCCCCAGTATCGGGATCACGACCGAGAACGGCACGACTGCGTTCTGGACCAGCCACGCCGGGGCCATGAGCCGGGCGTCGAGGCCAGCCCCCTCCCATTTCGCGCCGAACACCCAATGGAACAGCATCGGCCCGACCAGCACGAGGACCAGCGCCACCGGCACGCAGGCCAGGAACAGCAGCACGCTGCTCCGCCGCAACGTCGGCAGGAGGTCGCCGCCTTGGTGATGCAGCTCGGCGAGGCGCTGGTACAGGATGCTGCGCAGGCTCTCGGTGAGGATGAGGCTTGGCAGCATCAGCATCCGATACGCCAGCCAGAACAGGCCGGACTCCGCCGTACCGAACAGGCTCGCCAGCAGCACGGTCGGGATGTTGCCGGAGAAGGCGTTCAGCACGGACTGCGGCGCGCCGTACAACGCGAACTGCCGGTGCGCCACGACACGGCGCCAGATCTGCCGCACGGCGGCGCAATTGACCAGCGCCGCCGCGACATCCTTGCGGAAGCCGGCGAGCAGGATCAGCAACGCCACCACCTGCCCGGCCAACTGGCCGGCTATCAAACCGAACGCCCCGCCCACGCCTATGGCCAGCGCCGCCTGAATCGCCACGACCGAGCCCGACCGCAGCACCTGATAGGCGGCCAGCGCCCGGAAGTTCTTGTGCCTGATGCTCCAGAACTGCAGCGCGTTGAACAGTCCCGCGACGACGACGGAAGGCGGCCCGTAGGCCAGCAACATGCCAGTGACCTCGGGGCCGAACCACTCCGACACGCGATCGCGGGCCACCACGACCAGCAGCGGGATCAGCAGCGCCGCCAGAACGGCCACCAGGATGCACAGGCTGAACACATGGATCGCCTGCCCACGCTCGCGCTCGGTGACGATCGCCTGCTCGAACTTCAACGTCGCCGCGGCGCTCGCTGTGACCACGATCGCGGAGAAGATGCCGAACTCGCCGAACGCGTGCGGATCGTAGAGCCGGGTCAGGAACGGCGAGCTGGCGACGGCGATGACCTGGCCCGCCACGGTCCCGAGCGTCATGACGGCAAGGTTGCGCACGATCGGGATCGCGACCAGCTTGCCGCTCACGCTGGCCCAGACCGAGGTCGCGCGGCTAAACATCGTCTTCCAGTATTACGGCCATTCTTGCGACGGGTCTTGGATCGAACAGCGCGGCCGGACGACTATTTCCGCAGCAATCCCCGCGAGGCGGAGATCGACTGCTTCAGGTCGAACACGACGGTCCTGAGGTCGGAGAGCTTTATCCGGTTCCGCTGGCGCCACAGATGCACCAGCAAGCCGCCACGACGCCGCCAGACCATCTCGCGCTCGGCGCGAGCGGTCTTCTGCTCCCGCAGCCAAGGGAACGCCCGGGGCTGACTGACCGGAACCGGCGTCTTGTTGAACAGCAGCACGTAGGCCAAGCGCGGCCGGTCGGAGACGTTCGGCCCGGCGTAATGCAACGTGCGGTGCGAATGGATGGTGCAGCCGCCGGTCGGCAGCTCGCACGCCACCGCCTCGTTCGGGTCGAAGCCGCTCTTGCACTCCAGGGCGTGCACGCGGGGGTCGTCGCCGGGGAAACCATGCGGCAGCACCGGGCCCTTCTGCGATCCCGGGATGAACTCCATGCAGCTGTTGCTGCGGTCGGTCGGTTGCAGCGCCAGCCAGAAGCTCACCTCGTTGTAGTCGTAGTCCGGGTTGAGGAACGCCTCGTCCTGGTGCCAGGGCGTCGCGGCGCCGATCTGCGCCGGCTTCAACAGCGAGATGTCGGCCTTGAAACGGATGTTGCCGCCCAGGATCTTCTGCGCCGCCGCGTGCGCCGTACGGTAGAATTCGGTATCGAGCAGGGCCGGCGCGAAGTTCCTGGGATACAGGATTTGCGGGAAGCGGCTCGGGCCGCCAGAATCGTCGTTGCTGATCGCGTCGAACTGCGCGCCTTCGGCGAACCCGGCGCCGGTCTCGTGCAGCCGCATCAGGGTGCCGCGGATCATGTCCAGTTCGGCCTGCGGCAGCTTCGGATCGAAGATCGCGAACCCATCCGAGCGGAACCGCTCCAGGACATCCTGACCCAAATCCTGCGAAGGCGCTTCCCGCACCTGTACGGAGACGTTCATCCCAACCACCCTCGTTGCAACGCCCTATTCATGAACGAACCACGCGCGCCGGATGTCTCCAATCAGGAAAACATTCAAGCGCCGAGCAAATTTTTTGTCTAACGCCTCTTATCGTAACCGTGAGGCGCACGCGCCACCACGGAATTTCGGGATCGCCGGCTAACCAATGTGGGTAGTGTCACGTTTAGGCATCCGACCGATCCCGCTTCAGGCGGCTTCCCGCAAGTGGCGCGCAAGGCGCAAGGCCAGGGCGGCGATGGTCAGGGTCGGGTTCGCATGGCTCGATGTCGGGAACACCGAGCTGCTGGCGATGTAGAGGTTGGGCGTGCCGTGAACGCGGCAATTGGCGTCGACCACGCCGTCATGGGGCGATCCCGCCATGCGCGTGGTCCCGATATGGTGGCCCCCGTAGGCGCCGTCGCGCAGGGCGCAGCCCTGCACCTCGGCCTCGTCGAACCGCAGGCAGCCCGCCCGCGACGCCGCAAGATCGCTGGCCAGGGCGCCGACCGCCTTGCGCACCGTGCGCATGTCATGGGCGGTGTAGCGCCAATCGACCCGGATGCGCTGCATCCCGAGCCGGTCGCGCTCGGCTCCGACGCTGACGCGGCTTTCCCGGTTGGGCTCCTGCTCGGCGTTGAAGTCCAGGCTGTAGGCGCCGGATCTCGGACGCGCGATGATCGTCGGGAACTTGCGCTCCGCGAGCGTCCGCTTGCGCGCCAGATGGAGCAGTGCTCCCGCCGTGTCGAACGGGTCGAGCGCCACGTTGCGCGCATGGCGCAGCATGGTCGCGAGCGACATGCTTCCCTCGCCATGCAGGCGCTTGCGATACTCGTAGCTGATGAACGGCTTCATCAGGAACAGCGCGGAGAGGAAGCCGGTCCGGTGCGACGGGTCGGGGATGCGCGGATGGTGCAACCGGGCCACGAAGTTGCCCACCGCCATCGCGCGCTGCGCGGCGGGCCTCAGCGCGAAGCGTCGGCGGCAGTAGATGCCCTCCTGCGAGATGTCGTAGCCGTGCGACACCACCGCCCCCGGTTCGGCCTGCACCACGCCGATGGTGCCGGCGATGTGGCACATATAGGTC
>CAXUHK010000092.1:15986-16734 GCA_964250775.1 uncultured Acetobacteraceae bacterium | reverse complement strand
CAGCAGCAGCAGCAAGGCGGCGAAGTGCAGGCCCGCCATCGCGGCGGCGGCCGGGGCGCGGCTCGCGACATCGCCGGTCAGCGGGTTGCGACGCTCGAACATCGCCGCGTCGGAGGCGGCCCGGCGGTCGTCGCCGATCAGGAGCGCGGTGTCCAGCATGGCCGTCCCTCCGTTCGCGTCCCGGACTTTCGCCGGGGTCGCGGAGTGGAGTTGGCCGCATTGGACGGCGCAGGGTAATGCACTATCCTGGACAAAGATTGCACTTTTGCGAGGGTGACGTGACCGCGACGGCGCTGGCGGCGAGCCGCATCGTTTCCGCATTGTCGCATCGCACTTGGGGCATCGACAGCCGGCGCTGCCACCTGTTCCTGTTGCTGGGCGGGCACGCCGCGCTGACGGGCGGGGGGCCGCCCGCCGGGGGGGGCGCCACGCCGATGCCGGTCCCGGTCGCCCGGCTGATGCTCGCCCTGAAGCTCGCCAGCCTGGCGCAGGGCGCGTCCGGCGTGCAGCCCGAAACGGTGGCGCTGCTGGAGGCGATGCTCGCCCGGGGGCTGGTGCCGGTGGTGCCGGACCAGGGTTCAGTCGGCGCGTCGGGCGACCTGGCGCCGCTGGCCCACGTGGCGGCGGCGATGATCGGGGTGGGCGAGGTGTTCGTGGACGGCGCGCGCATGCCGGCCGCCGCGGCGCTGGCGGGCGCCGGGCTTGCGCCTGTGGCGCTGGGGCCGAAGGAAGGGCTGGCGCTGCTGAA
>CAXUHK010000092.1:0-15976 GCA_964250775.1 uncultured Acetobacteraceae bacterium | reverse complement strand
GCGCGCCCCGGGGGGCCGGGGGGGGCGCGGGCCCGCGGCGCGGCCGCCCGGCCCCCCCCCCCACGTCGAGATCACCGCGCCGGCGCTGCTGTGGCTGCCGCATTCCACGGGCGGCAGCCTGCAGGCGATGGCGGGCAGCGAGGGCTTCGCCGCCTCGGTCGCCCCGGACTTCGCCCAGCGCGCGGCGGGCGACCCGGCGCTGAGCGTGCACCTGCGCTCGATGCTTGGGCGAATGGTCCTGGCCGGACCGGACATGCTGGCGCCGCAACTGCCGGCGCTGTCCGGCGCGTTCGCGGCACTGGCCGACGAGGCGCAGGGGTTGCGCCCGGCCGCCGCCGCGATGGCGGGCCTGCACTTCGCCGCCTTGCTGCTGCTGCTGTGGCGCTGCACCGGGCCGTCCGAGGCGGCGCGACCGGGAGCCGGCACGGCGCAGCGCTTCCGCCAACTGGTCGAGCTGCACTACCGCGAGGGCCTGCGCATCGACGCGTTCGCCGCCCGGCTCGGCGTGACCCGGGCGCACCTGCACGATGCCTGCCTGCGCGCCACCGGGCGCACGCCTCTGGCGCTGCTGCACGAGCGGCTGCTGGCCGAGGCGCGCACCCGGCTGGAGCAGACCGACCTCTCGGTCGAGCAGGTCGGCTACGGCATCGGCTTCCGCGACCCCGGCTATTTCAACCGCTTCTTCCGGCGGCTCGCGGGCCAGTCGCCGGGGGCCTATCGGCGCGGCGTCGCGTCGGGTCGCCCGGCGGCGGCGGTCACGTCGTTCGCCGCATGGCCCTGAACGCGCTCGGCGCGAGGCCACTCTCGCGGCGGAAGAAGCGGCAGAAATAGGCGTCGTCGGCAAATCCGACCGCTCCCGCGACCTGCTTCACGTCCAGGGTGGTGAACTCCAGCAGCCGCCGGGCCTCCAGCGCCACCCGCGCGTTGAGCGCCGCCAGCGGCGTGGTGCCGAGATGCTCCTGGCACAGGCGGCGCAGATGCGCCTCGGTCACGCCGAGCCGGCGCGCGTAGCCTTCGATGGGGGCGCGGGTCGCGAAGTCGCGGTCGACCATCCGGCGGAAGCGGATCACGTGGCCGAGCCCGCGCGGCGGCGCCTCGCCCGGCATCGGCGGTTGCGCCCGCGCCCGATGCGCGGCGAGCCAGGCCACCGCCAGATGTGCCTCCATCATCGCGGCGCGCCCCGTGACCTGACCGGCAAACTCGTGGGCGACCGCCGCCAGGCTTGTCGCGATCATCCGTGCGGTGTCCGGCTGGCCGTCCAGGGCGAGCACGCGCGCGCTGCCGAGGCTGCGCAGCGCTTCGGGGCAGGCGCGCAGGACGGCCTCGACCTGGTGCTGGTAGACGGTGACGACCAGGCCCTCGACATTGGTCGAAAAAGCATACCCGTGGACCACGAATGGCGGCACCAGCGCCAGGCACGGCGGCGACAGGGCTGCCGGCATCCCGTCGAGCACCGCCTCGCCGCTGCCGCCCGACAGGAACAGCATCTGGAACAACTGCTCGTGCCGGTGCGGGCGGATGCGGAAATCGTGCAGCCGGCTGCGCGCCTCGATCGTCTCGCAGTGCAGGAGGTCGGAGGCCTGTCGCGTCGCCGGCTCGCCATAGAGCGCGTAGAACGGCACCTGGCGCATCGCGCGGTCCTCCTCTCGATTGTTCGGATTGTCCAGCACTTCGTCGGTTCCGTCCATTGGACGGCTGGGCCGGGGGCGGCACTGTGCGGCACTGGGTCGGGAGGGACGCGATGCGGACGCAGGTGGCGATCATCGGTGCTGGGCCGGCCGGGCTGATGCTGGGGCGGCTGCTGGAGCGCGCCGGCGTCGACGCCGTGATCGTGGAGCGGCGCGCGCGCGACTACGTGCTGGGCCGCATCCGCGCCGGGGTGCTGGAAGCCGGCACCGTGGCGCTGCTGGAGCAGGCGGGGCTCGGGGAGCGGATGCACGCCGAGGGCCTGGTCCACGAAGGCTGCAGCCTGGCGTTCGACGCCGACCTGCACCGCATCGACTTCCAGGCGCTGACCGGCCGTTCGGTGATGGTCTATGGCCAGACCGAGGTGACGCGCGACCTGATGCGGGCGCGCGATGCCTCCGGCGGCGTCTCGGTCTACGAGGCGCAGGACGTCTCGCTGCACGACTTCGACGGCGAGCGCCCGCGCGTGCGCTATCGCCGTGGCGGCACCGAGCACGAGATCGCCTGCGACTTCATCGCCGGCTGCGACGGCTTCCACGGGGTCTCGCGCGCCAGCGTCCCGCAGTGCGCGGTCGAGGTGTTCGAGCGCGCCTACCCGTTCGGATGGCTTGGCGTGCTGGTGGACCAGCCGCCGGTCGACCACGAGCTGATCTACGCCTACCACGCGCGCGGCTTCGCGCTGTGCTCGATGCGATCGGCCGCGCGCAGCCGCTACTACGTGCAGGTGCCGTCGCACGACACGGCGGCCGCATGGTCGGACGCCGCGTTCTGGGACGAGCTGCGCCGCTGGCTGCCGCCCTTGCTGGCGGAGGCGCTGCGCACCGGGCCGTCGATCGAGAAGTCGGTGGCGCCGCTGCGCAGCTTCGTGGCCGAGCCGCTGCGCTTCGGCCGGCTGTTCCTGGCCGGGGACGCCGCGCACATCGTGCCCCCGACCGGCGCCAAGGGGTTGAACCTGGCGCTGGCCGACATCGCGTTGCTCGCGGGCGCGTTCGCGGAGTTCTACGTCGACCGCGCCGCAGCGGCACTCGATACCTACTCGGCGCGCGCGTTGCGGCGGGTCTGGAAGGCCGAGCGGTTCTCCTGGTGGATGACGTCGCTGCTGCACGTCTTCCCTGAGTCGGACAATTTCGCACGCCGGCTGCAACGGGCGGAGTTCGACGCCTTGGCCGGGTCGACGGCAGCCAGCGCGGCGCTGGCGGAGAACTATGTCGGCCTGCCGACCTGACGGCACCTCATTGCGGCGAGTCCTTGGCCGGCATCGCCGGCTGCAGCAGCGGCGCGAACTGGACCGATCGGGAGTCGCCGCCGAGCAGTTCCGGGTCGAGCGGGCCGCCATTGGCCGGGTCGCCGCCCGGCTGCGCGCCGCGGCCCGGGCTTGCCGCGATCGCGTCCGGGATGGCCTGGCCGCCGCCCACGCCGAAATCGACCGCGCGGCCACCCTGCGGATGCCCGTTCTGGATCTCGACCCGGGCCGCCTCGACCTTCTCCGCGAGCCGGGTCGAGAACGGCAGCCGGTAGGCCCGGGGCACCCCCGACGGCCGGTTGGTCTCGTCGAGCGCTTCGAGCCACAAATGGATGGCGCCGGGGTCGTCGCGGCCGGGGTCGGGATCGACGTTGCGCGCCCACAGCAACTGAAAGCGTGCCGGCAAGGCGTCGGTCGACGACCAGCCGAGCAGGGCCTGAGTCCTGAAGAAGGCCACGGCGTAGAACGCGCTAGTGAGGACGATGGCGCCTGCCTTGACCGGCCATGGCAGCCGCGCCCGCACGACGCCGAGCAGGAGCAGCACGCCGAGCAGCGCGTACGCCATGGACAGGCCGACGATGTCGGCTTGCAGGCTCACTTGACGGGCTGCACGTCGCGAGGGTCGTGCGATATCCGGGTCAGCGATTTCTGGATCTGGTTGACGTCGGTGACGGCGCCCGCCTTGTCGATGGTGAAGCGGGTCGCGGTCTTCTCGTCGCCGCCATGGTCGAGGGTGATGGTGGCGTAGTGGACCACCTGCACCGTCGGGTTCAGCTTCTCGACCCGGACCGACACCGGGACCGGCTTTCCGGTCAGCGCCGCGAAATGGTAGACGTTCACCGTGTACTCGCCGGCGACGATGCCGCGGATGCTGACGGTCTCCTGGCGGATCGGCGACAGCACCTTGCGACCGCCCACCATGATGAAGTCGTTGGCGCCGCCGCGGTCGTCGCGGTCGAGCGTCATGAAGCCCGCCGAGCGGCGCCGGTACCAGACCAGGTTGCCGAGCGGGTCCTGGACGAACAGGTCCATGTCGTCCGGGTGGCTGTCCGGCCAGCTCATCGTGACCAGGAAATCCGCCTTCGGGTCGATCTTGCCGTCATGCGCGTCCGGGCTGACGCTGAGCAGCGCCAGGAAGAACAGGAAGGCCAGCACCTGCATCGCCTTGAACAGCATGACGCCGAACGGATCGAACGGCTCGTCGCGCGGGGCGAAGTCGAAATCGTCGATCACGGCGGCAGGTTCGACCGGCGCTCCAGGTCGGGGACGACGTGGACCTCCAGCAGGCGCACGGCGAAGGCGAACAGCCGCCCCGTCGCCTCGTCGAGCATGTAGTATTGGATCCTCACCAGGATCGAGCCCACCAGCCCGGCCAGCGTCGTGTACATGGCCACCGCCATGCCGTCGCTCATCAATCCCATCGACGACCTGACCGCGCCGCGGTCGCTCGGGTCCAGGCCCGCGATCGGCGACAGCATGATGATGAAGCCGACGATGGTCCCGATCAGGCCCAGCTTCATCAGCGTGTCGCTGGCCAAGGCGCCGAACTGGTTCGAGCCGCGCAGCCGCGCCGCGAACCCGCGCAGCAGCAGTCCCTGGTCGAGCCGTCGCGTGCCCTGCAGCTCCGCCTTGCGGGTCAGGTCGCTTATGTGCCCGGCGAGCAGCCCGCGCGGCAGTCGGCCCAACCCTTCGACATCGATCCCGTCGACCTCGATCCCGTCGCCTACAACCGCGAAGCCGCGCCCGCCGGCGATGATCCGCGCGGCGCGGCGCGCGGCATCGTCCTCGCGCGACACGGCGAGCGTCCGCCACAGGCAGTGCAGCGTGGCGCCGATGTAGAGCAGCACGATGGCCGACGAGATGTGGGTCCGGTCGGCGGCCACCATGCGCCCGATCAGGCCGAACCGCCACAGCAGGGCGAAGCCGAACGCGCAGAGGCCGGTGAAGATCAGCCAGTGCATCAGCGGCGTGCGGCTTGCTGGTGGGAGCGGGCGCTGTGCCGCGTCCCGACGCTCAGACTCTCCCGGCAACGGCCCGTGCTCCCTGCCCGTCGAGGCTGCCACACTGCCGGGGCGCGGCCCTGCCTCCAAGCGGATTATTGCTCGGCGCTCGCCCCCAGCCCCCAGCCGGTCAGCAGGAACACCCAGCCGGCGGTGTCCAGCGTGAACAGGCTGCTGGTCGAGGCGAACGGCCAGAACACCACGCAGGCGGCGACCAGCAGCATCGCCTGCTGCGCGTCGCGCGACGGCGAGAGCGCCCGAGCCATCCGCCGCAGCCACAGCGCCACCAGCCCCACGAACAGCAGCAGCCCCGGCACGCCGGCGGAGGTCGCGGCCTGCAGGTAGTAGTTGTGCGGGTGCAGGTTGCAGGCCATGGCGCCGCCGTTGTCGGTGTCCGGAATGCCCAACGCCGGCAGCGCGTGGAAATAGGACGGCTCCGGGCAGTGGTCGCGGAAGCCGTCGAAGCCCAGGCCGAGCCAGGGATGCGCCGCCGTCATGACCGTGGCGCGGGTATAGAGCTGGCCATATGGGCTGGTCGCGAAATGCGTCATCTGCTGCGTGAACTTGACCACCAGCTTGGCGTAGGTCGGCGGCGAGAGCGCCGGCAGCGCCAGCAACGCCAGCGCCGCCACCGCCAGCGCCACGAGCGCCAGTTTGCGGAACCGCGGCACGATCAGCGCCGTCGCGCACAGGCCCAGCAGCAGCAGCAGGCTCGGCATCCGCTGCCCGATCAGGATCATCGTCAGCACCGAGAGCAGCAGCAGCGCCAGCCCGGCCGCGACCTTGCCGCGCCGCGCCAGCGTCAGCACAGGCGTCACCAGCCCGGGGAACACCAGCATCAGGAACACGCCGCCGGCGCGCGGCTTGGTGAACGGCCCAGTCAGCGCCCCGTCGGACCAGCGCGGGTCGCCCAGGAAGTTCTGGCCCAGCAGGTACTGCTGCCAGCATTCGAGCGCCAGCCAGGCGGCCAGCGCCGTGGCCGTCCAGCCCAGCCAGCGCCGTTCCCGCGACCCCGCCAACACCCACGCCTCGAGCGCCGCGCAGAACAGCGGCAGCCGCACCAGCACCAGCGCCTGCAGCGCCGAGTGCGTCGAGCCCTCGCCGAGCGAGGCGGCCAGCGTCAGCAGCCAGAACGCCGCCGCCAGCCACACCCAGGGCCGCCGCGTCCAGGCCCAGTCGGCGGCCAACAGGCTGCGCGCCAGGAACAGCAGCGCCACGCCGGACAGCAGCGCGTCGGCGATGGCGCGGCCGTAGAACAGGAACAGCGGCAGCAGCAGCGTCATCGCCACCGCCCCGGCCTTCATCGCCGCCTCGCGTGGGGCGAACCGTGTTCCGGGGGCGGCCAAGCTGCTGCTCATGCGGCGGAGATGCCACGCTGGCGCACGCGGCGATAGAGCGCCAGCAGCGCCGGCAGCCGCTCCTCGATCCCGAAGCCCTCGAACGGCGGGGCCGAGACTTGGCGCGCCGCGCGCAGCGCCCGCACCAGCGCGTCCGGCTCGTCGATCGGCACCAGGGTGATCGGCAGCCGGGCGGCGACCGCCCGCGCGCCGTCGGTCGCGGTGGCGATCACCGGCACTCCGCTCGCCGCCGCCTCCAGGATCACCAGCCCGTACGGCTCGTCGGCCGAGTTCAGCACCAGCACGTCGAACAGCGGGTAACAGTCGCGCGCGTCGGCCCGGAACCCTGCCAGCCGCACCCGCCCGGACAGCCCGAGCCGCGCGACCTGGGCCTCCAGCGCCGGCCGCTCGCTGCCCTCGCCGATGACGACCAGGCGCGACCGCTCCAGGCCCGCTTGCGCGAACGCCGCGAGCACGCCGTCCACCCGCTTCACCGGAGCGAGCCTGCCCACGCTGCCGACCACGAAGTCGCCTTCGGCGATGCCGAACTCCCGGCGCAGTGTCGCCAACCGGGCGGGGTCCGGCGGCGGGTGCGGCACGACCCAGTTCTCGATGCGCGCGACCTCACGCGGGAACGTCTCGCGGGCGCGCGCCGCCTCAGCCTCGGTCAGCGCCACCAGCGCGTCGCAGCGGCCGAAATCCCGCGCCCGGTAATGCACGTGCACGGTGGCTATGACCGGCACGCCGCAGGGCCGCGCGCATCGCGCCGCCACCCGCGCCGAGCGTTCGTGATGGGCATGGATCAGGTCGGGCCGGAACCGCCGCAGCGCCCGCCACAACCCGAAGCAAGGCGCGGCCCGGCCGCTCAGGAACACCGGGATCCCCGGCGCCAAGGCGGCGAGCAGCGCCGCGTATTCCGCCTGCCGGTGCGCCTCGCGCGGCCGCGCCCGCAGCAGCACCGCGACCTCGGCGTGCGCCGCCAGCCCGTTCGCCAACTCGGCGGCGTGGCGCTCGGTGCCGGCGAAACCGGCGGAGAGCTGCACGACCAGGATGCGCGGGCGGGACTCCGTGAGGCTGGACGCGGCCGCCATCCTGCGACAACAAACGATCCATGAGCGCGTTGCAAGCCGACTTCCCGCGATCGGACCATTTCGACGGCCAGCGTTTCTTCAATCCGGGCGAGGCCGCCCCGGAACGCGGGCTGCTCCAGGTGGCGCGCTGGCAGATGCGGGGCGAGCGGGCGGCCTGGCCGCGACACCTATCGAACGGCCGGTTCCCGCCGCCGCCGGCAAGCGTGGCCCAAGGCGAGGTCGCGATCGGCTTCGTCGGCCACGCCACCTTCCTGCTCCGATTCGCCGACACGGTGGCGCTGACCGATCCGGTGTTCTCCGAGCGCTGCTCGCCGCTGTCCTGGGCCGGCCCGCGGCGGGTGCGGCCACCCGGCATCGCGCTCGCGGACCTGCCGCGCCCGGACCTCGTGCTGCTGTCGCACAACCACTACGACCACATGGACCTGCCGAGCCTGCGCGAGTTGCAGCGGCGGCACGCGCCGCGCTTCGTCACCACGCTCGGCAACGCACGCGCGCTGTCGCGGCTGGGGATCGAGGCGAGCGAGCTGGACTGGTGGCAGCAGACCATGGCGGGCGGCCTGCGCGTGACGGCGACGCCGGCGCGGCACTTCTCCGCGCGCACGCCGTTCGACCGCAACCGGACCCTTTGGGGCGGCTTCATGCTGGGCTGCGACGCCGGGCAGGTGCTGTTCGCGGGCGATTCCGGCGCCGGGCCGCACTGGCGGGCGATCCGCGCCCGGCTCGGCGCGCCCGACGTGGCGCTGCTGCCGATCGGCGCCTACGAGCCGCGCTGGTTCATGGCTCCGGTGCACATGAACCCGGCGGAGGCGGTGCAGGCGCACCTGGACCTGGGGGCGCGGCACTCCATCGGGATGCATTTCGGCACCTTCCAGTTGACCGACGAGGCCATCGACGCGCCGCTGCACGCGTTGCAGGCGGCGCGGCCGGCGGTTGGCGTGGCAGCCGACAGCTTCGTCGTGCACGGCTTCGGCGAGACCAGGCGATATCGGCTCGGCGCGGGCCTTTGATCGGCTGTTGCAACCGTCCGAACGGCGGCGCGTTGGTCAAGCAACGCAACGTCCGGGATCACTTCATGAAACTGCTCTTGGCTGGATTGATGCTGGCCGGACTGGTCGGCTGCACCGATTACCGTGCCAGGACCGGCGGCGGTCCCTCCCAAGGGAAGGTTGAAAACGGCTCCGGCTTAGGGCCGGCCGGAGAAGGCAACCCAGGCAACGCCCACAACGCTGGAACCAACTCCAAGACGTTGGACCCGGCCCACTGACGCGGCGAACCGACCCGCCGGCCGGACGCTCAGCCGGCCGCGCAGGTCGGCGGCGCGCCACGGCAGTTCGGCCACGAACGCGCACGAGCCTCCAGCCAGTCCGGCCCGGTCCAGGTCGGGGCGCCACAGATTGGCCGTCGCCTGGCCGCACGCCACGCCCTCGTGCAGGATGTCGACCTGAACCGGCGCGTCCGGAGCGGCGTCGTCGAGCGCCCAACCTTCAACCCGCAACATCCCGCCGACCATCGCGGCCCGCTCCAGGTTGCCACGCAGCCCGACCGGAGCGGGCACGCGCCGAGGGGCGCGCAGGCAAAGCCGGCGGCGCAGGTCGACGATGACCGGCCCGCTCTCGATCCTCCTGCGGCACGGCGCGACCGAGGCGGGGCTCGACGGCTCCGGCGCCTCGAACAGCAGGCGGCTGTCGGTGCTGTGCGGCAGGTAGGTCTCGGTCAGCGCGCCTTCCGTGACCACGACGTCGTGGCTGTCGAGTTCGACATGCAGGTAGGTGACGCCATCGTCCGGCGGGCAGCGGGTCACGGCCACGCCGTCGACCAGTGCCACGGCGGGCACCAGGATGTCGCCGTGCCGGGTCGGCAGCAGGACCGCATGTTGCGGCGATAGCCGAAGCTCACGGTGCGGCACCCGCGCGCCCAACGCTCCCGCGGCGATGCGGACCGGGCGCAGTTGCGGGTCGGCGCGCAGCGCGTCCGCGTCATGGTGGGCGCGCCCCACCCAGCGCACACGCCGCCAGGCGCCGCTGCCGGTCAGCACTTGGTCGCCGACCCGAATCGCCTCGACGGCGACTTCCCCGGCCGGGGTCACGAGCCCGGTGCCGGCGACGAAGCACGGCACCATGGCGACCCTGCTGCCGCCGGTGCCGTCATCGCCGATCGCGAACGACACCGCCGCCGGATCGACCCCTGCCGCCACCGCGATCTGGACGCTGCCGACGGCCCCCAGGTCGAGCACCCCGATGCCGCCGTCCGCCGGGCCGGGCGGCGTCCAGGCCGCCCGGGTCACGGTGCCGGCGGCGAAGTCGAGCGCGTCGCCGGGCTGCATCCCGGCCAACGTCGCGGCCAGGCCCGCGAGCGGCGCGAACAGCTCCAGCGTGCCGGACCCGCTGGCGCCGGGCGGCCCAGCGGCCGGGGCGAACGCGCCGCTTACCGACGCGGCGCTCCCCCGTGCCGCGAACAGCGTGGCGCCGGCGCCGATCAGCACCTGCCCCGCGCCCGCGATCGCGCCGAAGCTGCTGAGCGTGCCGCCTTGCGCCGACAGCACGCCGTCGTCCTGGATCGCGCCGCGCAGCGCGCCGAAGCCGGACAGCGTGCCGCCGCCCGTCACCGCCAACGTACCCTGGACGGCCGCGCCGACGCCGACCACGACGCTTCCCGCCGCGTCGACCGTCAGGGTGGCCCCAGCCAGCGCCAGGCCGGCGCCGTTCAGCGTGCCGCCGTCCACGACGTCGAGGATGCCACCCGCCAGCGTGGCAAGGCCGTCGACGGCGACGCTGCCACCCGCGACCTGCCAGACGCCGCCCTGCAGCAGCGCGGTTCCGGTCGTGACGGTCGCCCCGGCCGTCACGTCCAGCACATCGCTCGCGACGACCAGGTTGCCGAGCGCGAAACTGCCGGCCAGCGCCACGTCGCCGCTGACGGTCAGCGACGCCGCCGTGGCCGCCCCGGCGACCGGCAGCAACCCGTCGGACGGCGCGGCGATCCGAACCGTGTCGCCGGCGCCCGGCGCCGATGCCGCGCCCCAATTCGCCGCGTCGCCCCACAGGCCGCCATGGACGTTCCGCCACTGGAAATCGCCGCCCCCAGTTCCGGGCGCGGGCGCGGCGGAGGGTTGCGCCATCGCCGGCCCGGCCAGGATCAGCGTGCCGTCGACCCCGTCCGGCACCGCCGCCAACAGGCCCGGCCCCGACGGCTCGGCCAGCTCCAGCGCCCCCACCGCGATGCCGTCGTCCAGCAGCGTCAGCACGGTGCCGCCGTCGGCGGCCGGGGACAGCATCGCGGCGGTGATCGCGGTCGAGGTGATGTCGAGCAGGTTGCCGGCGGCCAGCCCGGCGATGGTGCCGGCGAAGCCGCCGAGCGGCAGCGATGCCACCTCCAGCGTGTCGTTGCCGCCGAGATCGATCGTCACCCCGGCCGCGACCGGCCCGGCGGCGAACAGTGTCGCCTGGTCCCCGAGCGTCACGGCTGCGGTTCCCGCGCTCGGCCCGGTGATGGCGCCGAACACCGACAGGCTGGTCTTTCCGGCCACGCTCAGCGTCCCGCCGGCCTCCAGGGTGACGCCCTGGACGGTGCCGGACTGCGTGACCGTGGTTCCCGCCGGGACGGTGGTCTCGACGGCGACCATCTCTGCTGCGCGGCGCTGCATCGGGCGACGCTAGACGGCGAACATGAACAAGGGGCAAACGGGTCGCCCCGCTTGCCCCTTGTCGTGGCCGTTACGCCTTGGCGCCGCTCTTGGCGGCGCTGCTCTTGCCATGCGCGGCCGCGGAGTGGGTATGCGCCGCGGTCGATGCCTCGTGCGCCGCCTTGCTGTGCTTCTCGGCTTCGGCGTGGTCGGACTTGCCGTGGTGCTCGGCGGCGGTGCGGTGCGACTTCGCCGCCTTTTCGTGGTGCTCGGCAGCCTCGGCGTGTGCCTTTTGCGGCATTTCAATCTCCCCTTGGTGTGGCTTGGCCGGACCGGAGTGTCGGTTCGGCGGCGGCTAAACGCACCAGGTTCGGGACCGTTCCGATGCGCCTCCGGGAACCTTGCCAGGGCCCGGCGCGTCATTGCGCCCACAACCGAGACAGCGCGAGGAGCAGCAAGATGGACGAGGACCGCATCACCGGGACCGCCAAGGACCTCAAGGGACAGGTCAAGGAGGGCATCGGCAACGTCACCGGGGACACCAAGACCCAGGCCGAGGGCATGGCCGACCAGGCGACCGGCACGGCGCAGCGGGCGCTGGGGCAGGCACGCGACTCGCTCCGCGACGCGGCGGACGTGGTGTCCGACCAGGCCTCGTCGATCGGCGAGTACCTTGACGAGACCATCCACGAGCGGCCGATGACCGCGTTGCTTGCCGCCGGCGCGATCGGCTACGTGCTGGGCTTGCTGATCCACCGCCGCTAAGGCAGCAAGCGGCGCCGGCCGCGCCTAAAGCGCGGCCAGCACCGCTTCAGCCCGGCTCACGTCGAAATCGCCCGGCTGCTCGATCGCCAAGTGCGTGACACGGCCATCGTCCGCCACCAGGGCGAAACGCTGGCTGCGCATCCCGAGGCCACGCCCGATCAAGTCGAGTTCGAGGCCGAGCGCCCGGGTGAAGTTGCCCGAGCCGTCGGCGAGCATCACGATGCTATCCCCGACAGCTTGGTCGCGCCCCCAGGCCGCCATGACGAACGGGTCGTTCACCGCCATGCAGACGATGGTGTCCACGCCCCTGTCGTGGAACGCCTGGGCGTGCTGCACGAACCCCGGCAGGTGCTTGGCGCTGCAGGTCGGCGTGAAGGCGCCTGGCGTCGCGAACAGGGCCACCCGCTTGCCCCGGAACAGGTCGTCGGTCGAGACTTCCCGCGGCCCGTCCGCTGTCGCCGTCATCAGCTTCATCGATGGCAGGGTGTCGCCGACCTTGATCGTGCCCATTGCGTGCTCGCCCGAGTGGTTGCCGTTGTCTAGCCAATGGCCGGCGCGGAGTCATCACAAGGAAGCGTCATGACCCGTCATGGCCCGCTTGCATCGGCCTCCTGGGTCGCCACAATGATTCCCATGCAGCGCAACGCATCGCCATTCGTGGGCCATCTGCTCGTGGCCATGCCGCAGTTGAACGACGGGCAGTTCGCCCGCAGCGTGATCTACGTCTGCGCGCACAACGATGACGGCGCCATGGGGATCGTGGTGAACAACCCGTTGCGCGAGCCGAGCTTCCCCGACCTGCTGCGCCAGCTCAACGTCGACCCGACGCCGCCGGCGCGCGAGATACGGCTGTGCTCCGGCGGCCCGGTCGAACACGCCCGGGGCTTCGTGCTGCACACGACCGATTGGACCGCCGACGGCAGCCTGCAGGTCGACGACCGCCTGGCACTCACCGCCAGCGTCGACATCCTGCGCGCCATCGCCCAAGGCGGCGGTCCGCGCCAGGGCATCCTGGCGCTGGGCTACTCCGGATGGGGACCGGGCCAGCTCGACGCCGAGATCGAGCGCAACTCCTGGCTCTCGGTGCCGGTGGCCGACTTGGCGCTGATCTTCGACGACGACGCCGAGGGCAAGTGGCGGC
Source organism: uncultured Acetobacteraceae bacterium (assembly GCA_964250775.1). Classification (GTDB taxonomy): domain Bacteria; phylum Pseudomonadota; class Alphaproteobacteria; order Acetobacterales; family Acetobacteraceae; genus CAVRQM01. The sequence goes on along the minus strand of CAXUHK010000092.1, from coordinate 3,091 downwards.
GGGCCTTGGCGCAGTTGCGGATCGACCCGTCGCTGCTGTCAGACGCCGTGGGCCACGCCTGAACCCCTACCAGCGGAACGACGCCAGGGTCGCGACCGGCGCCAACCCGGCGGCGATGGCCTCGGCTGCGGCCTGCTCCGGGCTTTCGAGCGCGTGGATGCCGCCCAGTACCCAGCAGGACGCGATCCCGGCCCGGTGCGCGCCGGCGATGTCGGTGCGCAGCGCGTCGCCCACGGCCAGCACCTGCTCCGGCGGCAGGCGCAGCAGCTGCAGCACCGGGGCATAGACCTCCGGGTAGGGCTTGCCGATCCACCGCACCGTCCCGCCGCGCGCCTCGTACCACAGCGCCAACGCGCCGGCGCAGATCAGCCGTTGGCCGCCACGGATCACCTCAAGGTCGGGGTTGGCGCAGATCATGGGCAGTCGGGCGGCCAGGCAGGCGACGAGCTCGTCCTCGTACTCGCCGATGTCGGTCGGGCTGCGCGCGTCGTCGGGGCCGGTGTTGAGCACCAGGTCGGCGGCGTCCGGCGTCATGGCCCGCGTCACCGGGCGGCCCTCCAGCACGCCACGGTCGCGCTCGGGGCCGAGATGGTAGATGCGGGCGCCGGCGTGCTCGGCCAGCGCCCGCCAGGCGACCTCGCCCGAGGTGACGATGCCGCTGTAGAGGTGGTCGCCGATCCCCAGCGCGCGCAGCCCGGCAGCGGCGGCTTCGGCCCGGCGCGGCGCGTTGGACAGCAGCACCACCGGCGCCCCGGCCGCGCGCAGCCGCTCCAGGCACTCGACCGCGCCGTCGTATGGCGTCACCCCGTCATGGACCACGCCCCAAAGGTCGACGATGAAGCCGCGATAGCGCCCGGCGACCGCCGCGAAGCCGGACAGGTGTTCCATGCTCCCAGCCTTGATGCTCATAAGCCGGCTCCGACCGCGGCGGCGACGTCGGCGTGGCCGTGCGCGTCGAGCGCCGCGATCAGCTCGCGCCGCAGCCGGGGCAGCAGCGCCGGGCCGTGCAGGGCGAAGGCGGTGTAGAGCTGCACGAAGCTGGCGCCGGCGCGCAGCTTGGCCAGCACGTCGGCGCCGCTGGCGACGCCGCCGGCGCCCACCAGCAGCAGCCGGCCACGCGCCAGCCGCGCCACTCGCGCCAGCATCGCCGTCGAGACGGCCAGCAGCGGCGCCCCGGACAGGCCGCCGGCCTCGCTCGCGTGATGCCCGCGCAGCCCGGCTGGGCGCGCCAGCGTGGTGTTGCAGATGACCAGCCCGCTGGCGCCGCCGTCCAGGCAGGCCGCCACGATGTCCGGCAGGTCGAAGAACACCGGCGCAGCTGAAGCCTTCGCCTCCGCATGCGCCTCCTCCTTGTGCCCGCCATGCGGGATCAGGCCGGCGAACCAGGCGCCGCCCCCGCCGCCGGCCAGCAGCAGGACGCCCACGCCGATCAGCAGCAGCTTGCGCTTGCCGCCGGCCTCCCTGACAGGCTTGCCCTCCGCCGTGTCCGTGATCGCCGCCGCTGCTGCCATGAACCGTGCTCCTTGGCCCCCACCATAGGCCGCGCGGGTTAACGTTTTGTTTCTGTTTCGAGCGTATAACACAAGCGCCGCCGGAGGGTGGCGGAGCCTGGGCAAGACGCCTGAAAGGAATTGTCATGGAAGTGCCGAGCTACATCGCCCTGTCGCGGCTGGTGGCGCAAAGCCGGGCGCTGGAGGTGACGGCCACGAACATGGCCAACGCCAACACGCCGGGCTACAAGGCGGAGCGGACGCTGTTCAGCGACTGGCTGAGCAAGCAGCCCGGCACCGACGCGCCGCGCGGCGGGCGCACCGTGTCCTTCGTGCAGGACCGCGCGACCTACCGGGACCAGCAGGCCGGGCCGATGCAGCACCCGGGCAACCCGCTGGATCTGGCGCTCGGCGGCGACGGGTATTTCAGCGTGGACACGCCGCGCGGCCCCCGGCTGACGCGGGCCGGGCGGTTCACCCCCATGGCGGATGGCCGGGTCGGAGACTCAGAGGGCAACGCCCTGCTGGACACGGCCGGAAAGCCGATCCGGGTGGGCGCCGCGGACCAGAACATCACCATCACGGCGGACGGCACGGTCAGCAGCGAGAACGGGCGGATCGGCAAGATCGGCGTGGTGCGCCCGGCCGACCCGATGCGCGTGACGGCGGAGGGCGCGCGGACCTTCCGGGCCGACACGGACACGGTACCAGTGGCGCAGCCCCAGGTGGTCCAGGGCGCCGTCGAGGACAGCAACGTGCAGCCGGTGCTGGAGATGACCCGCATGATGGCCGACCTGCGCGAGTTCCAGTTCACCACGCAGTTCGTCCAGGGCGAGGCCGACCGGCTGCAGTCCTCCATCGACAAGATCACGCAGCGCAAAGCATAGGGACGCACACGCATGAGATCGCTCGACATCGCCGGGACCGGGATGCAGGCCCAGCAGACCAACGTGGAAGTCATCTCCAACAACATCGCCAACATGACCACCACCGGCTTCAAGCGGCGGCGGGCCGAGTTCCAGGACCTGCTGTATCAGAACCTGCGCCGGGTCGGGTCGAATACCAGCGACACCGGCACGGTGGTGCCGTCGGGCGCGCAGGTGGGCTTGGGCGTGAAGACGGCCGCGATCTACCGGATCAACGAGCAGGGCAACCTGCAGCAGACCAGCAACAGCCTGGACGTGGCGATCAAGGGCAACGGCCATTTCCAGGTGACGCTGCCGAGCGGCGAGACGGCGTACACCCGGGACGGCACCTTCAGCCTGTCGCCGGACGGGCAGATCGTGACCGCCGACGGCTACCCCATCGCGCCCGGCATCACGGTCCCGCCCAACGCGCACGACGTGACGATCAACGCGGGCGGCGAGGTGCAGGTGAAGCTCGACGGCACCACGGCGCCGCAGACGGTCGGCACGCTGCAGCTCGCGACCTTCGCCAACGACGCCGGGCTGGAAGCGCAGGGCGACAACCTGCTGATGGCCAGCGCCGCCTCCGGCCAGCCCGCCACCGGCGTGCCGGGGTCGCCGGGCTTCGGCAGCGTGATGCAGGGCTTCGTCGAAAGCTCCAACGTCAACGTCGTGTCGGAGATCACCAACCTGATC
>CAXUHK010000091.1:0-16737 GCA_964250775.1 uncultured Acetobacteraceae bacterium | reverse complement strand
GGGCCGCGGCGTCGCGCGGGGCCAGGGTCGCCGCTTGCGCGAACAGCGCCTCTGCCGCGGCCGGGTCCTGCTGCAGGCGCAGCCGGCCGAGGCCGAGCAGGGCGTCGACGTTGCGCGGCGCCACGGCGAGGGCGGTGGCGTAGCTGGAAGCGGCCTCGGGGCCACGGCCGAGCGCCCCCAGCGCCGCGCCGCGCCGGACCAGCGCGCCGACGTTGCGCGGGGTCCGGGCGAGCAACTGGTCGCAGATCTGCAGCGCCAGCCCCGGCGCGCCTCCCGCCAGCGCGTCGTCGGCCAAATGCAGGCTGGGGACCCAACCGGCCAAGACGGGCCTCGGCTCCAGCGGGATCGCGCTGGGCGGCGACGTGGAACAGGCTGCCAGCAGCAGGAGCAGGCCGAGCGGAAGGATGCGCATGTGTCCGCCACTGATCGTTTTGATTGGGGCGATAAACCGGGAAGGCGGTTGGCCGGGGAAGCGACCCGGCTTGGTCAATGATGCATCGAATTCATCACCTGGATCGCCGCCGGGCCGCCGACGATCAGGAAGATGCAGGGCAGGATGAACAGGATCATCGGCAGCGTCAGCAGCACCGGCAGCCGCGCCGCCCGGGTCTCGAAGCGGATCAGCGTCTCCTGGCGCATCTCGGCCGACAGCACGCGCAGCGCGTCGCCCAGCGGCGTGCCGTAGTGCATGGTCTGCGCCAGCATCGAGGTCATGCGCTTGATGGCGTCGAGCCCGGTGCGGGTGCCCATGTTGGCCAGCGCCACCCGGCTGTCGGTGACCACGCGCAGCTCGCTGGCGGTCTGCCCGAACTCGGCGCTGATCGCCGGGTGGGCCGGCCTGATCTCCGTCGCCACGCGGTTGAGCGCCGGCTCGAAGCCCAGCCCGGCCTCGGCGCAGATCACCATCAGGTCGAGCGCGTCCGGCAGGCCGGCCAGCACGGCGTCCAGGTACTTCTTGTGCCGCCGGCGCACCCACCAGTCGGGGCCCAGCAGGCCCAGCATCGCGGCCGCGGCGACGCCGCCGTTGCGCGTCATCGGCGACAAGTGCAGGTGGCCCACGACGCCCAGTGCGAGCAGCGGCATCGCCAGCACCAGCAGCAGCTTGGCGCCCACGAACAGCGCCAGCACCTGCGACCCGCGCAGGCCGGACTTGCCCAGGGTCTGCTGCAGCCCGGCCACGGTCTTCTGCGACAGCAGGCGCATGATGCCGGAGCCGATGGCGCCGATGACGGTGGCAAGGATGCTGGCCTGCGGCTGCTGCCGGGTTTGCGCCATGGTGGCGGCGTTGGGGCGGTGGATGGCCTGCAGGCGGGCCTTCAGCCGCTTCTGCTGGCGCAACTGGTGCAGCAGCACGAGCTCGCCGGCGCCCAGCGCGCCCAGCGCCGCGGCGCCCCCGACCAGGTACAGCGGGCTCACGCCAGGCTGCTCACGACAAGGCTCGTCACGACCAGGCTCCTCACGACAGGCTCTTCTGGATCATGGTCCGCATGGTCAGCGCGCCGAAGCCCAGCAGCAGCACCGCGCCGGCCAGGATCTTCTGCCCGAACGAATCGGTGAACAGCTCGACGATGTAGGCGCTGTTCATGACGTATAGGGCGGCGCCGGCGAACGGCGGCAGCGCGCCCAGCGTCATGGCGCTCATCTTCGCCTCGGCCGACAGCGCCAGGCCCTTCGCTCGCGCCGCCACGCGCTTGCGGATCACGTCGGCCAGGTTCTCCAGCGTCTCGCTGAGCCCGCCGCCGGTCTGGCTCTGCAGCGCCAGGGCGGTGGCGAAGAAGCGGTACTCCTGCAAGCCGTTGCGCTCGGCCATGGCGCGCAGCGCGTCCTGCAGCAGCACGCCCATCGCCAGCTCGTCGGACAGGCGGGCGAACTCGGGTCCGGTCGGCGCCTCCAGCTCGCGGCCCACGGCGTGGATCGAATCGGTCACCGGGATGCCCACGCGCACGGCGCGCACGATCATCGCCAGCGCGTCGGGGAACTGCTCGAACAGCTTGGTCTGGCGGCGGCGCTTGCACCAGGTGAAGAAGCTGCGGCTCAGCACCACCCACACCACCGGAAGCGCCAGCCAGCCCGGCCCGCCCAGCAGCCCGCTGCCGAGCTTGGCGGTCACCACGGCCACCAGGAAGGTCGCCGCCAGCGCCACCCACCAGGGCAGCACGTAATGGCCCTGCCGTGCCAGGTCGAAGCCGAACAGGCCGGTCAGCCGCGGGCCCACGCCCTCCGCGGTGGCGGCGAAGCCGACGCCGGAGCTGGGTTCCGGCGCTGGCCTGGCGCCGCGCCCCTGGTGCGGGCCGAGCACGCGGGCGATGCGCGCCCGCACCTGCTCCTGGTGCCCCTGCAGCCGCAGGATCGTGACGCTGCCCACGCTCACGCACACGAAGCTCGCGACGCACAGCTTGACCAGCAGGGCGGGCGAGCCGATCACCGCTCGGCCTCGTCCATCGCCGCCGCCCAGGCGCGTTCCAGGCCGAAATACGCCAGCCGCGACTGGAAGCTCGGCCGCGCCCGGCTGACCTTGTAATGCCCGCGCAGCCGCCCGTCCGGGCCCACGCCGTCGTTCTCGAGCTGGAAGATGTCGTTCATGATGATGACCTCGCCTTCCATGCCGCCCACCTCGGTCACCTGCGTGGTGCGGCGGCCGCCGTCGCGCTGGCGCTCGACCTGGACGATGACGTGCACGGCGCCGGCGATCTGGGTGCGGATGGCGCGCGACGGCAGCCCCATCGAGCCCATCTGCACCATGTTCTCGATGCGGGTCAGCGCGTCGCGGGTGGTGTTGGCGTGCACCGTGGACATGCTGCCGTCATGGCCGGTGTTCATCGCCTGCAGCATGTCGAACGCCTCGCCGGAGCGCACCTCGCCGATGATGATGCGGTCGGGCCGCATCCGCAGCGCGTTGCGCATCAACTCGCGCTGGGTGATCTCGCCGCGGCCCTCGAGGCTGGCCGGGCGGGTCTCGAGCCGCACCACGTGCGGCTGCTGCAGCTGCAGCTCGGCCGCGTCCTCGACCGTGACCACCCGCTCGGCCGGGTCGATCATGCGCGACATGGCGTTGAGCAGCGTGGTCTTGCCCGAGCCGGTGCCGCCCGAGATCACCACGTTGAGCCGGCAGCGGCAGGCGATCTCCAGCACCCGCGCCACCGGCGCCGTCATCGCGCCGAACTCGACCAGTTTCGCGAAGTCGATCGACTTCTTGCTGAACTTGCGGATCGACAGGTACGGCCCGTCGAGCGCCAATGGCGGGAACACGATGTTGACGCGGCTGCCGTCCTTGAGCCGCGCGTCGACCATCGGGCTGCTCTCGTCGATCCGCCGGCCGACGCCGGCGGCGATGCGCTGGCAGATGTTGGACAGGTGCGCCGCGTCGCGGAAGCGCACCGGCGAGATCTCGACCTTGCCGCGCCGCTCGACGAAGATGCGGTGCGGCCCGTTGACCATGATGTCGGCGATCAGGTCGTCGTCGAGCAGCGTCTCCAGCGGGCCCAGGCCCAGCATGTCGTGCACCAGGTCGGCGGCCATGCCGCGCTGCTCGCGCCCGTTCATTTGCACCCGGCGCTCGGTGGCGATCTCGGCGATCAGCCGCTCGACCTCCAGCGCCAGCCGTTCGGGGGGCGTGGAGGCCACTGCCACCGGGTCCATGCGCGACAGGCACAGCGTGCGCAGCTCGGCCATCGCCGCCGCGTGGTTGGCGCCCTGCTCCGCGGCCGCCGGCGCCGCGTGCGGCGCCGCTCCCCGGGGCGCTCCCTGAGGCGTTCCTTGGGACGTTCCCTGGGGCGTTCCTTGCGATGTTCCTTGCGACCCTCCCTGGGCCGGGGGAGCCGCGGCGGGCGCCGGCGCCGGTGCCCGCTGGCCGAAGGCCATGCGCGGGATCACGGCTTCCTCCAGAACCGCAGGCCGCGCTTGCGGTCGGTGGCGCGCTTGGTGGCGATGCCCGAGGGGCCGGCGTCGAGCAGGTGGCTGAACGCCACCAGCCGGCCCAGCTCGTGGACCCGCAGGCGGAAGAAGCCGCGGTGGCGCACTGCTGGCTCGCCCATGGTGGCCGCCGCCGCCAGCCGCTTGGGCAGGTCGGGGATCACCATGTCGGGACGGCCCTCCAGCGCGTCCTCGACCTGCGCGCGGGTTAGGCCGCCGGGCATCCCGTCGCGGTTGAGCAGCAGCACGGTGCGCTCCGACTGGCCGGGGCGGTCGAACAGGGCGCGCAGCCGCAGCGTCTCGCGCACCCCGGCCAGCGTCGGCTCGAACACCACCACCCGCTGGCTGGCTGCCTCCAGCAGGTCGCGGTACAGCGGCACCGGCTGGAACGGCACGTCGGCCACGATGAAGTTGTAGCGCCGGCGCAGCGCCGCCAGCAGCCGCGGCGCCGCGTCCGGCGCGCAGACCGGCCGCTCCGACAGCGGCTCCTGCCCGGCCATCACGTGCATTCGGTCCTTCAGCACCATGGCGGCGCGCTCGACGAACAGCTCGTCGATGCGGTCCGGCATCTCGAGCGCCGCGCGCAGGCCGGGGCCGGTTGGCGCGTCGACGAACAGCGCCGCGGTGCCGGTGTGCAGGTCGGGGTCGAGCAGCACGGTGTGGCGGTTGCGCGCGACGCCGAAGTGCCAGGCCAGGTTGGCCGCGATGGTGGTGGCGCCGACGCCGCCGCGCGCGCCGGTGATGGTGATCACCCGCCCGCCGGTCAGCTCCTGGGCGGCGATCGGCTGGCCCACGATGATCGGCGCGAACAGCCGCACCACCATGTCGCGGGTCAGCGGCTTGGCCAGGTATTCGCGCGCGCCCATGCCGCGCGTCACCTCGCGGTAGAAGTCGACCTCGGCCGACTCGCCCACCACCAGCACCTTGACGTCCGGCTCGACCACCTCGCTTAGCTGCCGCAGCGCGGTCAGCGGCTCGTCCACGCCCGAGATGTCGACGATCAGGCAGCGTGGCGTCTCGGCTTTCTGCAGCGCCGCGATGGCGGCGCGGATGCCGCCGCGCGTCGCCTCGAACGGCTCCGGCGTGGCGTCGGACAGGCCGTCGCGCAGCACCATCTCGACCGCGGCGTCGCCCACGAACGCCATCAGCGTCACGCGGTCGCCGCCGGCCCAGGCGCGTTCCTGGTCGTGCGGGTCGTCGTGCAGCCCGGGCAGCGAGCCGGGCAGCGAGCCGTCGGCGGGCATCAGTTCCCCGCCGGCCCGCTGGCCATCGACGCGCCGCCGCCGTCGTTGGCGCCGGTCAGCGGCTTCACGTGGCCGAGGCGCAGCCGCTCGACCGCCATGGCGGCCAACTGCCCGTCCGCCGGGCCCTGGGCGTGGCCATGCGCGAGGTCGGCCGGGTTGGCGGCCATGGCGGCGAGGTTGGCCTCGTTGGCCCCGGTCGGGCGCCAGGTGAAGCGGCGGTCGTACGGCTCGACCCCGGCGCAGCCCGCGAGGACGACCAGCAGGCCGGCCCCCGCTACCGCCGCAGCGGTGATGGCCGCCCTCACTGCACGATCCATCCGGCGGCGCCGGGGATGCGGGTCGGCCGCGCCGCACTGGCCTGTCCAACCTGGCCCTGCCCAACCTGGCGCAGCAGCAGCAGGCGCTCCAGGTCGGTGGGCGGCACGTAGGAATCGTCGGGCTGGTGCAGCGCCAGCGGGTCGGCCACCGGGCGCACGACGTAGGGGGTGACGATGATCACCAGCTCGCTCTCGTTGCGCTGGAAGCTGTCGGAGCGGAACAGCGGTCCCAGGATCGGCACCTCGCCCAGCCAGGGCAGCGCGCTCACGGTCTGCGTCACGTTCTCCTGCAACAGGCCGGCGATGGCGAAGCTGTCGCCGCTGCCGACCTCGACCGTGGTGTCGGCGCGCCGCACCGTCAGCGCCGGGATGCTGATGCTGCCATTGCCGGCGCCGATGGTGACGGCGCCCTGGTTGCTGAGCGCGCTCACCTCCGGGCGCACGTGGATGCTGATGCGCCCGTCGCCCATCACCGTGGGGACGAACGACAGGTTGACGCCGTACTGCTTGAAGATGACGCTGATGCTGGTGTTCTGCTCGGCGACCGGGACCGGGAACTCGCCGCCGACCAGGAAGCTGGCCGGCTCGCCGCTCATGGTGGTGAGGTTGGGCTCGGCCAGCATGTGCACCAAATTGTCCTGCGCCAGCGCGTCGAGCACGGCGCTGAAGTTGGTGTTGCCGATCGCGTAGGACCCGCTCAGCGTGCTCGCCGCGGCGGCCGTGGCGGTGACCGGGTTGCTGTTGACCAGCCCGACCACCGCGTACTGGCCCAGGCCTTGCAGAGCGGTCCAGTTGATGCCGAGCTCGCGCGAGACGCTGCGCGACATCTCGGCGATGCGCACGCGCAGGCTGATCTGGGTAGACGACGCCACGGTCAGCCGGTTGGTCAGCGCCTGCTTGTCGGCGAGGAACGACTGCGCCAGGCCGAGCACGCGGTCGGCCTCGGCCGGCGTCGCCACCTGGCCGCTGACGGCGAGGCCGGTGGGCAGCGAGTCGATGCGGATGGCGCTGCCCGGCATGGCGCGGCGTATGGTGCTCGCCGCCTCCGCGGCGTTGAAGGCGGAGGGGCGCACGACGATCTGGTATTGCGCCACCACCCGCCCGCCGGTGTCCATCGCGGCTAGCGTGGTGCGGCCGGGGGCGGCGCCGAACACGAACAGCGTGCTGGGGCTGGCCGGGCGCACCTCAGCCACCTTGGGGTCGGCCACGAACACGTTGGCGATGGCGCCGGGCAGGTTCAGCACCCGCCCCGACCCGGTCTCCAGCGCCAGCGACCCCAGATGGCCCAAATCCGGGCGACCCAAATCCGGGGCCACGGCGGTCGGCGGCGCCACCGGCACCGTGGCGCCACCGGGGGGCGCGGCGCCGGGCGGGACGGCGCCGAGGGAAGTCGGCTGCGCCAGGGCGGCGTGGCAGGACAGGACGACGCGGCACAAGGCGGCGGCGCCAAGCGCCGTGAGCCGTCCCGGCGACGTCGCGTGGCGCATCAGAAATGGAATTCCTTGATGTCGGTGTCGCCTTGGAACACCTGGACCTTGACCGGCGCGGTGCGGGTCGCGTCGTTGCCCAGCGCCGGCGACACGTCGCCCGCCCAGGTGACGGCGCCGCTGGCCGGGCGTGCCACCGCCGCCACCGACAGCGGCGGCACCGGCAGCGACGGCGCCCCCGCGCCGACGGGCGACGCGTTGGCGGGCGAAGCGGGGGCGGGCGACACGCGGGCGTCGGCCTGGCGGTCGGCGGAGCGCACCGACAGCGACAGCTTGCCCAGCCGGCCCGCCACCAGCACCCGCTCGGCCTGCGCCGCGGTGACTTCGAGCGTCGCGGTGCGGTTCACCGGGGCGTTGGCGTCCGACGCCGGCGCCTGGCCCTGGATGATCTGCTGGTCGACGGCGATCACCCGCGCGTCGGCCAGCACGGTCTCCGCCGCCACCCGGTGCCCGACCGCGAGGCTGGTGTCCTCCATCGCCTGGGTCAGGATCAGGTCGACGCGGTCGCCCGGCCAGATCAGCCCGGCGGTGCCGCTCACGGCGTCCACCGCCACCGTCACCGCGCGCATGTTGGGGCCGAGGACTGCGGCCAGGAAGCCGTGGTCGCCCGGGTGCACCACGTCGGCGGGCAGGATCGGCTGGTTCTCGCCCAGGCTGCGGCGGATCAAGGCACCCACCAGCTTGCCGCGCGCCTGCGGAGTGTCGGTGCTCGCACCCGGGGGGATGTCGGCGATCGCCATGTCGAACGCGGCGAGGTCGTCGGGCTTGACCAGCGAGCCGGCGCGCAGCGGGTGCGCCGCGGCCAGCACGGCGGCCCGGACCGGTGCCGCCACGGCGACGGCGGGGGGTGCCGGTGGCGCCGCGAGCAGCAGCCACGCGGCCGCGGCGCCGCCGACGATGCCGAGCCCCAGGATCGTGAACAAGGCAATCCGCACCACGGACATGCTATCCCTTCAACAGCGTCAGTACCGCGCCGGCGGCGATGGCGGAGCCGTAAGGCAGGGCCGCGCGGCGACAGATGCGATGCCGCTCGGCCCGCGCCACGCGCCGCAGCAGCCCGGCCGGGCGCCCCGAGCTTGGACGGCCGGCACGCGGCGGCGTCAGCACCCGCCCGAGCGACAGGTAGAGCAGCGCCAACGCGCCGCCGGCGAGCGCGGTGTCCAGCAGCATCGGCAGCACCAGGCCGGGCGGCACGAGCAGCGCGCAGGCCGCCAGCAGCTTGGCGTCGCCGCCGCCCAGCCAGCCGCGCCGCCAGCACAACCCGGCGCCCAGCAGGGTCAGCGCGCAGGCCAGCAGACCGCGCGCCATCCCCCCCTCCAGCGCCCTGACGCCGCCGCCCAACAGCAGCAGCGTCGCCGGCATCCAGTTGGGAATGGTGCGGAACGCCACATCGTGCAGCGCGACACCGAGCAGGACGGTCAAGCAGGCGCCCACCAGAATCGGGAGCATCGGCAAGGATGATTGTTTCCCGATCTGGCAGGGATGCGCTTGCCGGTCTTTACTTCGCGGCGGTCGTCACGCCGGTGCTGCTGAAGTGGCCCGAGATCCCGCCGAACGTGGCGGAAAGATTGGTGCCGAGCGTGGTAACCGCGCCGATGATCACGACGGCGATCAGGGCGGCAATTAAGCCGTATTCAAGTGCGGTGACGCCCTTCTCATCGCGCTTGAGTTGGGTCAGCGTGGCTAGGTGACGAAACATCCTACATCCTTTTATAACGGCTGGTATCGTTGCGTATTACTAACAGTTCTTGCGAAGGATCAAGGTATTTTGATGCCACGACAGTTATGATTTGTCACTTGGCCGATCCAACGTACAACTATTTTGTTAGGGCGATGGTTAATAAAGTATTGAGGAAATTACTTTCTGCGATTGATCATGCTGAAATTACGGTTTGATCGCGAACGGCCCAATCCAAAATACCAGAGCCTGGCTGCCAGGTTCAACGCAACGAGTAAATCAGCACTTTCCATCACGGTCGGGCTTGACCCGACCATTCACGCGGCGCACGCCGCACCGGATTCGGCCAGTCTTGTGCGTCCTGTGGTTGTTCCCGGGTGGCCGCCCCGCCTGGTCATCGCGTCAAAACCGATGATGACGGTTGTGCGGCCAGGTCACGGGAACTGGACAGAAATGACACCTGGGTGGGGATGACTGTGGCAGGCCGGCGATCGGCTCCTGCCAAAGTCACGGCGGCTTGCGCCTTGTGGGGGTCTCAGCCCAAGCTGAATCGCTCCGCCGCACGACCGATCGCCAAGATGAGCGTCAGGAACAGAGTTATCGCGATTGTGCTGATCGGGACGTGACAATCGGGGAAGGCCATGACCGCCGGGACCGCCAGAACCGTGACCAGCACTACGACTTCGGGCAACACCAGCGACCCGATCGACCGTAGCCGGTGGGCGGCAAATAGGAACACGGCGCTCGACAACACCGGCAGGTCGTAGATGAAGGCATAGGGCGTCGCAAGGCATGTCGCCGCGAGCAGCGTCGCGACGGCGAGGCAGTGTGGCAGAAGCCGCCACGCACGCCAGACCACGATGCCGGCCGCCAGCGCCGCCGCGGCCTGGGCAGAGCGAGCCAGGCCCTGCGAAGCCCCGAGCCGCTGCAGGTTGTTCAGCACCGTTGGCATGAATGGGTTCGCTATCATTGTCTTGTAGAACCAGGCCGCGTAGCCGGGCAACGCCTGCCACCAAATCTCCCATATAGATGGGCCGAAGGCCGCGACGGTGACGACGACCAGGCAAGCCGTAGTGGCGCAGGCGGCGGCGATGCAGCGCCACTGGCTGGCCGCGACCAGGGCGAGCGGCAGCAGGATGCCGAACTGCGGCTTGTAGGTAAGCAGCCCAAACAGGATGCCGGCCAGGACCGGGCGGCGCGGGAGCAGCCGCAGCCCGCCGACCAGGAGCGCCGCCAGCAGGAACCCGCTCTGGCCACAGATTAGACAGATCGCGGTCGCGGGAGCGAGCAGCATCGCGAACGCCATGAGCGCCTTGCCGCGGACGCCGGCGCAGCTCGCGAGCAAGTAGAGTGGCAAGGTAACGCCGACCCAGGCGGCATAGGCGGCGCGGAGCGGCAGCAAGCCGAGCGGCCAGAGCACGAGCAGGAAGGTCGGCGGGTAAGGGAACGGGGCCTGCTGCGACGGAAGCATTTCCAGCGCTAACTGCGCCTCGTGCAGTTTTCTGGCGTTGTAGAGTTCCGCCACTGGATGATTGGAAGCTATTTTGGCCCAGGACCAGAACGCAAAGAAATCGCCGGACAAGTATGGCTTGCCTACTTCGGCATTGACCTGAACGTTAATAACGGCGACCAGGAAACACAGGAAAGTGGCGATCAGAATGGTGCTGAGCCACGCGGTCTTGCGATCGCGCGGCGCCCAGGCCCAGCCCGGCAACCGGACCGATGCGCCGGCGACAAACGTCTCGCTCACGGGATTGAGCCACTTGTATCGTGCAGGGGTAGTCGCGGGGATTGCGAACGCAGCAGGAGCTTGTCCAATTTTACTTGACGGCAGCGTTGATTGTACTCAAGCGACCCGCCAGAATGATGAATTCTGTGCTGAGCTTGGTGCCGAGCGTGCCGACCGCTGTGAGGATCACGACGGCAATGAAGGCAACGATCAAGCCGTATTCGACCGCTGTGACACCCCTCTTGTCGCGCGTGAGCTGGACCAGCGTGGCCAAAGGCCAAGGCATTCCTGTGTCCTCCCATCAAGAAATGATCATATCTGCATGTATTAATGTGAATAATAGTAAACTCATGCTTATAAAACTTCAGTCAATATTTCCGCTCGAACGTCAATTGCGGAATATTGGCAGCTTCATGCGGCACGGTCGTCAGGTGGCGATCTCATCGGCTCGATCGGCATCAGCCGCGACCGGCCCCACTGCGTCCGCGCGCCCGGCGCGGCCGCGCCGGAACGGCGCTATGAGCTGCCCCAGGAAGTGCCGCGGGTAGTCCGGCTCGTCCACGCCGTAGCCGTTCGGACGCTGGCCTGCGGGCATATAGAAGGTGCCGAAGGTGAGGTCGAACACCGGGAACGCGCCGGCGAAGTTGCTGCCACCGCCGCAGTCGAGGCTGGTGTGATGCCAGCGGTGAAACACCGGGCTCGCCAGCACATAGCGGAACCGTCCAAAATCCCAGTCGAGGTTGGCGTGGGCCAAGCAAGCGGTGCCGACGCTCCACGGCGCCAGCCAGACCAGTACTTCCGGCGGGATGCCCAGCAGCAGCATGATGACGTCGGCCTGCACGCTGTGGAACAGGAAGTCCACCGGATGGAAGCGGTGCGCCGAGGTCCACTCCAGCTGCTCGGAGGAATGGTGCACCGCGTGGAAGCGCCACAGCCGCATGGTGTGCAGGCCGCGATGGGTCCAGTACAGCACCAAGTCGTTGCCGAGCAAATAGAGCGCGACCTGCTGCCAGAACGCCAGCCCCGCCAGCGGCCCGCGCCCGTGTGCGATGAAGGCGTCGACACCCGTGGGATCGCCGATCCCGTACACGAGGGTGGCGCCGAGCGTCAGCATCGCCGTCTGCCCGTAGGCGAGCGGCAGCCGGGGGACCACCGCGAAGCAGAAATCGGTCGCGAGGTCCGGCTTGCGCCACCAGGGCGCGCCGGGGTTGCAGGCCTTGGACAGGCGGGCCAGCACGGCGAACGCCACGCCCAGCACCAGCCAGTTGCGCAGTATCGGCAGCGTGGCACCCCAGAACACGCGCAGGATGACGAGCGCGTCGTGCATGGCTCAGCCCGCGCTGCGATTGGAGGCGGCCGCGACGGCGCCTGTGATCTGGGCCACCGCCGCGCGGACCTTGAGCGCCATCAGCGCGTCGCCGCGCGCGACCGTGGACCGGGCGGGGTCGCCGACCACCCCGGACCCCGGCCAGTTCCGCCCCAACCGGGACAGGTCGACCCCCCCAGGATGCATCGCCATCAGCTCCGACGTGTCGGCGATGGTCGCGTGCTCGCCGATCGCGGCATCGCTCTCGCCCTGGGCGCGCAGGTATGCGGTCTCGGCCGCGTCGGCGTAGTAGGCGTCGACCGCCAGCACGCGCGGGTTGCCGCCCCACTCCCGGCCTAACCGCGCCGCGACCTCGGCCTGCGGCGCCAGCGAAGGCCCGTGGTCGGCGACCAGGCAGATGGTCTCGAACCCCGCGTGCTTCAGGCTGCGCGCGATGCCCTCCAGCACCGCGGCGAACACCGCCGGCGGCACGCCGAGCGTGCCCGGCCACTGCATGTTGCCGCTGGCCGGCTGGTACTCGCCCTGCGGGACGTAGGACACCACCGGGGCCACCAGCGCGTCGCCCAGCGCGTCGGCGATGCGCTGGGCCGCCCAGCGCACGATGTAGTCGTGCTTGCCGATGACCATGTGCGGGCCGTTCTGCTCCAGCCCGCCGCTGGGCACGATCACCGTGCGCAGGCCGCCGGCGATGGCGTCGCGCACCTCGACCCAGGTCATGTCGGCGATCTCGCGCGTCGCGGGCGTGGCCCGCGCCGGCCGCCGCCACAAGGCGAGGCTGGCGGCGAGCGTGCCCAGGCCCGCGCATGCGAGGCGCCGGCCGATCCCAAACCGGCCCGGTTGCGCTGTCTGCGCCGCATCCTTGTCCATGCCCCGCTCCATGCTGGCCATGCCGTGTGGAGCACGCAGGTTAAGCAACCGTTGACGCGGCGCCGTCCGGTCGGGACCGCGATGGCTTAACCGCGGCTTAACCACGCCCGCCTTAGAGCGTCGGGCCTGCCGAGCCGACGGCCCGGCCCATTGAGCGGAGCCCGAATGACGATCTTGCCGGCCCCATGGCGTCGGACGCGCGTGGCGCTGCCACGCTTGGCGTTGCGGGACCGGCGCGGCGCCAGCGCGGTCGAGTTCGCGCTGGTCTGCCCGGTGTTCCTACTGCTGCTGTTCGGGATCATCGGCTACGGCGTCACCGGCCTGATCCAGTTGGCCCTCGACGATTCGGTGCGCGACGCGGCGCGGCAGTTGCAGATGGACACGCCGGCCTCGGCCAGCGCGTCCGGCTTCGTGGCCGCGGTCTGCGGCGAGTTCGGCGCCGTCGCCAGCGACTGCGGCAAGACGCTCACCTACAACGTGCAGGGCGCCACCCAGGCCGCAGGCTTCGCCAGCCTCGCCCCGGCCACGCTCAGCGCGTCCGGGGCACTCGCCGACGCCTTCTTCAGCACGGCCACACCATTCGCGGCCAATTTGGACGTGCTGGTGCAGGTGGCGTACCCGCTGCCGTTCCGCATCCCGTTCCTCGGCACGCTCGCGACCATGACCGGGACCAACTCGCTGCTGGCGACGGCGACGGTGCGGGTCGAGCCGTTCCCGTCGTGAGCCGTGGCCGCAGCGTCAGCTTGGCGGCGGACCGCGCCGGCACCATGGCGCTCGAGTTCGCGCTGGTCGCCCCGGTCATGATCACCCTGGTGTGCGGCATGATCGAGCTGGGCAACGCGTTCCGCGTCCAGGCCAAGGTCAACACTGCGGCGGGCCAGCTCGCCGAGCTGGTCGCGGGGCAGCAGGCGGTCACGGCGCCTAAGGGCAACTTGGCCGACATGTGCAAGGGGGCGGCGATGAACCTGCTGCCGTACGACACCGGCCAGTTCGCCGCCGACATCGTCTCCGGCAGCAACGACCACCCTAGCAACCGGGTGGCCGGCTCGACCGACTCCACCAGCGTCGGCCCCTACCTCGACTGGGAGAACATCTCGGCCTGCACCCCCAAGACGTCGCCCACCACCATGGGCGCGTCCGGCGGCTACGCGCTCGCGAGCTCGCCCGCCTCGATGCTGACCAGGTCGGGCGCCGCCTACTCGTACGACTACGTGCAGGGCTACTCGGTCATCGTGGTGCAGGCGACCTACACCTACCAGAACGTGCTGCCGTTGCTGCTCGGGCGCTCGATCACCTTCACCGCCGTCGCGGTGCACCGGCCGCGGCAGAACAGCACGATCTTCTGCACCGACCCCACAAGCAAGCCCGCGGGCGCGGCCTGCCCATCGTTGCAATGAGAGCCTGGCAATGAGAACGATCCTATGCCGTCTCGCGACCCGGCTCGGCCGGCGGGCGCTGCGCGACCGGCGCGGCTCGGTCGCGGCCATCGCCGCGGTGTCGATGATGCCGCTGCTGATCGCGGCCGGCGTCGCCGTCGACATGTCGCGGCTGACCGACGCCCGCGCGGCGCTGCAACGCGCCGTCGACAACGCCGCCCTGTCGGGCGCCGCCGCGTACGTCGTCTACACCGAGGCCGACAGCTTCAACGCCACCGCCCGCACCGTGGCGCACAGCGCGTTCTGCAACGCGGTGCTGACGGTGCCCAGCGGCTTCACCCTGGGCTCGCCCGCCGGCGCCACGTCCTGCTCGGGGCAGGGCGCCGGCCCCGCCGTCTCGGCGGTGATCGGCGGCTTCAACGCCGGGACGCGCGGCGCCGTCGCCAACAGCGGCTGCTCGGGCAGCCAGACCGTGGTCGCGGGCGCCACCTGCGGCTTCATCGTCACCGTGGCGTCGACCGCCACGGTCAACACCATGTTCCCGTTCCTGCTGGGCGGCCTGGCCACGGTCTCCGTCACCGCGTCCGCCGTCAACCCGTTCATCAACATCGCCAAGGCGATAACCGCGACCCTTGTCGCCAGCGCCTACAACGCCAACAGCCTGTGGATCTACCCGCTGCTGCTGGACGCCAACGGCGCGCCGGACTTCGCCACCAACGCCGGCGCCCTGCCCGACACCAGCGCCTGCACCGGCAACCCGACGCAGACCTCCTGCGGCAGCTACACCATGCTGGCGAGCAGCTATTACCAGGCGAAGTGCCCGGCGAACACGTCCTGCAACGACAACGGCACGACCTTCGTCAACGGCGTGGTGCAGAACCCGGTCGTCGGCAACGCCGTGATCACCGCCACGACGCCGCTCGGCATCGCGTTCCAAACCGCCGGCGGCACCACGACGAGCTTCGGCTACAACAGCTCGCCCAAGCCTGCGGACGTCGGCTGCACCTGGCCCGCGACCGAGGCCTACAACACCGTCACGCAGGCGTTCGACATCAACGGATACCCGCTGGTGGTCGACAGCAACGGCAACTGGTCGGTGGTGACGCACTGGTTCTACTCGTCGTTCCTGGCCAACAACAACCCGCCCGATGCCAAGGAAATCGCGGCCCAGGGGACTACACAGGTCGTCCCGGCGGTTCCGAGAACCACCGACGTCTTCAACCCCAACGCCACCACGCCGGCGCTCTCGCTCTGCCCCAACCCGACCTCGACCAGCAACCCCGCAAACGCGGAACCCAACATGAAGACCAGCTTTCCCACGTCCGGAGCGACCAACTGCGCGCTCTACATCGCCAAGGACCCAGCCTCGCTGTACCCAAACCCGTCCTATAGCGGGGCTTCGACCTGCTGGTCCCCCACCAACACGCCCGGATACCAGTACGCCGCCCTGAGCTGCCAGAACTACGCCGGGCACGACTTTGCGTTCTTCTGGAACGACATGGGCGGACCGATCGACAACACGGATTACGGCGACGGCACGCTGCAGGTCTCCTGTTCCGGCGCGTCCTACGTCATGCTGATCAACTGACCCGCGCGCGCCCTCGCCTGGCCTGTGCCGCCCTTCTCCTCGCCGTCCTGGCGCTGGGCGGCTGTGATGACCGGAAGATCAACTACCGGCTGTCGGTGTCGGTCGAGAGCGACGGCCGCGTGCGCACCGGCTCCGGCGTGATCAGCACGACTTGGTGGGACCAGAGATTTCTGCAGGGGCTGGCAGCGGGAATTCCCTGGCAATTCAGCGTGCATGGGCAGGCGGTGCCGGTCGACCTGGGGCGGCGCGGGGTCCTGTTCGTGCTGTTGCGGGGCGACCCGGCGCGCAAGCGCAGCTACCCCGACATGGCGCCGCTGCTGTCGGGCCTCGTCATGCCGAGGCGACCGCCATGGCTGTCGTTCGAGGAGGGCTTGACGTTCGTGGCGCGCCACCGGGGCGAGGTGGACGTGCCGTGCGAGCCGCTGCCGATGATGGTGCGCTTCGGCAATATTGCCGACCCGAGGACGGTGGAGCGGGTCGATCCCTGCGACCTGACCCGAAGCTTCGGCCCGGGCGTCAGGCTCGCGCGCGTGACGATCGCCGTCACCGACGAATGGCCCACGACCGGGATCGAGGCATGGCTGCCGTGGCTCGTTCCCCTTGGCGGGCACTACCTGAACGGGGAGCCTTACGGGCATCCCGGAAGCTTGGCGGGGTCGCTGCACACCGGCGACTTCAGGATGTGACTCGGCCACCCGATCCTTTTCCATGCGAATGGGGGGTCTGGGGCCACCCGGCCCCAGCGGGTCAAGGGCGGAGGCCTTGCCTTGCTCGTTCCGCGACCCGCAAACGCTCCCGCGCGTGGACGACGAGGCCGCCCGCGTCCACCAGGCGCCGCCAACCGGGCATCGCGTCCAGCATTGCCACGACCGGGTGGCCGGACGGGAACACCGTCCAGGCGACGCCGTACTCGGCCAGTGCAAGCTCCAGCTCGGCGCGGTCCGGGCGGGCGATGCGGGCGTAGCGGGCGAGGAAGGCGTCGCCGTACAGGTCGGCGCGGCTGTCGACGAACGGGCGCACGCCGGCGAAGATCAGCGCGCCGCCCAGGGCGTACTCGTTCAGCACCGGGAGCGCCCGCAGCGACGGCGGCACGGCGTCGAGCGTCGCGGCGAAGGCGGCGCCGGTCCGCGCCGGCCCGAGCGGCAGCGCCACGCGCGCCGCCAGCGCCCCTGCCGCGGGCAAGGCCGCGCCGGCGCCCGGCCGGCCCCGCCG
>CAXUHK010000090.1:16410-16745 GCA_964250775.1 uncultured Acetobacteraceae bacterium | reverse complement strand
CGCCAAGGCGGCCGAAGACAAGGCTGTGGCCGACAAAGCCGCGAGCGACAGGGCGTCAGCGGCCAAGGCCGCTTCGGCCGGGACGTTCGCCGACGGGCAGAGTGCCTTCGGCTCGAGCGACTACGCGCGCGCGCAGGCGATCTGGACCGCGCTGGCCGGACAGGGTGACGACAATGCGGCCGTGGCGCTCGGGGGGATGCTCGACCAAGGCATCGGCGTTCCGCGCGACCCGACGACAGCGCTGGGATGGTATGGGGTCGCCGCGGCGCACGGGATGCCGTCGGCCGAATTCGACGTCGGAGTCATGCTCGACAGCGGGCGCGGCGACCCCATAC
>CAXUHK010000090.1:0-16400 GCA_964250775.1 uncultured Acetobacteraceae bacterium | reverse complement strand
CCGCGACTTCGGCCGCCGCGGCCTCGGCCGCGGCAGCATCGGCGGAGGTCGGAAGGGTAGGGGTCGGAGAGGTGGTCGGGGGCGTCACCTGCGCCGATGCCGGGACACCTCCGGCAAGTCCGGCGAGCAGGACCAGCCCGCCGGTCCATGTCATGGCTCGCTCACCGCGCAAGTTAGTGCCAGGCGATTTCGACGCGGCGGCCCACAATGGCCTCACCGCGGCGAGGGACAAGCTGACGGCGACGCTGCCGGCGTCGAAGCTAGGAAGCGTCGCCGGCCTGCGCGCGGCGGTGCTCAAGGCGCCGCTGGCGAACCAGGTGTTGACCGTGCGGCCGGCCACCAACGGGGTCGAGTTCGTCTGGCTGGCGCCGCCGCAGCCGGTCCCGGTGGTGTTCTTCGTGGAGGTGGCCAGCGTCGCTGGCCAGGGCACGCATCGGACCGCCGCCCGTTACGTGTCGGAGACCGCGGTCGTGCTCGACATGGGCAAGGCGCCGGGCGATTACGCCTGGCGCGTGTACGTGGTCGACCAGCGGCAACAGCGCTACGTCGCCAACGAGTGGCAGCGGTTCTCGATCACCGCCACCGAATCCTCGCACGACTGACCTTTTGCGCCGGCATTTCCAAGTCGGCGTCTGATGCACACCGCAGCAAATCGAGGCCTTGGTCGAAAGCGCCGCTCACTTGCGGCTGTCGAGTCTTGTGGCGGGAAAGAATATGTGACAAGAGTTGCCGCCATGGCAGGCTAACTGGCCGAAGCCGGAAAAAACATCAAACGTTCGAAAGCACAGTCGTTGGCCAACGATCACTCAGAAACCGAGATCTTGCGTTTGACTGCGCAGATCGTGTCTGCCCACGTGGCAAAAAATTCACTTACGCCCGAGGCGTTGCCCGGCTTGATACAAATGGTGCATCGCACACTAAGCAATGTTGGCGTGGTGCAACCGGAGCCAGAAAAGCCGCAGCCTGCGGTGCCGATCCGCAAGTCGGTGTTCGCGGACTACTTGGTTTGCCTTGAGGACGGCAAGAAGCTGAAGATGCTGAAGCGGCACTTGGCGACGTCGTACGACATGACGCCCGACCAATACCGTGAGCGCTGGGAGTTGCCGCGCGATTACCCGATGGTGGCGCCGAACTACGCGCAGCAACGCTCCTCGCTGGCCAAGCAGATCGGCCTTGGCCGCAAGCCGGCTGACGCGCAGGTGCCTGAGACGGTCGCGGCGCCCGCGCCGAAGCCCGCGGGCGGGCGCCCGCGCGCGCCCCCCCCCCGGCCCCCCCCGAGGCCGCAAGCCGAAATCGGGGGCCGACGCGGCCGCTGGCTGACCGCCGCAACTCGCGCGATCCCGAACGCGTTGCCGCACCGGGATCGGGGAGCCGGCATTGACGAAACTGCGTGTGGCCATTGTTGGCGTGGGCAACTGCGCGTCGTCCCTGGTGCAGGGCGTCGAGTATTATCGCCACGCCAGCAACCAGGAGACCGTGCCCGGCCTGATGCACGTCGACCTCGGCGGCTACCATGTGGGCGACATCGAGTTCGTCGCGGCGTTCGACATAGCGGCCGGCAAGGTTGGGCATGATCTTGCCGCCGCGGTCCAGGCGCATCCCAACAACACGATACAGTTTGCTGAGATCCCGCGATCCGACGTGGTCGTGCAGCGCGGCCCGACGCTCGACGGCCTGGGCAAGTACCTCACGGACGTCATCGAGGAGGCACCGGAGGCTTCGTGCGACGTGGCCGGCAGCCTTCGCCGGTCTGGCGCCGATGTCGTGGTATCCTATCTGCCAGTCGGGTCCGAGGCGGCAAGCCGTTGGTATGCCGAGGCGGCGCTTGAAGCGGGCTGCGGCTTCGTCAACTGCATCCCGGCGTTCATCGCCTCCGACCCGGAGTGGGCCGGCCGCTTCGCGCGCGCCGGCCTGCCAATCGTGGGCGACGACATCAAGAGCCAAGTGGGTGCGACCATCGTGCATCGGATGCTGGCCAACCTGTTCCGCGAACGGGGAGTGCGGCTGGATCGCACCTACCAGCTCAATTTCGGCGGCAACACCGATTTCATGAACATGCTGGAGCGAGACCGGCTGCAATCGAAGAAGCTGTCCAAGACCCGCGCCGTCACCAGCCAGATTGGTGCCACACTGCCCGCGGGTGACGTGCATGTCGGCCCGAGCGACCATGTGCCGTGGCTGGAGGATCGCAAATGGGCATACATCCGCATGGAGGGTACGACGTTCGGGGGAGTGCCGCTGAATTGCGAATTGAAGCTCGAGGTGCATGACAGCCCGAACTCCGCCGGCGTGGTGATCGACGCGGTGCGTTGCGCCAAGCTCGCGATGGATCGCGGCATCGGCGGCGCGCTGGTGGGACCCAGCAGTTACATGATGAAGAGCCCGCCGCAACAGTTCACCGACAACGAGGCGCGCGAGCGAACCGAGGCGTTCATCCGCGGCGAGGCCTGAGCGCCACCATCACGCCGGCAATCGCCGGCGTAGCTCCGCCAACGGCGCGGTCCAATCACCGTGTGCCCGCTGCCGGATCAGGCGCATGGAGGGATACCAGGGCGAGTGTTCGGTGTCGAGCAGCCAGCGCCAGTCGGCCTTGGCAGGCAGCAGCAGCAGCGTCGGCGCGCCCAGGTAGCCGGCGAGGTGGGCGACCATGGTGTCGACGCTCACCACGCAGTCGAGCGTGCCGATCAGCGCCGCGGTGTCGCCAACCGCCATCGAGCCGTCGAACGGGTGCGCAGTCAGCCCGGGCGGCGCCTCGCCGCCACGCTGCAGGCTGAATAGCCGCCTTCCCGGCGCGGCGCAGGCCGCCACCAGCGCCGCCGCCGGGACCGAGCGGGCTGGGTCCCACGGCCCGGCCTGCCAACAAAGCCCGACGGTCGCGGCGCGGCGCGGCGTCGGCCGGATGGCCGGTGTCGGGATGTCGGCCGGCAGCAGGCGCAGCGCGTGCGGCAACTCCATCGACTCGATGTCGCACTCGCTTAGCGGCAGTGGTGCCGCCTTGTCGAAGGCGAGCGCGCGGTCGATGCCGGGCGCCTCGCGCAGCAGCGGCAGCAGCTCGGGCTGCGCCTCCAGCGTCACCGAAGCGGCGTCGCGCGCCAGCAGCGGCAGCAGGCGGGTGAACTGCAGCGTGTCGCCGAGGCCGTGATAACAGCGCACCAGGACGTGCCGCCCGCGCCAGGCGCGGCCGTCCCACACCCAACGCAGGTGATACGGCATCCGGGGGTCGTCGCGGGTAGTCGGGTCTCGGCTGGCCAGCACCGCGTCGCTGATGCGCCAGGCGCGCGCGAACTCGCCACAGCGCATCGCCGCCATCCAGTCGCTCACCGGCGCAGCAGGAACGCCGCCCCGTCCCAAAGCCGGAACGGCCGCGTCCCGCAGGCGCCGAGCCGCATCCCGAACTCGGCGGCCCAGCCGGTCGCGTCCCGGGCGTCGTCGCGCGGGTCGGGGCGGTAGGACAGGTTGCAGATCGCCAGCGCCCCGCCCGGCCGCAGCAGTGTCGCGGCGGCGGCGGTATGCGCCTGGGCCACGCCGGCCTGCACCAGATAGGGAAAGCTGTCGACCGCCAGCACCAGGTCGCACGGCCAGTCCGGCAGCCCGGTGCCGGGCGTGGTCTCGAAGCGCAGGTTGGCGGCACCGCCGTGGCGTCGTCGCGCCTGCGCCACCATGGCGGGCGAGACGTCGATCCCCAGCACCGAGCGCACGCGCGGCGCCAGCGCCGCCGCGACCCGGCCGATGCCGCAGCCGAGGTCGAGCACGTCTCTGTCGGGCGAAAGCAGGCGCTCGGAGTCGAGCCACGCCAGCAACTCGTCGGTGGCGGCCTGCAACAATCCGGGATCGCCCAGGCTGTAGGCGGCGACGCTGGCTTCGGGCGAGACGGCCACGGCGCGGTCGAACAGCGCCCCTATTTCCGCGACCCCGCCGCCTGCCGCATGGTCGACGCCGCTCGCCGCGATCATGGAAGCGAGCCGCTCCGCCGCCTCCGGCCGCGCCGCGACCAGGCCAGCGAGGGCGGGCACGTCGGCCGCCAACGCCACGACCTCCGCCGGCGACGCGCCGGCGAGCACCAGGCGCGCCAGCGCCACCTCGGGGGAGATGCCGCCGTCGCGGCACTGGTCCAGGATGACGTTCACGGCGGCAGCAGGCGGCGCACCGCGTTCACCCGGTCTACGCCGCCCCAGGCGTATTTGTATGCCTCCGCGCCGCGCAGGAAGTGCAGCTCGCGCCGCCCTTCGTCCACGGCGTCCTCGATCATCCGCGCCAGCAGCAGCGTGCCGGGACTCTCGCGGGCGTACGCCGCGTCGAAGCCGCTCAGGTAGAACAGGATGCGCTGGCCGCGGTCGAGCAGCGCGTAGTAGGCGGCGGCGGCGCGCTGCCCGAAGCGCAGCACCTGCAGCCGAGCGAGCCCGGCCGCGACCAGGCCCGCGACCGTCGCGCGATGGAACGCCAGCACGGGCCGCTCGGCCAGCACGCCGGCCCCGTCCCACCGCGCCGTGTGCAACGTTATGAGCTGCTCCAGCATCGGCGCCGCCGAACTCGCGGTCGCGATCTCCGTGGTCCAGCCGCCGGCGCGCGCGGCGCGGTGCCGCGCCTGGCGGATGTCGCGGCGCTTGCCCGACGGGATCGCCGGCGGCAGCGCCAGCACCGGGCAGGGATCGGAGTCCTGGAGGCTGCTCGGCCAATCGGCCGCGGCGTCGCGCAGCGCCGATCCGGGCGGCAGGGCGGGCAGGGTGCATTCGGTGACGCCCGGCGCGTGGGCCAGCGCCGTGCGCAGCAGCGCGCCGGCGGCCTCGTCCGGCGCCTCGGCGGCCAGCAGGGCGTCGAAATAGTCGGTGAGGCCGACGCCGATCGGCAGCAGCTTGCGCGCCGGCGGCTCGTCCAGCACGTAGAGCGGCAGCACCCCCAACAGCCGCCCCTCGCGGCGCAGCGTCGCCAGCAGCGGCCGGTCGGTGCCGAACTGCGCCCACCAGCCGAGCAGCCATTCCGGCGATTGGAACGGCGAAGCGTCCGGCGCCGAGCGCCACAGCGCGCGCCAATCCGGGACCAACGCGGCCAGGTCCGGTTCGGAGGTCAGAACCTCTAGCACGAGGCGAGCTGCCGGTAGCGCGCGAGGTAGGCGTCGGTCATGCGCGGCCGGTCGAACCGCGCGCGCGCCTCCGCGCGGCAGGTCTCCGCCACGATCGCGCCCACATCGGCGATCGCCGCCGCCATGGCGGCCACGTCCGGCACGATGCGGCCGGTGCGCCCGTCGGCCACGATCTCCGGCAGCGCGCCGGCGGCGAACGCCACCACCGGCGTGCCGCAGGCCAGCGCCTCCATCGCCACCAGCGAGCTGGTCTCGGCGGCCAGGCTCGGCGCCAGCAGGCAGCACGCCGCCGACAGCAGCCGGCGCTTGCGGGCGAAGCCGAGCGGGCCGAGGAAGCGGCGGCGCCGGTCGAGCAACGGCGCCACCGCATCGTCGAAATAGCGTTGGTGCGCCGGGTACGGGAACACCTGTCCGCCGAGCAGCAGGCCGATCCCCGCGGCGTGCGCGGCCTGCAACGCGAGGTGCTGGCCCTTCTCCGGGCACACCCGCCCCAACATCAGGGCGAAGCCGCGCTTTCCATGGCGGGACGCCGCCAGGGCGGCCACCGGCACCGCGTTGCCGATCGGCGGCAGCAGCGCCTGCGGCACCAGGCCGTGCAACCCGCGGTGCTGGGTGTCGGAGACGCCGTGCAGCCAGGTGTCCGGTCGCGTCGGCGCCAGCGCCGCTGGCGGATACCACTCCGCCGGCAAGTGCAGCGTCGCCAGCACGGGTGGACCGGGCGGCGGCAGGTAGTCGACGAAGTCGATGCCGTGCAGGTGGATCACGTCGACTCCGCCTTGCGCCACCACGCCGGCGACGGCGCGGCGCACCGCCGCGTGCGCCGCGTCGCGGGCGGCGGCGTCGATCTGGGCGCCCGCGACCGGGATCGCCACCAGCTCTCCCGCGACCCGCGAGCCCTCGCAGGCGACGACCGTGGACCGCTGCCCGGCCCGCGCCAACGCGTCGTCGATCGCGGTCAGCACCTGCTCCGCGCCGCCTACCGCGTCGGGGCCGACCGGAGCCAACGGATAGGCGACGCTCAGCACATGCAGCTTCCTCATGCCGCCGCCGCCAGCTCCCGCCAGCGGCGGCCGGTCATGCCCCAGGGGTGGCGCTCGTAGTACAGCGTGCCGGGATGCGGCGGCTGGGTGAAATCGTAGGCCGGCGCGCGACGGAACGCTTCCCGCTCGACGCCGAACGGCGACAGCGTGGCTGCCTGGGTCGCGAACGCGTCGAGCATGGCGCGCTTCCTGGCGCGTTCGGCCGAGCTCAGCGTCACCACGAGCGGCGGCTCGCCGTTGGGCAGGAAGCAGCCGCACGCCATGGCGTCGCCGGCGGTGTGGTACGAGGTCATCTCCAAGGTGGCCACACCGGCGGCCTGCACCATGCAGGCGGTCGCGTCGTGGTCGGGATGGCCGCCCTCGTAGGGATGGGTGACGACGCAGACGCTGCCGTGTCGCGCCAGGATAGCCGCCAACTCCTGTGTGCCTCGGACAAGGTTCTGCGAGGCGGCCTGATCGGGAAAGCCCAATGGCCTGAGTTCCGCGTCGACGCCGCCGTGCCGCAGGGCGGCCGTGAGCTCACCGCGGCGGGCAGCGGCATAATCGCGGAGGTCCGTGAAACCGGCGCGCCGCGCGTCCTCGCCATTGCCGGGCGCGCCATCGGTGACGTGGACCAGCACGAGGTTGCGGAACAGATGCAGAGAGGCGCCGGCGCCGATGGTCTCGTCGTCGGGATGCGCCGCCACCAGCGCCACCGGCACCTCGACGGCGACGCGGCGGCGCAGCGCCGCCAGGACCGAGGCGGCGCCGTCCTTCACACCACCGTCTCGACCAGGCGCGGCGCGGCGGCTCCGCAGTAGCGGCGCACCATGGCGGCGCAGAAGGCGGCGAAGGCTTCCGGCTCGCGCGGCGGCGCCGTGTGGTGCGGCCACAGTCCGGCCTCCTCCGGCGTGAAGCAGAACGTCACGGTGACGGCGAACTCGTCCAGCGCCCGCATCTGCCGGTCGAACCACGCCTCGGCTCCCGGTCGGCCCCAGTCGGCCCAGGACAGGCCGGTGCGCAGGTGCGTGACACCCAGATCGCGCATGTGCCGCACCGCGTCGGCGAGCCGATGGTCCTCGAAATGGAACCACTGGCACAGCCCGACCTCCGGGGTGAACTCGTGGAAGATGCGCGCCGCGCGCTTGGGTCGGCCATGCTCGTCGTAGAGGCCCATGTGGAAATGCCGGTAATACGACGAGCCCTCGGCCTCCTTGTGCCGCGTCGTCGCCGGCCAGGCGGACGGCAGGTCGAACAGGCTGTACCAATGCACCCGCGGCGACCGGCCGCGCAGCAGCTCGGCGGTGCGGCGCAGGCCCCACTCCTGCACCTCCTCGGCGCCAAAGGTGGAGATGCCGACTTCGGAGACCCAGACCGGCAGCGCGGTCTCGGCCTCGATGCTGGCGATCTTGGCCGGCCACTCGTCGAGCATCCAGTGGTTCCAGTCGAGCGGGAAGCCGTGCACCGCCACCGCGTCGAGCTCGTCCAACACGCCCTGGCCGATCAGGCAACGAATGAAGTCCGGGTCGATCGGCGAGATGCCGCCCAGCACGCGCGGCAGTCCCGGTGCCTCGGCGGCGATCGCCTGCGCCGCGAGCCGCGTCATCAGGGCAAAACGCTCCCAGCCGGGATCTGCCTCCAGGTCCCAGTGCGACTTGTTGTTCGGCTCGTTCCAGATCATTGCCGCCTCGATCATGGCTCGCGCCCCGGATAGACGGCACCATACCCGGCATCGGTGCGCTCGACGCGGCGGCACACGTACACCTCGTCCTCCGGGTGCTGGACGATCGCGAACCCGGCGCTGCGCAGCATCGCTTCCGAGGCGGCGCGGTTCGGCGCCCACCAGTTGGTCGGGTCGCCGGAATACGACCGTTCGATGAAGTGCAGCTTCGGGTAGCCGGGGTCGTCGAAGATGTCGGTGGTCCAGAACGGGTAGTCGGCGTCGAGCGGCAGCACCGCGCCGCTGCCCCGCTGCAGCGTCTGGAACACCAGCAGGTCGCGCGCCACGTGTTCGTGGATCAGGTCGAGCGCCAGCAGTGGATGGCGCAGGTGGTAGAGCACGCCCACGAACAGCACGACGTCGAACCGCTCGCCGAGCGTGCCCACGTCGTAGACCGACATCTGCCGGAACTCGATGTCCAATCCCTCGACCTCGGCGGCGAAGCGGGCCTGCGCCAGGTAGTCGGCGTCGAAATCGACCGCCAGCACGCGCGCCGCCCCGCGCCGCTTCATCTCCATGGCGTAGAAGCCGCCGTTGCAGCCGATGTCGAGCACGCTGCGCCCGGCGAGGTCGGCCGGGATGGCGTCGCGGAAGCGTTGCCACTTCACGTTCGGGTAGTCGCCCAGGAAGTGCTCCGGCGCGGTGCGCACGCCGCGCAGGTCGAGGTTGTGGAACCACGGCCCCAGCGCCTGCGCCCGCTCGGCGATGCGCTCCGGCGACCACACCGTCATCGAGCGACCTCCTGCGGACGTGTGGCGTCCAGCAGCCGGATGGCCTCGCGGTAGCCGTTCAAGGTGCCAACATCCACATAACTCTCCCCGTTGCGCACGCCGTACGCCTCATGCCCGAGATCGAGCCAGGCGTTGACCAACGTGCCGATGTACTCGTCGGAGCGCTCGCGCTCGCGCCACAGCGCATACAGCGCGTGCAGCACGCCTGGCGCCAGCTTGAACGCGCCCCAGACCCAGCCGGGACCGGACGATGCTGCCTTGACGACGATGCGCTCGACCCGCCCGGCGCCGTCGGTCTCGACCCGATCGAACAATTCCGGGCGCGGCACCGGGAACAGCAGGAAGCTGGTGCGGTCGTGCGGCAGCGCCGCCAGCGCGTCCTCCGGGAACCAGATCGTGTCGGGCAGGCCCACGATCACCGGCTCGTCGCGCGGGATCAGCGGCAATGCCCGGAAGATCGCGTCGCACAGTCCCGCCGCCTGGCCCTGGATCACGTAGGCCAGCGAGGCCAGGCCGTACTGGCCGCCGTAATATTGCAGGATGTCGGACTTCAGCGGCGAGATCACGAAGCAAACCTTGCTGGCGCCGCCCCGGACCATGCGTTCCAGCAGGTACTCGCTGACCGCGCGCGGCCGCTCGACGCCGCAATCGTAGCGGCTGCCGACCGGCAGCAGCTCCTTGGAGAACGCCAGCGGCTGGATGCGGGTGCCGCTGCCGGCGGCCGGGATGATGCCCCACACCGTTCAGGCCTCCTGCGCCACCGGCTGCGCCGCGGCTTCGAGCAGCCGCACCAGTTCGCGCGCCCGATGATCCGAGGAGTGCTCGGCCAGCACCCGTTCGCGCGCGCGTCCGGCGATGGCGCGCAGGGTCGTGTCCGGCAGGTCGAGGGCGGCAAGGCACTCGTCGGTGTCGCGGGCGACCAGGATCTGCTCGCCTGGCGTGAAGAAGGCGTCGAGGCCATCCCACCAGTCGCTCAGGATCGGCGCGCCGCACGCCGCCGCCTCGAACAGCCGCCCGGACGGGCACCAGCCCATCCGCGCCATCGCCGCGCGGGTCACGTTCAGGGTCAGGCGCGAGGAGCCGTAGAACGCCGGGTGCTCCGAGGGTGGCAGGTGGCGCACGAAGAAGATGTTGTGCGTCCAGGGGAAGTCCTGCGGGTACTGCGCGCCGCCGATGACGAAGCGTTGCTCCGGAAGCCTCCGCGCCGCGCTGACGAACAGACGCTCCAGCGTCGCTTGCCGGTCTGCGGCATAGGTGCCGAGATACGACAGGCTGGCCGCAAATCGCTCCCGCGCCGGCGCCGGGCGGTGCGACGTGGGATCGACCGAGCCGTATAGCGGCGCCACGCGCCGGGCGCCGAGCCGCTCGCGCAATGAGTCGAGTGCCGCGCCGCCGGTGTAGCTCAACACCAGGTCGAAGCCGGCCAGAGCACCCGCGGGCAGGTAATCAACCGCCTCCCCGGCGTCCAGCCGCGCCAGCGTCACCGGAGTGTCGAGGTCGTAGAAACAGCGCACATCGATGCGGACGTCCCGTAACAACGCCGTGGCAGCCACGGCATCGGGGCAGTATGAGGTGACGATGGCGGCGTCGGCCTCGCGCAGCGCGCGCCGGGCTTGCGGCAGCGCCTCATCCCAATCCCGGTACAGCGCCAGTTCGCCGCCGTCGGGCAGGTGATCGAGGTCGCGGTTCTGCGCGTAGTATGGAACATCGCGCTCGAAGAACGTGACCCGGTGGCCTTGACGCAGCAGCGCCGCGATCAGCGCCCGCCACAGCGGCGCGTGCCCGTTGCCCCAGGAGGAGCTGACCGACAGGCCGAACACCACCAGTCTCATGCCAGCATCGGCCCTCGCCGTGTCCCGCCTGCGTGAGTGTTTGTCACGCCGCCCTGAACGTGTCGATCCCGGCGCGGTTGCAACGTTCGCCGGACGCAACCCTTGCCGGGCGGCGGTGTTCTCCCGGCTGACCGCAACCGGCAACAGGGGAGACTCCACGATGGCTCAAGGAATGGGCGGCCACTCGACCTCGAACGTCATGCACCACCTCAAGGGCGTGAGCTTCCCGGCGACCCGCGATGACTTGTCCAAGCTCGCGAAGAAGAACCACGCCGGCAAGGACATCCTCGACGTGATCCACGCCATGCCGGAGCAGAAATACGAGAGCGTCGCGGAGATCCTGAAGGGCGTGGGCGAGGGCGAGCACAAGGGATAGCGCCGCTCAACCCGCGTTCGGCGTCCTGGTCTCGGTGGCGATGCGTAGCATCGTCGCCATGATCCGGCTCCCGGCGCGCACCGTGCCGGCGAGATTGCCGGATACCTTTGACTCGCCGGCGATACGGCGGCGGTACGGCACCGGGATCTCCTCTATGCGCAGGCCGGCGCGGGCGGCGCGCATCTGCATCTCGAGGTTCCAGCCGTAGCCCATCTCGCGTAACGCGAGCCCGGCCAACACCTGCGGCCGGATCGCGCGCAGCGCGCACATGTCGCTGTAGCGCACCCCGGTCGCGAGGCCGATGCCGATGCCGATCACCTGGCCGGCAAGCACCTGGTGCCACAACATGCTGCCGCGCTCGCGCACGCCGCGGGTGCGGCTCGCGATCACGAAGTCCCGGTCGTCGGCGCGGATCGGCGCCACCAGCAGCGGCAGCGCCTCGGGCACGTCGGCGCCGTCGCCGTCCATGAACACCAGGATGTCGGCGCCGTGCTCGGCGGCCAGCGCGGCGCCGGAGGCGCAAGCGCGGCCATAGCCGCGCCGCGTCTCGACCAGCACCTCCGCCCCGGCCGCGCGCGCCTCGGCGGCGGTGCCGTCGCGGCTGTTGCCGTCGACCACGATGACTTCGTCCACCAACCCCAGCACGCCGCGCACCGTGGGGCCGATGGCGCCGGCCTCGTTCAGCACCGGGATCACGACGGCGACGCGCACCGCGTCAGAGGCTCCAGCGCAGGCCGCAATTGGCGCACGCCTTGGGCGGCGCGTCGGACAACAGGGCGGCGCGGAAATCCTGGTAGCGCGGGCCGTTCCAGATGTCGCGCAGCGTCTCCTGCGAGGCGTCGCCCAGGGTGAACTGGTCGTAGCCATCCATCGTGAACGGGGCGATGCAGCACGGGATCGAGCGGCCATGCGCGGTGAAGTACATCAGCGACCAAGGCCTGCGGCACAGCGACCACGGCTTGTCGTCGGTCTCGCGCTTCAGGCTGGTGCCCGGCTCGGTGGCGCCCGAGGCGTCGAACACCATGCCGAGGCTGGCGGCCAGCGCCATCGCCTCGCGCAGCCGCGCTGCTTCCTCGCCGGCCACGTTCTCGAACAGCGCCTGTTCCTGGCGCGCCAGGCCACGGCCTTCGGGCATGAACACCAGGCGTTGCAGGTGGACCTCGGCGACGCCGATGTCGTGCGCCAAGGCGATGAAGGCGGGCAACTGGTCGATGGTCTCGCGCATCCCGGTCAGCCACAGCGAGACGCGCGGCTTGTCCCAGCCGCCGGCCTTCTGCGCCGCGGTGAAGGCGCGCACGTTGCGCACGATGCGGTTGAAGTAGTCCTTGCCGCGCACCGCGAGGAACGAGGCGGCGTCGGCGGCGTCGAGCGAGACGCGCAACTCGTCGAGTCCGGCCTCGGCCAGCGCGCGGCCGTTCTTCGGGTTCAGCAGCGTGCCGTTGGTGTTGAACAGCACGTGCGCGCCGCGCGCCTTGAGGTAGGCGACCATGCGCGGCAGGTCGCGCACCAGCATCGGCTCGCCGACGCCGTGCAGCACCACGCGGGAGATGTTGGGCACCTGGTCGACGATCCTGGTGAACAGCTCCCAAGACATGTCGGCCGGCGGCTCCAGTTCCTCGAAAGTGCGTGGACAGGTCTCGCACAGCAGGTTGCAGCGGTTGGTCGTCTCCAAGTAGAGGCAGACCGGCTCCGCGGTCGCGAGCGGGCCGCGTTGGTCGCCGATCGCCTCGAAGTAGCGGCGCGGGTCGGCGGCGGCGGTCTCTACGGGCTGGTCCATCGGCGAACTCCTTCCATGCCAAGCGGGCGTTTCCAGTCCAACGCCGCGAGGGCGATGGTCGGCGCGAACACCAGGGCGCGCCAGGCGAACCGCGCGCCCGGCGGGTCGATGTAGAGCAGCAGCGCCGCCGCCCCGAGGTATACGGCGCATCTTTGCGGAGAGATTGCGGCGAACACGCCCACCCAGGTGAAATACCAGGGATAATGCGGGCTCAGCGCCACCAGCGTGAAGGTCGCCAGTGCTCCGGCCCTGGTCGCGGTGCGCAGCGGGTCGGGCTCGTCGCGCGACCAGGACCAGGCGGCGGCCGCCAGCACGCAAGCCACCCCCAATACGAACCCGGCGCCGACCCAGTGCGGCAGGGGTGTGAGCAGGCTTAACCCGAGCAGCAGCCAAACGCCGCTGCCGTCGCCGACACCCTCCTCGGCGGCGTAACCGGGCAGGAAACCCAGCACGTCGCGGCCGGCGCCGA
This sequence comes from uncultured Acetobacteraceae bacterium, assembly GCA_964250775.1. Taxonomy (GTDB): domain Bacteria; phylum Pseudomonadota; class Alphaproteobacteria; order Acetobacterales; family Acetobacteraceae; genus CAVRQM01. Next base: position 3,396 of record CAXUHK010000090.1, on the reverse strand, counting down.
TGTAGCAGGCGTATAGCGCCAGCACGGTGAGGCCGCCCGCAAGCGGCAGCCGCCAGTCGCCGCGCCGCCAGAATGCCGGTGCCACGGCGACGGGCAGGAACTTCACCAGGAACGCGGCGGCGAGCAGGATTCCGAGAAGGGATTGGCGGTAAGCAAAGAATCCGTCATGGCCGGGCTTAACCCATCCATCCACGCCATGCCGCTCCTCAGGAGTGGCCGCATGACGCACGACGCTCGCCGCACCTGAGGCCGCGTCGAGCGCGTGGATGGCCGGGTCAAGCCCGGCCATGACGAGGTTTGGTCGGGAGCGACTAGTGCCGGCCACCAGCAGCGTCGCCGCCGACAGCGCCACCACCATGGCGTCGAGGTGGCCGTTGCCGGCGAACTCCCAGACCGGCAGCGGCGCCCACAGCACGATCAGCAGCCGCCCGGACGGCAGGCCCAGCCGGCGCAGCAGCACCGCGAGGCATCCAGCCCCCGCCAGCTCGAACGCCACCATGGCGGCGCGCATCGCGCGCGGCGTCTGGCCGATCCAGGCGATCGCCGCGAACACCAGCTCCGCCAGCGGCGGGTAGATGGTGCGCGCGGTGGCGGCGCGGTTGATGTGCGGGTAGATCGCGGCGTCGCGCAGCGCCGCGAGCGCCGGGTCGGCGGGCAGATAGCGGTACGGGTTGACGCCGGCGAGCTGCACCCGGCCGTCCCAGACGTAGCGGAACAGGTCGCTGGAGAGGAACATCGGCGAGCAGAGCGGGATCAGCCGCATCGCCGCGGCGACGCCCAGCACGAGCCATAGTGGCGCTTCGGAGGGCCAGCGCAGCATCCGCGCCACGGCGAACAGGTAGACCCCGCCGGCCAGCGTCTGCAGCGCCACGAACTCGTAGATGCGCGTGTAGCCGACCCCGCCGATACGCAGCTCGCTGCCGTCGTGCAACGCCTGGCCGGCGGCGATCAGCAGCACCAGCGACAGGCCCGCCAGCGGCAGCGTGCGGCTCAAGCCTCCGCTGCCAGCAACCCGGCGACGTCCAATTCGCTGCAGCAGGCGGCAGTCGCCGGGGCGGCATAGGGACGCAGCCCGTCGGCGCGGGCCGGCTCGCCCGCCAGCAGCCGGCGCAGTGCCGCCCGGTCGTCGACGTCGTACCACTCCGGCAGCTCGACCAGGTCGAGGCCGATCTCCGCCGCGCGGGCACGGGTCCGCGCGGCCACCTCGCCGGTGCTCCAGGCGATGTCGGCGAACAGCCGCGCGTGCGGGCGCTGCATCCCCAGCACGTAGTAGCCGCCGTCCTCGGCGGCCCCTAGCACGGCGCGCTGGCCGGGCTCGGCCAGCAGGCGCGCCCCGCGGACCAGCCCCGCGGTCGGCAGCGTCGGGCTGGCGGTATTGAGCACGCAGGCGGAGCCGAAGCCGCGCGCGAACAGCCCCTCCGTCGCCTGCAGCAGGCAGCGGCCGAAGCCGGTCACGTCGTCCGGCGCGGCTGTGCTGCCGTCGGCCAGCAGCAATTGCGTGCCGGGCGCCAACAGGCCGTCGAAATGCCCCTCCAGCCCGGCCGGAGCGTAGGCCACCCAGCCGCTGATTGCCGCCTGCTCGGCCGCCAGCGCGATGTTGCATGTGATGTCGCGCAGGAAGGCGGCGCTCATGCGCAGCGCGCCCTCGGGATCGAGTGGCGGCACCAGGCGGGTCTTGACGCGGCCGGCGCGCGGCGCCTTCGCCATCACCGCGATGGCGCATGTCGTCTCGGGCGCCATGTGTCAGGAGCCGCTGAACCAGTTGTAGCCGCGGTCCTCCCAGAACCCGTTCGGCTCGCGGTCGGTGACGAACAGGGTGGTCACGAATTTCGGGTTCTTGAAGCCGAGCTTGGTCGGGATGCGGATCTTGAACGGGTAGCCGTACTTGGTCGGCAACGTGGCGTCGGACAGCTTGAACGCCATCATTGTCTGCGGGTGCAGCGCGGTGGCCATGTCCATGCCGCCATAATAGCCGTCGGCGCACTCGTAGCCGACGTAACGTTTGGTAATGTCCGCGCCGATCCGGGCAAGGAACACGCGCAGCGGCGCCCCGGTCCACTTGCCGATCATGCTCCAGCCCTCGACGCAGACGTGCCGCGTCACCTGGCTCTCCTGCGGCAGAGCGTACAGTTGCTCGACCTGCCAGGGCCGCTTGTCGGCGATGGCGCCGGCAAGGCGCAGGCGGTACTTCTCGGCCGACAGCTTGGGCGAGGCGTCAGCGCTGTAATAGGCGTTGAAGCGGAAGTCGCGCACCGCCTGGCTCTCGGCGTAGGTGCGCGCCAGCGTGTCACGGCCGAACAGCGCCGCCTGCACCCGGTCGTTCCAGCGCGAGACGGCGTGCAGCGCGCCCTGCACCGCGTCGGTGTCGCTGATGTCGCAACCGGTCAGCATGGTGAGCGCGCCGAGGCTCAAGCTGCCACGCAGGAACCTACGTCGGGCGACTTCATCGGCCAGCGGGCGGGTCACTGGTGGCCTCCGCGGGCTTCGCCCGTGACCATCGCCACCAGCGTCTTGGGCACCAGCGCCACCAGGGCGACATGGACCAGCAGGAACCCCACGATCGCCGACATGAAGAGGAAATGCACCACGCGGGCGAAATCGAAGCCGCCCATCAGCCAGGTCAGCGGATAGAGCTGCACCGGCTTCCAGATCGCCAGCCCGGAGACGAACATCATCGCCAGCGCCCCCAGCACGCCCCAGTAGAACACCTTCTGCACGCCGTTGTACTCGCCCAGCCGGTGTTGCAGCCGGAACGTCGCCGCAGCCACGAAGTCTTGCAGGAAGCCGCGCGGCGAGACCGGCAGCAGGTCGCGCCGGAAATGCCGGGTCAGCAGGCTGTGCCCGACGTAGAGCGCGAAGCCCAGCAGCAGCAGCCACATGCCGGCGAAGTGCCAGGCGATCGCGTTGCCGGTGCCGCTCTCGTTGGCGCGGGCGTAGGAATAGTCGGGATCGCCGCCCAGGGTGATCCAGAGCGGGAAGGTGAACGGGAAGATCGGCACGTTGTTGTAGATGCGCCAGCCGCTGCCGATCATGATGAGGACCGCGAGCGCCTGCGCCCAGTGCGCCAGGCGGCGCACCAGCGGGTGACGCTGGATGTCCTCGCTCATGGCGCGCGCCCCAGTCCGGCATGGGCCAGCGCGGCTTGCCCCGCCGGCGTGCCGAGGAAATCGAGGAAGCCGGCGGCGTTGCGGCTGAGCACCTGACGCAGCAGGGCGGCCGAGTAGGTGATCGGCACATAGGCATCGGGCGGGATCGTCGCCACCACCGCGAGCGACGGTTCGGCCAGCAAGGCCGAATGCGGCAGCACGCCGCGCCCGGCCGCGAAATGCGTCAGCATCCAGGCCACCTCGGTGCCGTCGAGCGCGCCCACGGTCGCGGCCGGAGGCCAGCCCAGGC
>CAXUHK010000089.1:15590-17036 GCA_964250775.1 uncultured Acetobacteraceae bacterium | reverse complement strand
GCGCGGGCCGGGCGGCCGTCCGATGCGGCCGAGGTCGCGCCGGGCCAGCACTCCCGGTAGCGCCGCCGCGACGCACGGCCGCGGCACGGGCACGCGGCCGCCCAGCAGCTCCCGCCCCCAGGCGGCCAACTCCGCCAGCACCGGCCGCAGCGCCGCGTCGCGCGGGCGGGCGACCACGTCCTCGGCCGTCAGCCCATGCGCCTGCAGCCGGTCGAGCGGCAACGTGCAGCGCCCCTGGCTGGCGATGGCGGCGACGTTGCGCAACTGGCCGGCGACGCCGTACGCCGTGCCCAGCGCCGCGATCCGCCGTAACGCCGTCGCGTCGGCCCCCAGGCAGCGCCCCATCGCCAGCGCCAGCGCGCCGGCGGTGGCGCGGACGTAGCCCTGCCAGGCGTCCAAGGTCGGCATCGCCTCGTCGGCCTCGGTCTCGCGCCCCTCGACCATCGCCAGCACGTCGGTCGCCGCGATCTCGCCCGCCGCCATCGCCGCAGCGAGCGGCCCCGCGACCTCGTGCTGGCGAACCGCGCCCTCGGCCACCTCGCGCCACCATTGCAGGCGGATCAGCGCCAGCATCGGCTGGCTGGTGACTTCACGGGCGCGCGCCAGCTCGTGGTTGAGCCCGATCAGCAGGAACAGCGTCTCGCGCCGCGCCGGGGGCGCGAACAGCGCGCACAGGAAGCGGTCGGGGTCGTGTCGGCGCGCCGCCTCGCCCAATGCCGACAGGGCAGGCGCTTGACCTGCCCGGCCACGGCTCATAGCTGTGCGGGGCTCACCGAAAACCCCAGGAGCGTCGCATCATGGCCTTCGAACTTCCCCCGCTGCCCTACCCGCACAGCGCGCTGGCCGAGCGCGGCATGTGCCAGGAAACGATGGAGCTGCACCACGACAAGCACCATCAGGCCTACGTCACGGCGCTGAACGGCTTCGTCGACAAGCAGCCCGAGCTGCAGGGCAAGTCGCTCGACGAGATCATCCAGTTGAGCCACGGCAAGGCCGACATGGCGCCGGTGTTCAACAACGCCGGCCAGCACTGGAACCACATCCTGTTCTGGCAGGCGATGAGCCCCGCCGGCGGCGCGATGCCGCAGAAGCTCGAAGGCAAGGTCATCACCGATTTCGGCTCGGTCGCGGCGTTCAAGGACGCCTTCAAGACCGCCGCCACGACGCAGTTCGGCAGCGGCTGGGCCTGGCTGGTGCTGGGCCAGGACGGCAAGCTGAAAGTGACCAAGACCCCCAACGGCAGCAACCCGCTGGCGACCGGCGAGGGCACGGCGCTGCTCGGCATCGACGTGTGGGAGCACAGCTACTACCTCGACTTCCGCAACCGCCGCCCCGACTACGTGACCAACTGGCTCGACAAGATCGCCAACTACGAGTTCGCCGCCGAGCGGCTCTGATGGCCCGGCCGTGCCGGCCCGCGCGGGCCGGCACGGCCGGGCCATCAGA
>CAXUHK010000089.1:0-15580 GCA_964250775.1 uncultured Acetobacteraceae bacterium | reverse complement strand
GGGGGGGGGGGCGGCCGGGGGGGCGCGGCCAGGGCGAGCAGGCCTACTTGACCGCCTTGCGGTCGTTGGCCGCGACCGGCTTGACGATGCTGTTGATGGTCTCGCGCACCACGCTCACGCGCACGTTGGGCGCGATCTCGACCTCGACCTCGTTGCTGCCCTCGCGCACCACCTGCACCGTCCCCACGATGCCGCCGCCCGTTACCACGCGGTCGCCGCGCTTGATCGAGTTCAGCGCCAGCTTCAGCTCCTTGGCCTTCTGCTGCTGCGGGCGGATCAGCAGGAAGTAGAACACGCCGAAGATCAGCACGATCGGCAGGAACTGGCCAGCGGCACCCAATCCTCCAAGGAGGCCGCCGGGTGCGGCGGTCTGGGCGAGCGCGGACGAGATCAGCATGGGGTTGTTCCAGGTTGCGGTGGTTGCGCGCGGACCATAGTTTCCGCCCCCCGCACGTCAAGGCAGCCCATGAACAAGCACCACCTCGCGACACTGGAGCGCATCGCCGCCGCCCTCGACCGGCTCTGCCCGCCGGACTCGCCGCCGCTCCGCCTCGATGCGGCCGACGCCTTCGTCTGGCATCCCCGCCCGACGCTGCTGGCGCCGGTGGCCGAGGTGTCGCGGGTCGACATCGGCCTGCTGCGCGGCATCGAGCGGCCAAAGGCGATCCTGCTCGCCAACACGCTGCAGTTCGCGGCCGGCCGGCCGGCCAACAACGCGATGCTGTGGGGCGCCCGCGGCATGGGCAAGTCGAGCCTGGTCAAGGCGGTCCATGCCGAGGCGCTGGCGCGCACGCCCGGCAGCCTGGCGCTGGTCGAGATCGCGCGCGAGGACGTGGCGAGCCTGCCCGAGCTGCTGCGGCACCTGCGCGCGCAGCCGCGCCGGGCACTGGTGTTCTGCGACGACCTCAGCTTCGAGCGCGAGGACGCCGATTACAAGGCGCTGAAATCGGTACTCGACGGCGGCATCGAGGGCCGGCCGCCCAACGTGCTGTTCTACGCTACCAGCAACCGACGCCACCTGATGCCGCGCGACATGATCGAGAACGAGCGCGCGAGCGCGATCCACCCCAGCGAGGCGACCGAGGAGAAGGTGTCGCTGTCCGACCGCTTCGGGCTGTGGATCGGCTTCCACAACGCCGACCAGGAGGTGTTCTTCGCCATGGTCGAGGGCTACGCCGCCGCCCTCGGCCTGGATGCCGGCCGCGAGGCGTTGCGGGGGGCGGCGGTCGAGTGGTCGGTGACGCGGGGCGCCCGGTCGGGCCGGGTGGCGTGGCAGTTCGTGCAGGACTACGCGGGGCGGGCTGCGCTGCCAGCGTGAGGCTGCGTTAATTCACTGTCAACGATTGCGGCGTATGCGGATGCCTCCTCTCGACCAGGGTTAGGTATCGGTGCGAGCGCCAGCTTCAGGTCATCCAACGATCGCGACCGGGAACCGTCAGGCGGAGCCGGACGACCGTGACCTTCGGGAGCGGATCGCGATCGCCCGGAGCCTCTCCTGCCGAGGCTTTCCCGCCCGCGCGCACGCCATGGCGCTCGGCTTGCACGAGCGGGCGCTGCGGCTTGGCGACGAACTGGCGGTGGCGGAATCGGCGGATTGCGTCGCCGAGTGCAGCTACATGATGGCGCGCTACGAGGAGGCGGCCAGCCTCGCCCGGGTCGCGCGCGAGCTTTGGCGGGCACGCGGGGACGCGGCGCGGCAAGCCGGATCGGGGAGCCGCCTGGCGGTCGTCATGGCGACGACCGGCGAGCCTGAAGCGGTCGCGGAGGCCGCCACGGCGCTGCAACTGGCCGAGGCGGCGGGCGACACCGCGCAGACCATCACCGCGCTGGAGGTGAACGGGCTGGTGCTGTCGCTGCTGCAGCAGCCCGACCGTGGCGTGGCGTTCTGCGCCCGCGCGGTCGCCTTGAGCCGCCGGGCGGGCCTGCAGCACGGACTGGCCCTGAGCGACCTGGCGGAGGTCGGCGTCAGCGCCGCCCTGAAGGCTGCGGCGGTCGAGTCCGTTCCCGACGCCGGGAAGCTGGCCGCCGCGGTCGCCACGGCGCTGGAGCTGACACGGGAAGCGCTGACACTGGCGCGCGGCAGCGGCGATGGCTGGCTCGAACGGCTGACGATCAACAACATCGCCGAATACAGCCTGCATGTCGGCGACACCGCCACCGCGGCGCAGGCCCTGGCGATGTTCGACCTGGCCGCCGGCGAGGCGACCGAGCGGTGCCGCCTGCACCATCTGTCGGTGCGCGGCCGGATGCTGGAGCTGCAGGGCGAGCCGGAGCGAGCCGTCGCGACGTTGCTGGAATGCTGCCGCATGGCGTTGGCGGCCAACGACCTGGAAACCGCGACGCCGTGCCATCGCGACCTGGCCCGGATTTATGCCAGCCTGGGCGACTTCGCGGCCGCCTACGCAACGCATCGCGCGTTCCACGACCTGTCGGTGCGGCAGGCGTCCGAGGCGGCACAGCGCCGGGCGCGCCTGTTCGCGTTGCACCACGAGGCACAGGAACTGCGGCTCGAAGCCGCCCGGGCGCAGGCTCTGGCCGCCGACCTCGCGGCGAGCCACGACCTGCTGGCGCGCGAGGCCGAGCGGCTGGCGCGCACCAGCCTGGAGGACCCGCTGACCGGGCTGCCGAACCGCCGTTCCCTGGAGGTGGCGTTCCTGGAGCTGCTGACCACGCGGTCCGGCTACGTGCTGGCGATGCTCGACGTCGACCACTTCAAGCAAGTCAACGACAGGTTTTCCCACCAGATGGGCGACGCAGTGCTGCGCAAGGTGGCCGACCTGCTCTCCGGCGGAGCGCGGGACAGCGACTTGGTCGTGCGCTATGGCGGCGAGGAGTTCGTCCTGCTGATGCGCGACACCGACGCCGCCGCGGCGCTGCAGGTCTGCGGCCGCCTGCGGCTGCTGGTGCAGGGCCACGACTGGGGATCGCTGCATCCGGGGCTGGCGGTGACGATCAGCATGGGCCTGGCGGCCGGCTCCGAGGCGGCCTCGCACGCCGGGGTGCTGTCGTTGGCCGACCGGCGGCTGTACGCCGCGAAACGGCAGGGGCGCAATTGCGTGGTGGGCGGGTGATCCGAGGACTGCCGACGTGTCCAGCAGTCAGCCCCGGCCGGCCATGCTGTTCGGGTCGTCTGCGATGGCCGGGGTTGCTTCAAACGGCGCTGAACTACAAGCGAAGACATGGCCGCATCGTTGCGAGGAGCCCAAATCGACCGGCACTGAACCGCCGCGGCCCGGTGCTGTGCGTCATCTTCTGCGTCATCCTTGCCGGACGAGCCCATGGCCGCGAGACGGCGGTGGCGAACGCCGCGGCCGACCACCAAATGTCGCCCTTTCAGGGCTGGTTCGTCATCAACCGGGAAGGCGACTGCGTAAGAACCGAGACACCCGCGTCGCCCTCGGACCTGATCGCGGCGGACCGCGCCCATGGACTTGCGGACGACATCGATCCGGCGGATTTCGACGAGGCGGGAAGAGCGAGCGTCGTCCAGGTTGGCGAGCCGAGGGGCAACGGCTTGGAGTCCATGCTGACATTCTATCGCGGGATGGCAAAGTGCGAGGAGTGGCGGCAACGGCTACGGAATGAACTCGAGAAACTGGAATAGGTTTCCGCCCGCGACCGACCCGCGGGCCTACCTTCCGACACCAGGTAGCGGGTCACTCCGCGGCCAATGCCCTCGGAGTAGCCGCGATCCCATCCGCCTGCGCCAGCAGCGTGTACGAACGCCGCCGCGCCTGCGCGTCGTGTGCCGTCGTCAATACCGCGACCTCATCGACGCCGAGACGGCTCGCAAGGCCGTGCAACGCCGCCGCGACCTGCTCGCCAGTGCCGAAGATCGCCCGGTCCTGGCTGCGCCGCATCCGCTCCCGCTCCAGTTCGCTCGCCGGGTAGGCGGCCGCCGCCTCCGGGCTGAGCAGCGGCTCGAACACGCCGCGGTCGCGGCCCAGCCGCCACACCGCCCGCGAGGCGTATTGCCGCAGCGCCTCGGCCTCGGTGTCTGCGGCGAGCGCCCAGGCGCTGATCGCCGCGTGCGGCGTCGGGTGCCGCTCGCTCGGCTGATACAGCTCCCGGTACAGGTCGAGCGCCTCGGCGGCGCCCTGGCCGTCGGTGATGAAGTGCGCGAAGCAGTACGGCAGGCCGAAATGCGCCGCCACCTGTGCGCCGTACTCCGAGCTGCCCAGCACCCACACCTCCGGCGCGCCCGGTCCCTGTGGCTGCGCGCGCACGCCCCGGAACGGATGGCCCTCGACCAACGGCTCGCCGTGGGTCCAAGCCAGCAGGTCGCGCAACTGCGCCGGGAACAGCTCGGCGGCGCGGGCGGCGTTGGGGTTCAGCGCGTGCGCGGTCATGCCGTCCGAGCCGGGAGCGCGGCCCAGCCCGAGGTCGATGCGCCCGGGGGCGATCGCCTCCAGCACGCGGAACTGCTCGGCCACCTTGAGCGCCGAGTAGTGCGGCAGCATCACGCCGGCGCTGCCGACCCGGATGCGCGTCGTGGTCGCGGCGATGGCGGCCATCAGCACCTCGGGCGCCGAGCCCGCGACGCTGTCGCTGTTGTGGTGCTCGGCCACCCAGTAGCGCTCGTAGCCCAGCGCCTCGGCGTGCCGCGCCAGCTCCAGGCTCTCGCGGATCGAGGCGTCGGGCGAGCGCCCGGTGACGACGGCGGACTGATCCAGCACCGAAAGCCGCATGGCGGCGGTCCTTCCTAGAAGCTCACAGTTCCGAATGTCGCCCGCAGCAGCGCGTAGACAAGGCCGCCGACCAGGAAGCCGACCAGCGTGCCGTTGATGCGCACGTATTGCAGGTCTCGGCCGACCCGAAGCTCCAGCCGGTCGGTGATGGTCCGCATGTCCCAATTGGACACCACCTCGGCGATGAAGTCGGCCAGCTCGACCTGCGCCGCCGGCAGCAGCCGTTCGAGCACCGCCTCCGCCGTCGCCTGCAGCCGGGCGCGGGCACCCGGATCGGCCGCGAGCAGCGTGCCCAGGTTGCGCAGCGCCGCCTCGATCAGCGGCACGGTGCGGCCCTGCGGCTGCATCGCGTCCTGCTCGACCGCCACGCGCAGGCGCGACCAGACATCCCAGATCCAGCCCTGCAGGCTGCTGTGCGCCAGCACCCGGCGCAGGGCGGCGCCGATCTCGGCGGCGCGCACCGGGTCGGTCTCGATGCGCTCGATCTCGCGGCCCATCCACTCGCCGAACGCCTCGCGCAGCTCCGAGCCGTCGCCGGTCATCTTGTCGAGCTCGGCGTTGAGCTGGCCCAGCACGCGGCGCGCCACCTGCGCGCCGACCGCCCAGCCGACCAGGCGGCCGCCCTGCTCGCGCACCCGATCCTCGATCGCGGTGCGCAGGCGGCCCTCCTTCTCCTTCATCCCCAGGCGGCGCTGCGCCAGGATGAAGCTGACCCCCGCCTGGTGCTGGCCGCCGGCGGCCAGCTTGCGCAGCGCCTGGCCCACGACACGCCCGGCTTCGGCGCCGCCCAGCAGGCGTGGCACGACCCGGCGCAAGACCCGGCGCGCGCGCCCGTCCTCGACGCTCGCGAGCACGCCCGGCAGCATCGTCGCCAGCGCCGCCGCCGCCGGCCGCGCCGAGTCCGGGTCGGTCAGGAAGCGCTGCACGATGCCGGGCAGGTCGAGCCGGTCGAGGGCGCGCGCGAGTTCGGCACGGGTGAACACGTATTGCGCCACGAAACGGCCCAGCGCCCGGCCCAGCCGCGCCTTCTGGCGCGGGATGATGGCGGTGTGCGGGATAGGCAGGCCGAGCGGGTGGCGGAACAGCGCCGTCACCGCGAACCAGTCGGCGATGCCGCCCACGAACCCGGCCTTGGCCGCGGCCTGCACCAGCGAGGTCATGTAGCCGGCCGGCCAGGCGAAGGTCGCGAAGGTCAGCGCCGCCATCGCCACCAGCAACCCGGTCGCGAACCGCTTATGCGTCGCCAGCGCGCGGCGGGCCGCCGCCTCGGGCGTTTCTGGGGCGGTTTCGGGCATCGCGCGTGCCTATACCCCGAAGGTGTCGGCCTTGCAGCCCCTCCGACGGTTGCATGGCGGTCATGCAACAGGCACACTTCGCACATGCAGCAAACCGTTTCCCGACCGACCGACCGACCGCCGCCGACCGCTGACACGCTCGCCGGCGACCTGTTGGCGACGATGGCGCGGATGCGGGACCGCCATGACGAGGACCCGTTCGGCAACCCGGTGCTCTCGGTTTCGCTGGCGATATCGCGCCGGATCGACCGCAACGAGATCGACGACGGCGAGATCGCGGCGCTGATCGCGCATCTGCGCGACGTCGCCTTCGCCGCGCGCGCCGCGCGCATCCGCGGCTACGTCGGCGGCATGGCGTCCGGGTCCGACACGGCGGCGCTGGACGCGCTGGCGGCGCGGCTGGTGCGGCCGGATCCGGCCGACAGCCCGGTGCCGTTGGCCTCGTACCGGAGCTTGATCGAGCGCTCCCGCTTCGCCGCGGTGTTCACGGCGCACCCGACATTCTCGCTGCCGGAGCCGGTGTCGCGGGCCCTGGCGGAGGCGGCCAGCGGGCGCGAGGTCGGGCGGTTCGAGACGCACCGCCCGTCCGGGGTCACGCTGGAACAGGAGTTCGCGCAGGCGGTGGCGGCGATCGGCCACGGCCGCGACGCGCTCGACCAGCTCAACGCGGCGCTGCTGGCGGCGGCGCGCGGCACCTGGGCGGGACGCTGGGCCGAGCTGGTGCCAGCGCCGGTGATCCTCGCGAGCTGGGTGGGTTACGACACCGACGGGCGCACCGACATCGGCTGGCACGACACGCTGCGGCTGCGGCTGCACATGAAGCACCTACAATTGGCCAGGGTGCAGGCGCAGGCGGCGGCGATCCCGGCTGGCGCCGAGGCCGCGGCGCGCGCCGGCGAGGCGATAGCGGCGGTGGCAGCACAGATCGCGGCGGTGCCGAGCGCGGTCGAGCCGGATCAGGTCGCGGCGTTCGCCCAGGCGATGCTGCGTGGGCGCGAGGCGGCGATGACCTCGCCGGAGCCGCTCGACCGGCTGCTGGCGGCGGCGGTCGCGGCGGCGCCGGAAGCCGACCGCATGGCGCTGGTGGTGGCGCGCGCCGGGCTGCGCAGCCACGGCCTGTCGCTGGCGCACACCCATGTCCGGCTCAACGCCACGCAGTTGCACAACGTGGTGCGTCAGCGGCTCGGCTTGGCCGATCCGCCGGAGGACGCCTCGCGCCGTCGGGCGCTGCTCGCCGCCATCAACGCGGCGCTCGACGAGGTGCGGCCGATCCCGGTCGATTTCGGTGGCCTGATGGTCGAGGGCGCCTCGGCCGCCAAGCTGATGATGACCGTGGCGCAGCTGCTCAAGCACATCGACGGTGCCACGCCGGTGCGGTTCCTGATCGCCGAGACCGAGAGCGGCTACACGCTGCTGGCGGCGCTGTGGCTGGCGCGGCTGTTCGGCATCGAGCGGCAGATCGAGATCAGCCCGCTGTTCGAGACGGCCGAGGCGCTGGAACAGGGGGCGCGGGTGCTGGAGGAGGCGCTGCGCAGCCCGCACTGGCGCGACTACCTGCGCGCCACCGGCCGCATGGCGCTGCAGTTCGGCTACTCGGACAGCGGCCGCTACGTGGGGCCGCTCGCCGCCACCTACCTGATCGAGCGGCTGCGGCTCAAGGCCAGCGAGGCGCTGGCGCGGCATGGCCTGACCGACGTCGAGATCGTGCTGTTCGACACCCATGGCGAGAGTGTCGGGCGCGGCGCGCATCCCGGCTCGCTGGCCGAGCGGCTGCGCTACCTGTCGCCGCCGATCACCCGCCGCGCGCTGGCGCAGGCCGGGATCGCGGTGCGCGAGGAGAGCGCGTTCCAAGGCGGCGACGGCTACCTGCTGTTCGGCTCCCCGGAACTGGCGCTGGCGACGGTCGCGCGCATCGCCGAGCACGCCTTCGAGAGCGACGCGGCGGCCGCCGACCCGATCTACGACGAGCCGGACTTCTCCGCCGACTTCTTCGCCGCCTGCCGCGCCGGCATGGGCGAACTGGTGGAGGATGCGGGTTACGCCGGCATACTGGGCGCCTTCGGTCCGGCATTGCTGGACCCGAGCGGCTCGCGCCCGGCGGCGCGGCAGACCGACGGCATCGGCGGGCCGGCGCTGATCCGCAAGCCGAGCGAGCTACGGGCGATCCCGAACAACGCCATCCTGCACCAGATCGGCTGGCTCGCGAACACGCTGCAGGGCCTGGGCGCCGCCGCCGGCCGGCACCCGGAGGTGTTCGCCGAGCTGCGCGAGGCCAGCCCTCGCTTCCGCAACGCGCTCGACTTGCCGTCGCACGCGCTGGCGCACGCCGACCTCGACGTGCTGCGCGCCGTGGTCGACACGCTCGACCCGGGCATGTGGCTCGACCGCGCGGCGCACGCCCGCCTGCCCGGGCGGCGCGGCGCGCTGGTGTCGGTCGCGCGCTCGCTGGAGCAGCTCGACCTGTGGGCGCAGGCGCAGGCGATGTTCCGGCGCATTCAAGCCGACCACGTGGCGCTGCGCGCCGCATGGCCCGACGCGCCACGGATGCAGACGCGCGAACTGCTGCTGCATGCGCTGCGCTTGGCGCTGATCCACCGCATCTGGCTGCTGGCCAGCAGCATCCCGGAGTTCTCGCCGCGCTACGGCGTCACCCGCGCCGCGCTGGAGATCCGCATCCTGCGGCTCGACATCCCAGCGGCGGTCGAGCTGTTATCCGAAGTGTTCCCGCTGGCGCCCGACCCCGCCGCCGACCGCGACTACGGCGAGCCGCGCGGGCCGGACGCCTCGGCCGCCTACCGGCGCGAGCACACCGAGATCTTCCAGCCGATGCTGCGCCTGTTCGGCATGGTGCGGGAAATCTCGGCCGCCATCAGCCACGAGGTTGGAGCGCTCGGCTGACCATCGGGCCGGGCGCCGCGGCACCGACCTGACGGCGTTGCCGCACCCGGCTCTCCAGCCACAACGCCACCAGGCACATCGCCAGCAGGCCACCGGCGTTGACGCCCACCTGCATCGCCCAGCCGCGCCCGAAGGTGCGGAACGCCAGCCGTCCGAACAGCGCCAGCAGGCAGCCGAGCGCGAAGATGTCGAGCGAGTGGCGGCCGCAAGCCTCGAACGCCCGCGCCGTCCAGTGCCGCGCCATCGCCCGCGTGGCGCGGGCACTGAAGATCACCTGCATCAGCGCCAGGATGTCGAGGATGCGGAACGCTTCGAGATGGGATTTGTCGGAGGTCGGCAAGGTTAGCGGCCGCAGCGACGGCAGGTGCCATTCCTTCCACGGAAACGTCTGCACCAGGGCGAAGGCGAGATATGTCCAGCACAGCGCGGTGAGCCATGGCCGCCGCGGCAGGTCGCCGCCATGGCGCGACATGTAGAGCGCCAGCGCAGCGCCGAGTGCGAACAGGAACTGCCAGGAGAACGGGTCGAAATACCAGCCACCAGGATCGAGCCAGTTCGGGAAGTTGAGTTGGTGGTAGAACTGCGTCACCAGCCAAATCGCCGCCGACCCGGCCAGTGCCAGCCGGACGTTGCGCCGCATCGCCCAGAACAGGGCCGGGAAGCACGCGAGCAGCACGACGTAGAGCGGCAGGATGTCCAGGTAGCCCGGCAGGGCCTGGAGCGCCAATCCGCGCATCAGGCCCGGCAGGCCGGCGTCGAGCAGCGGCGCGGCCGTCACCGGCGCCACCCGGAACACCTGGCTCCAGACCTGCACGATGGCCAGCGTCGCCAACAACAGGCCGGCATGGGTCCCATAGATGCGCAGGCAGCGCAGCGCCAGCCGGCGCAGGCCGGCGCCGGTCGAGGAGCGCAGGAACACTTTGCCGTACGCCAGCATGGAGGCGAACCCGGCCAGCAACACGAACACCTCCGCCGCGTCGGCGAAGCCGTAAATGTGCAGGGTGAACCAGCCAAGCACGTTGCCGGGCAGGTGGTCGACGAAGATCATCAGGAGTGCGAGGCCACGCATGACGTCGATGCGGGGATCGCGCGTGGCTTTCAGGATGGCGTCCATGCTGTCGGTCTCCTGCGGCGGCACTCCGGCGCGTCCACTGCTGCACCGCACAACGAGGTGATCGGTCCGAGCCGGTTCAGCAAGGTTCTTGATGCTGTGCGATCGCACACAAGCCTCATTCAGGCCATATATGTATGTTCTCGAATCGACATCCGCGCAAGTCGTGTACATATTATGTGTCCACATCGGAGATGCGCCATGGCGGAATCGCAACAGGATGGTCAGTCAAACCCGCCCCGGCGCGTCGGTGTGCGGGAGTTCCGTGGCAACCTGTCCGGCTTCCTCCGCCAGGCGCGGTATGGCGGCTCGTTCCTCATCGTGTCGCACGATCAGGTGGTGGCCGAGGTCCGGCCGCCACCACCAGTCGAGCGGCCACGCCGCCGGGGAGGCGCCCTGCGCGGCAAAATAGAGATGTCGCCCGATTTCGACACGCTTCCGCCGGATGTGCTGGCAGCAATGGAGGGTGAGGAGGAGTGAGGCTCCTCCTCGACACCCACGCCCTTCTGTGGTGGCTCGCTTACGACCGGCGGCTTGGCTCGGAGGCACGCGAGTTGATCGAGAACCCAGCCAACGACGTCCTTGTGAGCGTGGTGGCGCTTTGGGAGATCGTCGTGAAGGTGCGTGTCGGGAAGCTGAAAGCCGACATCGAGCAGATCAGAGGCTTGGTTCAGCAGGAAGGTTGCACCCTGCTCGACATCGGCATCACGCACCTCCAGGCCCTGGCAGTGTTGCCGGCATACCACCGCGACCCGTTCGACCACCTGCTGCTCGCCCAGGCGATCGCCGAACATGCCGTCTTTATGTCGGAGGATAGAAACGCCTCGCGCTACCCGGCTCGGATCGTCACCTGTTCGGGTTCCGCGTCGCCTGCCCCGCGTTAGACGTTGGACCGCCGCGCCGCCTGCGCTGCAGTGTCCAGCGCCGACAGGAACCGCGAGCGGTCGGCCTTGGCCAGCGGCGGCGGGCCGCCGGTCGCGACGCCGAGTTCGCGCAAGTGCCGCGCCACCTCGCGCCCGGCCAGGGCGGAGCCGATGTTGTCGCCGGTCCAGACGTGGCCGTTCCACGACAGCGCCCGCGCGCCGCGCGCGAGGCAACGCCCGGCCAGCGGGATGTCGGCGGTGACGCACACGTCGCCCGGCCCGATCCACTCGGCGATCCAGTCGTCGGCGACGTCCGCCCCCTCGCCCACCACCACCATGCGCACGAACGCCAGGCCGGGCGGGCGGATCGGACGAGAGCCGTTCGAGACCACATGCACTGTGAGGCCAAGCCGCCCAGCCACCCGGTACACTTCCTCGCGCACCGGGCAGGCGTCGGCGTCGACATAGATCTCGGTCATGGTGTCATCGTGCGGTCATGGCTTTCGGGGGCCGCCTCCCCTATCACGCCGCCTCCATCCTGCGGAGCGCCTTGCCATGGCATTCGAGCGTCGGTTCAAGTTCCTGGTCTGCGCCCCCGCGTTCGACGCGGACGACCTGGAGGGCCAGCGCCTCGCCCAGATCATCGCCGAGGTCGAGCGGCTGGGTTTCATGGTGGTCAAGGCGCGCAAGGCCGACGACGCCGAGCTGGTGATCCGCACCGACGCCGCAATCGGCTGCGTCGTGGTCGACTGGGGAAGGCGCGGGCCGCAGGGCAAGCTCGCCGCCCTGGTCAGCCTGATCCGCCGCCGCGGGCTCGAGGTGCCGATCTTCATCCTGGTGCGCCACCACCGGCTCGAGGAGCTGCCGATCGACGTCATCCACGAGGCCGACGGCTACATCTTCCTGGCCGAGGAGACGCCCGAGTTCATCGCCAAGAACCTCGCCAGCCGCCTCAAGCAGTACTCTGACACGCTGCGCACGCCGTTCTTCGGCACCCTGCTCGACTACGCCGAGGAGGGCAACCAGCTCTGGACCTGCCCCGGCCACAACGGCGGCGCGTTCTACGACCGCAGCCCGATCGGGCGCATCTTCAAGGAGCACCTCGGCGAGGCGGTGTTCCGCGACGACATCGACAACTCGGTGGTGGAACTGGGCGACCTGCTGATCCACGAGGGTCCGGCACTGGCGGCGCAGAAGGCGGCGGCGCGCATCTTCGGGGCAGAGCGCACGTATTTCGTGCTGAACGGCACCTCGGCCTCGAACAAGATCGTGCTGCAGGCCCTGGTCGCCGAGGGCGACCTGGTGCTGTTCGACCGCAACAACCACAAGGCGGCGCATCACGGCGCGCTGTTCCTGTCTGGCGGCGTCCCGGTGTTCCTGGAGACCGACCGCAACGCGCACGGCCTGATCGGGCCGATCGACCCGGAGGCGCTGGACGAGGCCCGCATCCGCGACAAGATCCGCGCCAACCCGCTGGTGAGCGACCGCGACGCCTGGCGCCGGCCGCGCCCGTTCCGCGCCGCGGTGATCGAGCAGTGCAGCTACGACGGCACCATCTACGACGCCCAAACCATTCTCAGCCGCATCGGCCATCTCTGCGAGTACATCCTGTTCGACGAGGCCTGGGCGGGTTTCATGAAGTTCCACCCGCTGTTCCGCGGCCGCTTCGCCATGGGGCTGGAGGGCCTCGGCCCGGACAGCCCCGGCATCATCGCCACCCAGTCGCCGCACAAGCAGCTCGCGAGCTTCAGCCAGTCGAGCCAGATCCACGTCCGCGACAGCCACATCAGGGGCCAGGCACGACGGGTCGAGCACCGCCGATTCAACGAGATGTTCATGATGCACGCCTCGACCTCGCCGTTCTATCCCCTGTTCGCGAGCCTCGACGTCGGCGCGCAGATGATGAAGGGGCGGCTGGGCGAGGTGTTGTGGGACGACACCATCCGGCTCGGCATCGAAATCCGCAAGAAGCTGCGCGCGACCGCCAGCGAGTTCCGCGCCCGCGAGAGCGACCCCGCGCGGCAATGGTTCTTCGACCCGTTCGTGCCCGACGTCGTGACCGTGGCGCTCGACGGCGAGCCGGCCACGGAGATCGCCTGGGAGGATGTGCCGACCGACCGCCTCGCCTCCGACCCGGCGCTGTGGCAATTGGTGCCAGGCGCCAAATGGCACGGCTTCCGCCACGTGGCCCCCGGCTACGCGATGACCGACCCGAACAAGCTGACCCTGCTGACGCCGGGGTTCGACCGCGTGACCGGAGCCTACGAGGAACACGGCATCCCGGCGCCGGTCCTCGCCATGTACCTGCGCGAGAACCGCATCGTGCCCGAGAAGAACGACCTCAACTCGATCCTGTTCCTGCTGACGCCGGGCGTGGAGAGCAGCAAGGCCGGCAACCTGCTGTCGGCGCTGGTGTTCTTCAAGCGCCTGCACGACGACAACGTGAAGCTGGAGGACGCGGTTCCGGAGTTCACCGCCAAACGCCCGAAGCGCTACGCGGGCGTGGGCTTGCGCGATTTGTGTCAGGAGATGCACGCGCTGTACTGCGAGGCCAGGACCAGCCAACTGCAATCGGCCCAGTTCCGCGCCGAGCACTTCCCGCCGTTGGCGATGCCGGCGCAGAAGGCCATGCAGCACCTGATCCGCAACCAGGTCGACTACCTGCCGATCGGCGAGTTGCGCGGGCGGATCGCCACGACGCTGTGGGTGGTCTACCCGCCCGGCATCGCCGCGATCATCCCGGGCGAGCGGCTCGACGAGCGGGCACAGCCGATGATCGACTACCTGCTGACCTTCGAGCGCGCCGCCAACCGCTTCCCGGGCTTCGAGACCGAGATCCAAGGCGTTTACCGCGAGACCGGCCCCGACGGGCAGATGCGGCTGTACACCTACGTGGTGCGGGAATAACCGTGCCTTGACGCCGCCGCCGCTACGGGCCATCTGCCTGGCATAGGGGACTGCGGCAGTCTCCTTTGCAGGTCCGAGCGGGAACATCATGTTGCGGCTATCGAAATTGACCGATTACGCCGTCGTCGTGCTGCTCCGCCTGGCGCAGTCGGAGGGCGTGCAGACGTCCCCGGGGCTCGCCGCCGTCACCGGCGTGCCGGAGCCCACGGTCGCCAAGGTGCTGAAGACCCTGGCAGCCGCCGATCTCGTCACCTCGCAGCGTGGCGCGCGCGGCGGTTATCGCTTGGCGCAGCCGCTGGCGGCCATCTCGGTCGCCGACGTCATCGCCGCGATCGATGGTCCGATCGCGCTAACCGCCTGCGTCGAGGGCTCCGGCACCGATTGCGAAGTGCAGGGCATGTGCGCGGTGCGTGGCCGCTGGGAAGTCGTCAACGACGCCATCCGCGGCGCGTTGGGGGCGATCAGCCTGGCCGAGTTGCGTGCCGCCTCGATCCCGCCCGCCTTCCGCGTGCCCGCCCACCACGCCACGCCAGCCGAGTAAAGGAACCGCCATGGCCGCCGTCGCCGAAACGCTCGACACCGTCCAGTCGCTCACCCAGTCCGGCTACAAGTGGGGCTTCTCGACCGACATCGAGATGGACATGGCCCCTAAGGGCCTGAACGAGGACATCATCCGCCTGATCTCGGCCCGCAAGGGCGAGCCAGAGTGGCTGCTGGCGTGGCGGCTCAAGGCGTATGCGCATTGGCTGACGATGGAAGGGCCGGACTGGGCCGGGCTCGACATCGCGCCGATCGACTACCAGGACATTCATTATTACGCCGCACCGAAGAAGAAGCCTGGCCCGAAGAGCTTGGACGAGGTCGATCCCGAACTGCTGGCGATGTACGAGAAGCTCGGCATCCCGCTCAAGGAGCGCGCCATGCTGGCCGGCATCGAGGTGCCTGACGGGGAAGTACCCGAGCGCCAGATCGCGGTCGACGCGGTGTTCGACAGCGTCTCGGTGGCGACCACGTTCAAGGCGACGCTGACCAAGGCCGGGGTGATCTTCT
Source organism: uncultured Acetobacteraceae bacterium (assembly GCA_964250775.1). Classification (GTDB taxonomy): domain Bacteria; phylum Pseudomonadota; class Alphaproteobacteria; order Acetobacterales; family Acetobacteraceae; genus CAVRQM01. Next base: position 768 of record CAXUHK010000089.1, on the reverse strand, counting down.
GCCCGATCAGCGAGGCGGTGCGCGAGCATCCCGAGCTGGTGCGGCAATATCTCGGCAGCGTGGTGCCGGCGGGCGACAACTATTTCGCGGCGCTGAACTCGGCGGTGTTCACCGACGGCAGCTTCGTGTTCATTCCCAAGGGCGTGCGTTGCCCGATGGAGCTGTCGACCTATTTCCGCATCAATGCGCAGAACACTGGCCAGTTCGAGCGCACCCTCATCATCGCCGAGGAGGGAGCGTCCGTCTCGTACCTGGAGGGCTGCACCGCGCCGATGCGCGACGAGAACCAGTTGCACGCCGCCGTGGTCGAGCTGGTCGCGTTGGACGACGCGCAGATCAAGTACAGCACGGTGCAGAACTGGTATCCCGGCGACGCCGAGGGCCGGGGCGGCATCTACAACTTCGTGACCAAGCGCGCCGCCTGTCGGGGCGCGCGCAGCAAGGTGAGCTGGACCCAGGTGGAGACCGGCTCGGCGATCACCTGGAAATACCCGAGCTGCATCCTGCAGGGCGACGGCAGCGTGGGCGAGTTCTACTCGGTCGCCGTCACCACCAACCGGCAACAGGCCGACACCGGCACCAAGATGATCCATATCGGCCGCAACACCCGCAGCACGATCGTGAGCAAGGGCATCAGCGCCGGACGCTCGAACAACACCTACCGGGGCTTGGTCCGCGTGCTGCCCAAGGCCGACGGGGCGCGCAACCACACCCAGTGCGACAGCCTGCTGATCGGCGACCAGTGCGGCGCGCACACGGTGCCGTACA
>CAXUHK010000088.1:0-17126 GCA_964250775.1 uncultured Acetobacteraceae bacterium | reverse complement strand
GACAACGGCGCCGGCAAGTCGACGCTGATGAAGATCCTGACCGGCTTCCAGCCGCAAACCGGCGGCGTCCTGTTCGTGCAGGGCCAGGAAGTCGCGCTGCGCAACGTCGACCATGCCCGCTCGCTCGGCATCGAATGCGTCTACCAGGACCTCGCCTTGGCCAACTCGCTCAGCATCTATCACAACCTGTTCCTGAACCGGGAGATCGTCTATCCCGGACCGATCAAGCTGCTGAACAACGCCGCCATGCGCCGCCGCGCCCGCGAGCTGCTGGAGCAGATCGGGGTCAACATCCCCTCTGTCGACCTGCCGGTCGAGCGACTGTCGGGCGGTCAACGCCAGGCGATCGCGGTAGCGCGTGCGGTCAACTCGAACGCGCGCGTGCTGCTGCTGGACGAACCGCTGGCGGCGATGGGGGCTCGCGAGGCCGGGCTGATCGTCGACCTGATCCTGCGGCTCAAGTCGCGCGGCAACATGTCGATCGTGATGATCATGCACAATTATGCGCAGACACTGGAGATCGCCGATCGCGTCATGCTGATGCAGCGCGGCCGCGTCACCTACGAGAGCCCGGCCGCCTCGACCTCGGTGGCCGAACTGATGGAGATCGTTCGCCGCGAATACCGGGCGATGCGCGCCGCCTAAGCCCGCCTCCTCAATCCTGGATCAGCGGCGGCTCCTGGCTCTTGGTGATCGACTTCAGGTAGGTGGCGAGCTTGGCCACCGCCGTGTTCTTGTCGGTCTGGTCGATCGCCGCCAGTTCCGCGGCCAGCCGGTCCATCGCCGCCTCGTAGATCTGCCGCTCGGAGAAGCTCTGGTCCGGCTGGCCGGCGTTGCGGTGCAGGTCGCGCACCACCTCGGCGATCGCCAGCGGGTCGCCGGAATTGATCTTGGCCTCGTATTCCTGCGCCCGGCGCGACCACATGGTGCGCTTGATGCGCGCCCGACCCTTGAGCAACGCCAGCGCCTCGTCGAACAGCTTGCGCGTGGCGAGGCGGCGCAGCCCAGCCGAACGGGCCTTGGCGACCGGCACGCGCAACGTCATCCGGTTCTCCTCGAACGTGATGTGGATCAGTTCGAGCCGGTGGCCGGCGATGTCCTCGACCGCGATCTTCTCGACACGCCCGACGCCGTGCGTCGGGTAGACCACATGGTCGCCTTCTGAAAAGGTCTCGTCCTTGTTGCTGGCGCGGGAGATTTGCGGCGGCCGGCCGTTCATGCCCTGCGACATCATGGGCCGGGACTCGGCCGCTCGCGGCACCGGCGCGGCGGGCGCCGCCTCCTCCAATTCCTCGGCGTCCGGCTCGTCCGCGTCCAGGGCGGACACCGCATCGTCATCGGCAAGCAGGGCCTCCGCCGCGACGACGGGAGCGTCGTCCGTCGGGAGGGCCGAATCGTCCCGCACCTTTTCGGTGGAATGCATTGCGTCCATCGTGTCCATTGCCGTGACCCCGTCGCCGCCGTCCGGGCCGCCCGCGACGCGAGCTCGCACCCGGTATCGCCAGCCAAGCCGAACCCGCGGCATTGCAGAAACCATGGAGCGCCAGTTCGCGTCGGCGAACAGCGCTCCGCCTAAGCTGGCTTCTTAACACAGAATCGCGCCCGCGTCACCGACAACGGCGCCGGCCGCCATGGCATCCGGTCGAGCCACGCGCATGGCGGCCACGCGTGACCCGGAGGGAACGCTACGGCGTGCCGGGCTCCGAGGAGAACAGCTTCTCCTTGTCGGCGACGCCCTTCCAGGAGTCGGCGTCGGCCGGGGCCTCGCCCTTGCGGGTGATGTTGGGCCAGGACAATGCGAAGCTGCGGTTGCGCTCGGCCCAGGGCGCCGCGCGGTCGTCGCTGTCGGGCACGATCGCCTCGGCCGGGCATTCCGGCTCGCATACGCCGCAGTCGATGCACTCGTCCGGATGGATCACCAGCATGTTCTCGCCGACATAGAAGCAGTCGACCGGACATACCTCGACGCAGTCCATGTACTTGCAGCGGATACAGCTTTCGGTGACCACGTAGGTCATCAGGCGCTCCTGAACGGCTCTGGCGAATGGGACCGGGATATGCCGACGAACGCGCGATACCGCAAGGGCGGCCGGGATCAGGGCGCCGCGATCTCGCGGAACAGCGTCGCGGCCTCGGTTGCCGGGCCGCGGCGCTCGGCCAGGCGCAGCACCTCGATGACCCGCACGGCGTCGCGCAACGGCAATGTCACCACGTCGCCTGGACGCAGCCTGGCGTGCGGCTTCTCGGTAGGCTGCCGGTTGATCCGCACCAAACCCTGTTGCACCAGGCGGGTGCAGTCGGCGCGATGACGCAGGAAGCGCGCGTGCCACAGCCATTTGTCCAGCCGTTGCCAGGCCTGGTCCTCGGCGTCGCTCAAGGACGCTCCGCTCAAAGACGAAGCGTGGCCAGTGCGGCGAACGGGCTGTCGCGACGCGGCGCCGGGCGGGGCGCCGGCTCCGCCGTCGGACGGCGCGGGCGCAGCGCCGCCACCATCGGCGGCGCCGGGGGGCCGAACTGCGCCGGATCGAGCGTCTCGGCCGGCAGCAGCCGCACCCCCAGCCCGCGCAGCACCGCCGGCAGCGCCTCCGCCTTCACCGACAGGCGCGAGGCGAGGTCGAGCGGCATCGGCACCGCCGCCGCCGGCCGACGGCCGTACCGGCTGGCCCAGGCCAGTTCCGCCGCTACCCGTTCGGCGACGTCGAGGCGCAGCAGCACCGGGCCGGCCGTGACCCAGCCCATCGCGGCGGCGAAGCCGTCCGGCCAACCGGGGTCGGGCGGCACCGAGACCTGGCCCGGACCCGGCAACTCGGGCAGCGGGACGCCGTGGCACAGCGCCCACAGCATCGCGCGCAGCCGTGCCGGGCGTGGCTTCAGCAGCGCCGGCAGGAACATCGCGCGGCGCCCGGCGCGGACCCCGATCGCCTTGAGCCGGCCACGCTCCGCGCCTGCGACCGATCCGTCGTCGGCCAGCGGCGCCACGCCTAGGCCCTCCTCCAGCCGGTGCAGCCGGCCGCGCAGCGCGCTGTCATGCGCGGCCGCGACGATGGCGGCGAACAGCGGCGCCAGCACCTCGCGCACATGGCGGTCGACGAACGCTTGCAGCCGGATCCGTACCCGCTCACGCGAGCGGCCGTCGAGGAACTCGCTGTCGAGCACCTCGACCGCCGGGCGCAGCGCGGTGGCCCCGGGCCGCAGCCGCGCGATGGCGGCCCCGTCCCAGGCGATGCGCTGGCTCGGCAGCCAAGCCAGCGCCGTGTCGGGCGCCGCCTCCAACGCGTCGACCCGGCGCGGCATCTCCTCGCGCAGCGCGCGGCGGGCGGCGCGCAGCACCATGCGCCGCTCGTCGCCGACCGAGAGCGGGTCGGGCGCGAAGCCGAAACCCTCGATGTGGCCGACCGGATGGCCCTCGACCACCACCTCGCCGCGCCGGGTCACGGCGCTGAACAGCTCCTCGGCCTCGCCCGCCTCCAGCCGGCGCAGCAAGTGGGCGGCGCGGCGGTCGACGAAGCGGGTGGTCAGGCGCTCGTGCAGCGCGTCGGACAGCAGGTCCTCGACCTCGCGGGCGCGCGCCTGCCAGTGCGCGGCGTCGCGCAGCCAGTCGGCGCGGGCCGCGATGTAGCTCCAGGTGCGCATCCCCGACAACCGCTGCATCAGCGTGTCGATGTCGCCGTCGGCGCGCGCCAGGCCGGCGATCTGGCCCGCGATCCAGTCCGCCGGCAGGCCGCCGTCGCGCACCACGTGGCCGAACACGCGGGCGCACAGCCGCACGTGGCTTTCGTCCGCGAGCTTGCGGAAGTCGGGGATCTGGCAGGCGTCCCACAGCAGCCGGACCCGCTTGCGCCCGGTCGCCATGTCGCGGATGTCGGGCTCGCGCGCCAGCGCCGACAGGGTTTCGAGGTCGGTGGCGTCGTTGCCGCGCACCAGTCCCGGTCGCGGCGGCGGCATGGTGAGCGAGCCCAGCAGCAGGTCGACATGGCCGAAATCGAGTTGCGAGTTACGCCACGCGAGCTGCGCCAGCGGCTCGAAATAGTGGTTCTCGACCGCGTGTACGAGGTCGTCGTCGAGCGGCGGGCACTCGCCGGTGGTGCCGAACGTGCCGTCGCGCATCCCGCGCCCGGCGCGGCCGGCGATCTGCGCCACCTCGGGCGCGTTCAGCGGCCGGGGGCGGTGGCCGTCGAACTTGAACATGCGGGCGAAGGCGACGTGGTCCACGTCCATGTTGAGGCCCATTCCGATGGCATCGGTCGCCACCAGGAAGTCGACCTCCTTCTCCTGGTACAGCGCCACCTGGGCGTTGCGGGTGCGCGGCGACAGCCGGCCCATGACCACGGCGCAGCCGCCGCGCCGCCTGCGGATCAGCTCGGCGATGGCGTACACTTCGCCGGCGCTGAACGCCACCACGGCGCTGCGCGGTGGCAGCCGGGTCAGCTTCGACGGGCCGGCGTAGCTGAGCTGGCTCAGGCGCGGCCGGGTCTCGATATGCGCCTGCGGCACCAGCAAATGCAGCAGCGGGCGGATCGTCTCGGCGCCCAGGAACATGGTCTCGACCATGCCGCGGGCGTGCAACAGCCGGTCGGTGAACACGTGGCCGCGGTCGGGATCGGCGCAGAGCTGGATTTCGTCCACCGCCACGAACTCGGCCTGCCGGTCGAGCGGCATCGCCTCCACCGTGCAGGAGAACCAGCGCGCCTCGGGCGGCAGGATCTTCTCCTCGCCGGTGATGAGCGCCACGTTGCGCACGCCCTTGCGCAGCACCATGCGGTCGTAGTTCTCGCGCGCCAGCAGGCGCAACGGGAAGCCGATGATGCCGGACGAGTGCGCCAACATGCGCTCGATCGCCAGATGCGTCTTTCCCGTGTTGGTCGGGCCAAGCACGGCCCGCACGCGGGGGGCGAACTCCGTCATGACGTGATGTTTGGGCCTGCACGGCGCGAACGCAAGGGCCGTGGCGAGTCGCCGCCCACGTCATTGAATCATCTCGGCTCCCGGCGCATATCGCGCCGCAGCCGCATAAACAGGAGTTAACATGTCGGAGACGACGCAGCCGGTCGAGAAGCACGATTTCGGCGCCGAGGTGGGACGGCTGCTCGACCTCGTGGTGCACTCGCTCTACTCCGAGCGCGAAATCTTCCTGCGCGAGCTGGTCGCCAACGCCGCCGACGCGACCGACCGCCGCCGCTTCGAGAGCCTGACCCATGCGGCGCTGGCGTTGCCGGCCGACGCCAAGGTGCGCATCCTGCCGGACGCCGCCGCGCGCACGCTCGGCATCCTCGACGACGGCATCGGCATGAGCCACGACGAGATGGTGCAGAACCTCGGCACCATCGCCCGCTCCGGCACCCGCGCGTTTGGCCAGACGCTGGACGCCGCCAAGCCCGAGGACCGCCCGAGCCTGATCGGCCAGTTCGGCGTCGGCTTCTATGCCGCCTTCATGGTGGCGGACCGGGTCGAGGTCACGTCGCGCAAGGCCGGCGCGGACGAAGCCTGGACCTGGGCCAGCGAGGGCCGGGGCGAGTTCACCATGGCGCCCGCCACGCGCGAGGCGGCCGGCACCACCATCGTGCTGCACATGAAGGCCGACGCCTCCGAGTACCTGGAGCCGGCCCGGATCGAGACGGTGGTGCGCAAGTGGGCCGACCACATCACGCTGCCGATCACCATCGCCCGCGACGGCAAGGACGAGGCCGCCAACGAGGGCACCGCGCTGTGGCGCAAGAGCAAGAGCGAGGTCAGCGAGGAGGACTACGAAGGCTTCTACCGCCATTTGGGCAACTTCTTCGGCAAGCCGTGGGCGACGCTGCACTGGCGCGCCGAGGGCGCGATGGAGTTCTCGGCGCTGCTGTTCATCCCCGACAGCAAGCCGTTCATGCCGGTCGAGGACGAGCGGGTGTCCAAGGTGCGGCTGCACGTGCGGCGCATGTTCATCACCGACGACGCCAACTTGCTGCCGCCCTGGCTGCGCTTCGTCCAGGGCGTCGTGGACACCGAGGACCTGCCGCTCAACGTCAGCCGCGAGATGCTGCAGACGACGCCGGTGCTGGCGCGCATCCGCAAGGCCGTCACCAACCGCGTGCTGACCGAGCTTAAGGCCGCCGCCAAGGATGCGGAGCGTTATAAGACGTTCTGGACCAATTTCGGCGCGGTGCTGAAGGAGGGCGTCTGGGAGGACGGCGAGCACCGCACCGAACTCGGGCCGCTGCTGCGGATGCGCTCGTCCGCCGTCGAGGGGCTGACCTCGCTGCCCGAATACCTGGCGCGGATGAAGGAAGGGCAGGAGGCGATCTATTTCCTGGCCGGCGAGAACGCCGACGCGCTGGGCCGCTCGGCGCAGCTCGAAGGTTTCCGCGCGCGCGGCGTCGAGGTGCTGCTGCTGGACGACCCGATCGACAGCTTCTGGCCGGAGCGGCTCGACGCGTTCGAGGGCAAGAAGCTGCGCAGCGTCACGCAGGGCGCCGAGGACCTGTCGAAGATCGCCGCCGAGGGCGCGCCCGAGGGCGAGGCGCCCGACGCCGCCGAGCTGATCGCGGCGCTGAAGGCGGCGCTGGGCGAGGCGGTCTCGGACGTGCGCGCGACCGACCGGCTGGTCGACAGCGCCGTGGTGCTGGCAGCCGGCAGCGGCCCGGACCTGCAGATGCAGCGGCTGCTGAAGCGCTCCGGCCGTGGCGGCTTCGAGGCGGCCCCGGTGCTGGAGATCAACCCGCGCCACCCGCTGATGGCGACGCTGCGTGCGCAGGTCGCTGCGGCTGGTGACGTGACCGAGCAGGCCGGGATGCTGCTCGACCTCGCGCGGGTGCAGGACGGCGAGCCACCGAAGGATCCTGCGGCGTTCGCGCGCCGGGTGGAACGGCTGCTGACCGGTGTTGGATAAGGCATTCCATTTGACGGCTTGATGGAGCGTATGCTCTATTCGCTCCAACAAGCCGTCATGAGGAATGCGCCATGGACGCTGCCCGGCTCGATGTCGTCTCGATTGGGCGCTCGTCGGTCGACCTGTATGGCCAGCAGGTCGGCGGGCGGCTGGAGGACATGGCCAGCTTCTCCAAGGCGGTCGGCGGCTGCCCCACCAACATCGCGATCGGCACCGCCCGGCTCGGCCTGCGCTCCGGCGTCATCACGCGCGTCGGCGACGAGCACATGGGCCGCTTCATCCGCGAGCAGTTGGCGCGGGAGGGTGTGGCGACCGAAGGCGTCCACACCGATCCCGCGCGGCTGACGGCCCTGGTGCTGTTGGGCGTGCGCGACGAGCACAGCTTCCCGCTGATCTTCTACCGCGACAACTGCGCCGACGCGGCGCTGGACGAGAGCGACATCGACCCGGCGTTCGTCGCCCGCGCCGGCGCGGTGCTGGTCACGGGCACGCACTTCGCCCGCCCGGCGGCGGCGGCGGCGCAGCACCGCGCAATCGCGCTGGCGAAGCAGAACGGCGCCCGGGTGGTGTTCGACGTCGACTACCGGCCGAACCTCTGGGGCCTCGCGGGCCATGGCGCCGGCGAGAGCCGTTACGTCCGCGCCGATGCGGTGACGCGGTTGCTGGCTCCGGTGCTGCCGGCCTGCGACCTGGTCGTCGGCACCGAGGAGGAGCTGCACATCGCCGGCGGCTCGGAGGACACGCTGGCGGCCATCCGGGCGATCCGCGCCGTCTCGGCCGCCACCATCGTCTGCAAGCGCGGCCCGATGGGCTGCGTGGCGTTCCCCGGCGCCATCCCCGACGCGCTGGACGACGGCATTCGCGGCCCCGGCTTCCCGGTCGAGGTGTACAACGTGCTGGGCGCCGGTGACGCCTTCATGTCCGGCTTCCTGCGCGGCTGGCTTCGGCGTGAACCACTCGAAACCTGCGCCAAGTGGGCCAACGCCTGCGGCGCGTTCGCCGTCTCGCGCCTGCTGTGCTCGCCGGAAAGCCCGACCTGGACCGAGCTGCAACACTTCCTTGAGCACGGCAGCCGCGAGCGGGCGCTGCGCAAGGACGTTGCGCTGAACCACGTGCATTGGGCGACCACGCGCCGGCCCGCTGCCGACACGGTGATGGCGCTGGCGATCGATCACCGGGCGCAGTTCGAGGAAATAGGGGCGGCTCCGGAGCGCATCGCGGCGTTCAAGCTGCTGGCCGTCACGGCGACGCAGAGGGTCGCCGCCGGCCGCCCCGGCTTCGGCATGTTGCTCGACGGCACCTATGGCCGCGAGGCGCTGTTCGTGGCCGAGGGTTTGTGGATCGCCCGCCCGGTCGAGCGGCCGGGCAGCCGCCCGCTGGAGTTCGACGTCACCGACAGCCTCGGCGCGCACCTGGTCGAGTGGCCGGTGACGCAGGTCGTGAAATGCCTGTGCTTCTATCATCCCAACGATCCTGAGGAGCTGCGGCTGCGCCAGGAGCGCGAGCTGCTGCGGCTGTTCGACGCGACCCGCACGGTCGGGCGCGAGCTGCTGGTAGAGATCATCGCCGGCAAGCACGGCACGCTCGCCGACGACACCGTGGCGCGGGTGCTGACCCGGCTCTATGCGCTGGGCATCAAGCCCGACTGGTGGAAGCTGGAGCCGCAATCGACCGCCGCCGCCTGGGCCGAGATCGGCGACGCGGTGCGCGCCGGCGACCCGTTCTGCCGCGGCGTCGTCATGCTCGGCCTGGAAGCGCCGGCCGACGACCTCGCGCGCGGCTTCGCCCTGGCCGCGAACGAACCGCTGGTGCGCGGCTTCGCGGTCGGGCGCACCATCTTCGCGCAGCCGGCGCAGGACTGGCTGGCCGGTCGTATCGATGACGCGCAGGCGGTGAGTGCCATGGCGGAGCGGTTCTCCCGCTTGGTCGCCGCCTGGCAATCGGTTCGCGAAAGGATCGCCGCATGAGTGCCGTCCGGCTGACCATGGCGCAGGCGCTGGTGCGCGCCATGATGGCGCAGCACACCGAGATCGACGGCCAGGAAGTGCCGCTGTTCGCCGGCGTGTGGGCGATCTTCGGCCACGGCAACGTGGCCGGCATGGGCGAGGCGCTGTACCACGCCCGCGATACGCTGCCGACCCTGCGCGCGCACAACGAGCAGGCCATGGCGCACGCGGCGGTGGCGTTCGCCAAGGCATCGCGGCGGCGGCGGATGATGGCCGTCACCACCTCGATCGGGCCGGGGGCGACCAACCTGGTGACGGCGGCGGCACTGGCGCATGTCAACCGGCTGCCGGTGCTGCTCCTGCCGGGCGACGTGTTCGCCGGGCGCGGGCCGGACCCGGTGCTGCAGCAGGTGGAGGATTTCGGCGACGGCACCGTCACCGCCAACGACTGCCTGCGCCCGGTCAGCCGCTATTTCGACCGCATCGTCCGCCCGGAGCAGCTCATCGCCGGCTTCGCCCGCGCGATGGCGGTGCTGACCGACCCCGCCGAGTGCGGCCCGGTGACGCTCGCCCTGTGCCAGGACGTGCAGGCCCAGGCGTACGACTACCCCGAGCATTTGTTCGAGCGCCGGGTCTGGACGCCGCGCCGGCCGCCGCCCGACCCGCGCGAGTTGCAAGCGGCCGCCGACCTGTTGCGCCGCGCCGAGCGCCCGCTGGTGGTGTGCGGCGGCGGCGTGCTGTACGGCGAGGCCGAGGCGACGCTGCGACGCTTCTGCGCCGCGCACGGGCTGCCCGCCTGCGAGACCCAGGCCGGCAAGTCGGCGCTGCCGGTCGACGACGAGCTGAACATGGGCGCCGTCGGCGTCACCGGCACCGAAGCCGCCAATGCCCTGGCGCGCGACACCGACCTGGTGTTGGCGGTCGGCACGCGATTGGCTGACTTCACCACCGGTTCATGGGCGCTGTTCCAGGGCAAGCGCATCGTCGGCCTGAACGTGCAACCGTTCGACGCCATGAAGCGTCATGCGCAGCCGCTGGTGGCCGACGCCGGCGCGGGCCTCGCGGCGCTCGACAGGGCATTGGGCGACTGGAGCGTGCCGGCGGCCTGGACCGCGCGCGCCGTCGCCGGGCGGCGGGATTGGCAACAGGTCGCGGCCCGCTACACCGACGCGCCGGCCGACGGCTCGCTGCCGAGCGACGCGCAGGTGCTGGGCGTGCTGCAGCGGGCCTCGCGGCCGAGCGACATCGTGGTGTGCGCCGCGGGCGGCCTGCCAGGCGAGCTGCACAAGCTGTGGCGGCCGGGACAGGCGGGGGGCTACCATGTCGAGTATGGCTACTCCACCATGGGCTACGAGATCGCGGGGGCACTGGGCGTCAAGCTGGCGCGGCCGGGCTGCGAGGTGTTTGCGGTGCTGGGCGACGGGTCGTACCTGATGATGAACTCGGAGATCGCGACCTCGGTGATGCTGGGCAGGAAGTTGACCATCGTGGTGCTCGACAATCGCGGGTTCGCCTGCATCGACCGCCTGCAGCACACGGCCGGCGGGGCCGGGTTCAACAATTTGCTGCGCGACGCGGCGCACGAGGTGCTGCCCGAGATCGATTTCGTGGCCCACGCGCGCAGCCTGGGCGCGGTCAGCGAGAAGGTCGCGGATCTACGCGGTCTCGATGCCGCCTTGGCGCGGGCTCGGGGCCAGGCGCGCACCTCGGTGGTGGTGGTCGACACCGACCCCGCCCCAGTGAGCGATGCCGGCGGCGCTTGGTGGGACGTGGCGGTGCCGCAGGTCTCGGCGCGGCCCGAGGTGCGCGCCGCCCGCGAGCGGTACGAGGAGGCCGTCGCGGCGAGGGAGAGCATGGCATGATCCGCATCGGCGCCAACCCGATCGGCTGGTCCAACGACGACCTGCGCGAGCTCGGCGGCGAGACGCCGCTGGAGACCTGCCTCAGCGAAGCCGCCGAGGTGGGCTTCGAGGGCATGGAGCTCGGGCACAAGTTCCCGCGCGAGGCGGTGGCGTTGCGCGCGGCGCTGGAGCCGTTCGGACTGGAATGCGTCTCCGGCTGGTACTCGGCATCGCTGCTGGAGCGGGACGCCGAGGCCGAGATCGCCGCCATGCGCCCGCATCTCGACCTGCTGCGCGCGATGGGCTGCGAAGTGCTGGTGTTCGCCGAGACCTCCAACGCCATTCATGGCGCGATGGCGACGCCGCTGTCGCGGCGGCCGGTGCTGGCGGCCGGCCAATGGGCCGAGTTCGGCCGCCGCATGACGTTGGTGGCCGACGCCACGCTGCGCGAAGGGGTGCGGCTCGTCTACCATCACCACATGGGCACCGTGGTGCAGAGCGAGGCCGACATCGACGCGCTGATGGCGGCGACCGGGCCTTCGGTGCGACTGCTGTTCGACACCGGGCACGCCACCTGGGGCGGCTCCGATCCGGCCGCACTGGCGGCGCGCTATCGCGACCGGATCGGCCATTTCCACGCCAAGGACGTGCGCCGCGACGTGATGGCGCAAGCCGCCGCCCAGGACTGGAGCTTCCTGCGGGCCGTGGTCGAGGGCGTCTACACCGTGCCGGGCGACGGCTTGGTGGATTACGCGACGGTGTTCCGGGCGCTGCCCGGCTACGACGGTTGGGTGGTGATCGAGGCCGAGCAGGACCCGGCGCGCGCCAACCCGCTCCAGTACGCGCGCATGGGCTACACCAACCTGAAGCGCTTCCTCGCCGCCGGCGGCCTCGCGTGATGCCAGGTTTGCTGATCCGACCTTCGGTTCCCGACGCGGACGGCGCGGTGCATCGCGTGACGCCGGAGACCGCCGGCTGGTCCTATGTCGGTTTCGAGGTCTACGACCTGCAGCCGGGCCAGACGCTGCGACGTTCCACCGGGAGCTGCGAGGTATGCCTTGTATTGGTGTCCGGCCGCGCCGCGATGCAGGCCGGCGGCGAGGGTTTCGGCACGCTGGGCGGCCGGTCCAGCCCGTTCGAGGGCAGTCCCTGGTCGCTCTACGTGCCGGCGCGCTCCGAGTGGAGTGTCAAGGCGCTCGATGGGTGCGAACTGGCGGTCTGCGCCGCGCCTGCGGAGGGAAGGCTGCCGGCGCGGGTGATCCCGCCGGAGCAGGTGGGCGAGGAAACCCGAGGCATGGGCACGAACGTTCGTCATGTCCGCAACATACTGCCGGACACGGCGCTGGCCGAGAGCCTGCTCGTGGTCGAGGTGGTGACGCCGGGCGGCCACTGGTCGAGCTACCCGCCGCACAAGCACGACACCGACGACTTCCCGCGCGAGACCTACCTGGAGGAGAGCTACTACCACCGCCTGGCGCGCGGCAGCGGCTGGGCGTTGCAGCGGGTCTACACCGACGACCGCTCGCTCGACGAGACCATGGCGGTGTCCGACCGCGACGTCGTGCTGGTGCCGCGCGGCTATCATCCGGTGGGCGCGCCGCACGGCTTCGACCTGTACTACCTCAACGTCATGGCCGGACCGCGCCGCGCGTGGAAGTTCACCATGTCGCCTGACCACGAGTTCCTCGGCTGGCAGCAAGGAAAACCGGAATGAGCAGCGACCTGGCCGATACCGTCGAACACTACATCGACAACAACCGTGTCGCCGGCACGGGCACCCGCACGGCCGACGTGTTCGACCCGGCGACCGGCCAGGTGGCGCGCCGCGTGAAGCTGGCCAACCGCGCCGATGTCGATGCCGCCGTGCGCTCCGCGCGGCGCGCGTTCCCGGCATGGGCCGCGACCACGCCGCTCACCCGAGCGCGAATCATGTTCCGTTTCCGCGATCTGCTGGACAAGCACGCGAAGGAGATGGCCGCGATCATCACCGCCGAGCATGGCAAGGTGTTGTCCGACGCGCTCGGCGAGGTGACGCGCGGCATGGAGGTCGCGGAATTCGCCTGCGGCGTGCCGGACCTCCTGAAAGGCGAGTTCACCGAGCAGGTCGGGCGCGGCGTCGACAGCTACTCGGTGCGCCAGCCGCTCGGCGTCTGCGCCGGCATCACGCCGTTCAACTTCCCGTCGATGGTGCCGCTGTGGATGCTGCCGGTGGCGATCGCGACCGGCAACTGCTTCATCCTGAAGCCGAGCGAGCGCGACCCGTCCGCTTCGCTGTTGCTGGCCGAGCTGCTGCAGCAGGCAGGGCTGCCGGACGGCGTGTTCAACGTCGTGCAGGGCGACAAGGAGGCGGTCGACGCCATCCTGGAGCATCCCGGCATCGACGCGGTGAGCTTCGTCGGCAGCACGCCGATCGCCGAGTACATCCACCGTACCGGGACGCTGCACGGCAAGCGGGTGCAGGCGTTGGGCGGGGCCAAGAACCACATGGTCGTGATGCCCGACGCCGACTTGGCGCAGACCGCCGACGCGCTGATGGGGGCGGCGTTCGGCTCGGCCGGCGAGCGCTGCATGGCGATCTCGGTCGCCGTCGCGGTCGGCAACGTCGCCGATAAGCTGGTCGACACGTTGGCGCCGCGGGTGCGGGCGCTGAAGGTGGGGCCGGGCACCGACCCTGACGCCGAGATGGGGCCGCTGGTCACGGGCGCCCATTTGGCGAAGGTGCGCGGCTACATCGATGCCGGTGTCGCGGCCGGCGCCAAGCTGGTGGTCGACGGGCGCGACCTGCGGTTGCAGGGCTACGAGGACGGTTTCTTCATCGGCGGCAGCCTGTTCGACGACGTGACGCCGGAGATGTCGATCTACCGCGAGGAGATCTTCGGCCCGGTGCTGGCGGTGGTGCGGGTGCCGGCGTTCGCCGACGCGCTCGAGCTGGTGAACGCGCACGAATACGGCAACGGCACCGCGATCTTCACCCGCGACGGCGACTCGGCCCGGGCGTTCGCGCATGGCGTGCAGGCCGGCATGGTCGGCGTCAACGTGCCGATCCCGGTGCCGATGGCGTTCCACAGCTTCGGCGGCTGGAAGCGCTCGATCTTCGGCGACCACGCCATGCACGGGCGCGAGGGCGTGCGCTTCTTCACCAAGCTCAAGACCGTGACCTCGCGCTGGCCCACCGGCATCCGCGCCGGCGCCGATTTCGTGATGCCCACGCTCGCCTGATGCCGCCGCCGCGCGATGTCGCGGCGTTGCGCGAGCTGATCGAGGCGCGGGCCGGCTCCCTGCCGAAGCGGCTGGCGCAGGTGGCCGCGTTCACCATCCGCGAGCCGGACGAGATCGCCTTCGGCACGCTGGCGCAGATCGCGGCCAAGGCGGGGGTGCAGACCTCGACCCTGGTGCGCTTCGCGCAGAGCCTCGGCTATGCCGGGTTCGGCGAGATGCAGGCGGTGTTCCGCGACCACGCGCGCGGCCGCTGGCCCGACTACCGCGAGCGGCTGGAGGCGCTGCACGAAGCGCCGGACGGCGACCCGATGGCGTTGCTGCAAGGCTTCGTCAACGCCTCGGCGCTGTCGTTGGCGCGATTGGGCGAGGGGCTGGCCCCGGACGCGCTGGAGCGCGCGGTGGGCCTGCTGGCGGCGGCGGATTGCATCCACCTGCTCGGCAGCCGTCGCTCGTTCCCGGTCGCCGCCTACCTGGCCTACGCTTTGCGGAAATTGGGCCTGCGAGCGGAACTGGTCGACCAGCTCGGCGGGCTGGCGCCGGAACAGGTGGCGATGCTGGGCTCGGGCGACGTGGTGCTGGCGGTGAGCTTCTCGCCGTATGCGCCGGCGACGCTGGCGCTGGCGGCGGGGGCGTTCGCCGCCGGCGTCGCGGTGGTGGCGATCACCGACGGCCCGTTCTCGCCGCTGGTCGCGACCGCGACGGTCTGGCTGGAAGTGGCCGAGGCCGACCACGCGGCGTTCCGCTCGCTGGCCGCGAGCTTCGCCCTGGCGACCACGCTGGCGGTGGCGGCGGCGGAGCGGCGGGCCATGTCCCCTAAGTCGGTTCGGGATCGAGGGCGATGCTGAGGCTGCTGTTGACGGGAGCGCTGCTGTGCGTGACGGCCTGCGGGGCGATCCGCCCGGATCACGGCACCGGGGCGGCCGACATCCCGGTCACGGATGGCGGCTTTGCGGGTCCGGCGGAAGGCAGCCCGGGGAACGCCGCGAACCTTGGCTCGAACAGGTCGGTCATCCTGCCTGGCCTGCGGGCGTCCGGCCGATGATCGGCCGGTCGCGGCGCCGTTTCGTATGGATGGCATTCGCGGCGGCATTGGCCGGCTGTGCGGCGCCGTCGCAACTCGGCCAACATGACCGGGAGCGCATCGTGAACCGCACCTTCGTCGTCACCGGCGCGTCCAGCGGATTGGGCCGGGGCGTGGCGCTGAAGCTCGCGGGCTACGGCGCCCGGATCGTGTTGGCCGCCCGGCGGCTCGATGTGCTCGATCAACTAGCGGCCGAAGTCACCGCACGCGGCGGCACGCCGCTGGTCGTCCCCACCGACGTCAGCAAGCCGGACGAGATCGAGCATCTGGCGCGAGCCGCGACCGACCGCTTCGGCCGAATCGACGTCTGGGTCAACGACGCCGGCGTGGTGGCGATCGGGCGGTTCGACCGGATCCCGCTCGCCGACCAGGCGCGCGTCATCGACGTCAACCTCAAGGGCGCGCTCTACGGCAGCTACGCCGCGATGCGGCGGTTCCGCCAGCAGGGCTTCGGCACGCTCATCAACGTCGCCTCGGTCGAGGGCCGCCTGCCGCTCGCCTACCAGGCCGCGTATTCGGCCTCCAAGCACGGCATCGTCGGGCTGGACGCGGCGCTGAGCCAGGAGCTGCGCCAGGACGGGCTGCGGCGCAGCATTAACGTCGTCACCATCGAGCCTTGGGCGCTCGACACCCCGATCTGGGACCACGCCGCCAACTACACCGGGCACACGCCGCGCGTGACGCCGATCGACGGGCCGCAGCCGACGGTCGACGCGATCGTGTGGGCGGCGATCCACCCCAGCAAGGAAGTGGCGGTCGGCTGGAAGGCGGAGGCGTCGGTCGTGGCGCACCAGTTCCTGCCCGGCCTCAGCGAGGACATCACCGGCGACATCGTGCGGCGCGAGCAGTTCGGGGCGGCTCCCGCCGCGCCGGCGACCTCGGGGACGCTATTCGAGCCGATGCCGGCCGGCACCACGGTGGAGGGCGACGTCCGCGCCAGGATCGAGGCGGAAGACCGGCGCGCCGCCCGGGACGGCCAGTGAGGCCGGCTAGTCCTTCGGCAACAGGTCGAGCAGGTGCTGTGGCAATTCCTCACGCGCCACGTCGTCGTAGGACTGCAGCAGCGAGCCGCGCACCCATTCATGCACCGCCGATTCCTCGCTGCGCGAACGCTGGCTCACCCGATCCATCCATGCGCGCCGAACTTCCATGCTGCCTAAATGCGCGACCGCGAACGCAGTTGCATCACGCGGTGCCGCGCTGTGACGTTGCGCACAGGATTGTCAAGCCCTGATCCGCACCGCGACACGCGGGCTCCCGCTCACAGCGACCGCGCCAACGCCAGCACGTCGAGCGCGGCCGGGCTGGCTGGCGTGCGCTGCAGCAGCGGCGCCTGCCGGCGGATCGCCTCGCGCACCTGCTCGTCGCGCCGCACCACGCGGGCGCCGCGCCGAGTAACTTGGCGCAGGCGCCGGCCAGCGTCGCGAACGTGCGCTGCCCGGCGGCGGGCGAGGCGGCCTGGTTGACGACGACGCGAACCGCCGGGCCATCGCCGTGGCCCAAGCTGCCGTGGTCCGCGGCGTGCAGCTTCAGCACGGCATAGGCGTCGGTGAGGCTGGTCGGCTCGTCGGTCGCCAGCACCAGCAGCACGTCGGCGAACACCGCCATGCGTCGCACCGAGCGGTCCAGCCCGGCGCCGAGGTCGAGCACCACGTCGTCGTAACCGGCCGCCAGTGCCCGCAACGCCTCCAGCAGTCGCTCCAGGGCGTCGGGCTCCAGCGCCGACAGCGCGCCGGAGCCCGAACTGCCGGCCAGGACGGCGAACCCGCACGGGTGCGCGGTGATTGCGGCGGCCAGGCTGGCGCGCCCGGCGACCACGGCGCCCAGATCGTGCCGCGGCGCCAGGCCCAGTTGCACGTCGACGTTGGCGAGGCCGAGATCGCCGTCGAACA
The DNA here is from genome assembly GCA_964250775.1 of uncultured Acetobacteraceae bacterium. Lineage (GTDB taxonomy): Bacteria > Pseudomonadota > Alphaproteobacteria > Acetobacterales > Acetobacteraceae > CAVRQM01. Next base: position 279 of record CAXUHK010000088.1, on the reverse strand, counting down.
GCAGCACCCGCCGGCCGCGCAGGGCGAGCGCGTGCGCCAGCGTCACCGCGAACCAGGTCTTGCCGACGCCGCCCTTGCCGGACGCCACGGCGATCATCCGCGTCATGCCCGATGCTCCTGATGCGTGGCGACATGGCCGGCGAGGCGCTGCGCCAGCTCGCTGGGAGTCGCCGGGACCAGCCCGTCGGCGGCTCCCGGCCCGATGCCGAACTCGGCCAAAGGCAGCCCGGCCGCCGCCGCCGCGACCACGCCGCCCAGCCGCCGCGCGCAGTCGAGGCG
>CAXUHK010000087.1:549-17519 GCA_964250775.1 uncultured Acetobacteraceae bacterium | reverse complement strand
GCCGGAGATCGAGATCTTCGACCTCTCGCACCTGCACGGCGCGCGCCGCCTGGTCGAGGCCGGGCTGATGCCGGAGCACCCGCACGTGCAGTTCGTCATGGGCGTGCGGAACGCCATGCCGGCCGAGGAGCACCTGCTCGACATCCTGTTGGGCGAGCTGCGCCGCGTGCTGCCGGACGCCACCTGGACGGCGGCCGGCATCGGCCGGCACCAGACCGAAGTCATGCGCTGGGCGCTGGCGCGCGAGGCCGACGCGGTGCGCACCGGACTGGAGGACAACGTGCGCGTGAGCAAGGAGCGGCTGGCCCGCGGCAACGCCGAGCTGGTCGAGATCGCCGTGGAACACATCGCGGCACACCGCCGGCGCCCCGCCACCGCCGCCGAAGCGCGCGCCGCGTTACGGCTGCGCCCCGCGTCGTAGAACCCATGCCTAAAGGCCACCTTTCCCGCAGGCCGGCAGCAACTCGCGGCTGCGGACGCAGGCGACGCTGTGTTTGGCGGTCAGCGCCTCCATCGCCGGCGTTGCCGCGGCACAGCGCGGGATCGCCTCCAGGCAGCGGGTGCGGAACACGCATCCCGAGGGTGGCGCGGACGGGCTTTGCGGCTCGCCGCGCAGCGCCACTCGACGCGGCCGCCGCGCCGGCGTGCCGACGCGGTGCAGGTGCAGCGCCTCGGCGATGGCGTCGCCCGCCGTCAGGCGCGGGTTGAGGCTGGCGAACGGGTCCTGGAACACGACCTGCACGTGCCGCCGCAACGCCGTCATGGCGCCGTGCGGCGGCCCGATCAGCTCCTGGCCGCGAAACCGCACCGAGCCGGCGGTGGGCTCGGTCAGCCGCAGCACGGCGCGGCCGAGCGTGGTCTTGCCGGACCCGGATTCGCCCACCAGGCCGACCACTTCGCCGGACGCCACCGAGAACGATACGCCGTCGACGGCGCGCACCAGCCGGCTATCCCGGAGCAGCCCGCGATCCGACGGGAAATGCACGCGCAGATCGGTGACTTGCAGCAACGGCACGGTCATGTCTCCGCCCAGCGGAGGCAGCGCGCGCGATGCCGTGCCGAGACGCTCGCGAGGACGGGAACCGCCGCATCGCAGGCGGCCAGCGCCAGGCCGCAGCGCGGCGCGAAGGCGCAGCCGGGCGGCGGGTCGCGCGGGTCGGCCACCTGCCCCGGCACCGCGCGACGCCAGTCTTGTTGTCTGGCGTGGCCTGGATGCCGACCGCCCGGAGTTGCGCCATGATCGCCTGCTGCGCCAGCTCGGCGTCGCCGCGGCCGGCCTGCACGACGAAGCGGTAGGCCAGTCGCTCGCCATCCTTGGCGCGGGTGCCGTCGGCGCCGCGCGCGTAGCCGGCCGCGTCCAGCAACCGGTCCGCGAGCGCGCGGTCGAAGGCGTAGTCCGGCGTCGCCGGATCGTAGAAGTCGAACACCGGCACCACCACCGACTTGATCGGCGTCGGGAAGCCGCCCTGCGCCCTGGCCAGGGTCTGCTTGTTGATCGCGTGCGCGATGGCCCGGCGCACCGCGACGTCCTGCAGCGAGTGGCGCGCCTTGACGTTGAAATCGAGGTGCTGCCAAGACAGCGGCGGGCTCTTCTCGATTTGCAATCCCTGTACGCCGTCGAGCTGCCTGGCTTGGTTGTACGGCGTCTGCACGACGAGATCGAGTTCGCCCGATTTTAGTCGGGTGACTAGCGTGTTCGAGTAGCGTGTTCGAGTCCGGGATGATCTTGGACACCAGGTGATCGAGATACGGCAGCGCCTTTCCCCGGTCGTCGCGGCGCCAGTAGTTCGGGTTGCGGTCGGTCAACACATACTGACCGTGCCTGAACTCGCGCGCCATGAACGGGCCGGTGCCGAGCGGCTTCTCGTTGTAGGCATCGGTGTTGAGATCGCGGCCTTCCAGCGCGTGCTTAGGCAGGATGCCGAAGGTGAACAGGGTGGAGGCGAAGTCCGGCGATACCTTGTTGCAGTGGCAGACCACAGTGAGCGGATCGGGCGTGTCGATGCCGTCGATCGGCCTGCGCCGTGGCAAGGCGGGACCGCAGCGTCGCCCAGCCGGCGGGGGCACGGGCAAGCGCCCGCAACGTGGACCGGCGGGTAATGCAGGGGCTCTTGCGGGCGTTCCTTTCCCTGGCCGCGGGCGCGGCCGGCGGTGTGCGGGACCGGGTCGCGCGGCAACCAGCAGGCGCTTCATGGCGGAAGCATCGACTCGCCGCCGCTCGGTCGCAAAGGGCAATGCGCCCACGATCATGCCGACAGCGTTGATTCTATACGGCCACCCATCCCGACAAGACGCTGCAGTTGTGGTGAGGCTGATCCCTTCGCTGCCGTTCCGCCCGCTGCGTCGCTCGCGATCGGGCCGGCATCGCAACCGGCGTCCTCAACCCCGATCCAGTCGGGGGTCTTACCGGGATGCCGATCCACACCTTGCCATCCAACACCAGACTTTCGCCCTTCAAAGGCAGCCTTACGGACGCACGCTTAAACAACAACGCCGTCGTGTAGATTATAAATTCCACGCTTAAAAGCGTTGACTCGCCATTCCTGGTTGGCCATCGTGTCGCGACCGCGAGGAGTTCGCCGCCATGTTCCTGCAATCCCCGACCTCCCTACCCGTCCTGGATTTCTCAAGAGCCGCCGCAAGCCTCGTCGAGCGCGGGCGGTTCCTCGGCGACCTGCGAGCGGCAGCGCGGGACTTCGGCTTCTTCTACCTCGTGGGCCACGCCATCGACCCGGCGCTGGTGGGAGCGGCGCAGGACGCGGCGCGCCGCTTCTTCGCCTTGCCCGAGGTCGAGAAGCTGGCCATCGAGATGGTGCGGTCGCCGCATTTCCGCGGCTACAACCGGGCCGGGCGGGAGCTGACCCGCGGCCGGCCGGACTGGCGCGAGCAGGTCGACATCGGGGCGGAGCGGCCGGCGCTGCCGACCGGCCCGGACAGCCCGCCTTGGGACCGGCTGCAGGGCCCGAACCAGTGGCCGCCGGGGTTTCCCGAGCTGCGACCTGTGCTGTTGGCCTACATCGACGCCACGACCGCGCTGGCGGTGCGGCTGCTGCGCAGCTTCGCCCTGGCGCTCGGCCAGGACGAGGACGTGTTCGAGCCGATCTACGCGCCGGCGCCGAACCTGCTGCTCAAGATCATCCGCTATCCCGGCCGCGACGCCACGCCGGACGACCAAGGCGTCGGCGCGCACAAGGACGGCGGTTTCCTCACGCTGCTGCTGCAGGACGCGCAACGCGGCCTGCAGGTCGAGGACGCGGCCGGACGCTGGATCGACGCCGAGCCGCTCGACGGCAGCTTCGTGGTGAACATCGGCGAACTTCTGGAACTGGCGTCGGACGGCTACCTCAAGGCGACGGTGCATCGCGCGGTGACGCCGCCGGCCGGCGCGGAGCGGCTGTCGCTCGGCTTTTTCCTCGGCGCCAACCTCGACGCGACGGTGCCGCAGATGACCCTGCCGCGGGCGTTGGCGGCGGAAGCGCCGGGGATCACGCGCGACCCCCACAACCCGCTCCTGCGCGATGTCGGGCTGAACGCGCTGAAAAGCCGCCTGCGCTCCCACCCCGACGTGGCCCAGCGCCACCACGCCGACCTGCTGGCCGACGCCTGAAGCGGCACGAGAGAGGATCGATCATGCCTGCGCGGACCACCCTGTGTCCGGAAACGCTGGCCATGCATGGCGGCGGCTTTCGATCCGACCCCGCCACCGGCGCCGTGCCGGCGCCGATCCACCAGGCCGCGTCGTTCCAGTTGCCGGACACCACGACGGCCGACCGACTGTTCTCGCTGGATGAGGCGGGCTACATCCACACTCGCGTCGCCGACCCGACGCAGGACGCGCTCGAAGGCGCCGCCGGAGCCTTGGCGCTGGCTCGGCACGCTGCACGCTGGCGCGGGCGATGCGCAACGGACAGCATCTCCTCGGCGTCCGCCATTGCGGCGCCGCCGCATCCCGGGTCGGCTTCGGCTTCGTCGGCTTAGCCACCGCCGTCTCCCGCCGCGACCAGGTCCGCCCGGCGCCGCCATACTGGAAATTGGAAATGATGCGATCGCATGTGATCGAGGTCTCTGGAGCGTTCGCCGGCGCTGCCATCAACGTTGCCGGAACCTACCGCTTCGTCGCCGTCGACCCCCGTGTCGAGGAACTCGACGGCAGCGAGTGGCAGTCGTTGGCGGACGTCCAGCGCGTGGTCGCACACCTGCTGACAACCGGGAGGTTGCCGGTCCGAAGCACCGTCTGACGAGGGGAGGAAGGCAGCCGCGGCCTGCATGTCGGCAGGCCAACAACGGCCCATGTCAGTCGCCGATCGCGGGCGCATCGGATCGAAGACGAGGGCCTTCCCTGGCGGTCGGCTTCAGCCAATGCTGGCGTCGCACAAGTCGCCAAAAGCGTAGGATAAGGCTCGGCAAGCGCCTTCAGCGTCGCCTTTACACGCCACGTCGGGACGAGCCCGATCGTCTACGCGCGCGAGCAACAGATGGGGTATGACGAGTCACGACTGAGCATCTCTCAAATCGCCTCTGAGGCGCAACTCGGACAGTCCGCGTTCGGGATATCGACCGGCTAGCTCGCGACACGACGATGCCCCATTTGCATCGACGACGAACATTGGTCTACCGAAGGGAATGAACAACGGTCGGTAGCTCACACGCGGTCTCGTAAACAAAAACGAAAGTTTATGCTTCAATGATAGAGCTCGATCGACAGCGCGCCGCCGGCCACGAGGGTGCGTCCCCTCTCGTTGCCGATGTCTTTACGAGCATTGCTCGCCGGATGATGGGGCCGCCAGGAGCCATGTTTTCCCCTACCACCGCTACCCTGATCAGCGGAAAGCATGGCTGCGTTCTGGTCGACACGCTTATGGCCGTCGAGGACGTGGATACACTAGCTGACGCGATTGAGCAGACTGGCAAAGCACTTACAAAGATAGTGATAACCCACGGACACCCCGATCACTATTTCGGGGCTGGTCGGTTACTGAACAGGTTTCCATCGGCTCAGCTTTCAGCGGATAGCGGAGTTGTCGAATACATCCGCAAGAACAGGGATGCGGAGTTCGCCTTGTTCGATCAAATCATGGACTTCAGTCTTGCTAAACCAACTGCTATTCCGGAGGCGCTCGCCTCGAACGTGCTGGATCTAGAAGGTCAAGAACTCCGCGTCATCAATGTCGGTCAAGGTGATATCGCGCCAAGCACCGTTATATGGGTTCCAAGCCTTGGGACGGTGATTGCCGGTGATGTGGCTTACAACTCGATGCATCTCATGCTCGGCCTGACCGGACCTGAGGAATGGAATAGCTGGATTGCTAGTATAAACACTATTAGAGCACTGAACCCGAGTATGGTTATCACCGGTCACAAGAAGTCGTCGGCTAACAACAACGCCAAGGCCATCCTGGATGGAACAGAGGCTTATATACGCGACTTTTCCAATGTCTCAAGGTACGCTTCTACATCTCAGAAGATAGTAGACGAAATGAGCAAGCGGTATCCAGACTACCCGAATGTCTCAATACTTCACATGTCCGCTGAGGCGGCGGCGAAGCGAAACGGCCGTTGAACGACGCAGGTGTCCCGTATCGCCATCCACTCGTGATTCGGCGCTGGAACCCGCGCTGCTCGCCTCGACGCGGCTAAGGCAAGGTGCCCAGCACAAACTTTCTCCCCTCCCGAGCGACTGCCCTCTAATCGCCTCTATCCCGCTCGCGCACGCTGCTCCACGATGGACCTCGATTAAAGATTTCCCAGGCCTGAACAAAGACTTTGGGCCGTCTTTGACGGCCCGCTTTCCCGTCATCAACCCTCGCCCGCAGGCGTGCCGTATCGGGCACGCTGGCGTACCAGTGGCGAGGTGGTCGGATGACGCCGACCAAGGTTCTGTTCGGCCAAGTACTGATCGTGTTCACCATCGTGGCGCTGAGCCTTTCGCTCGCCACGCAATGGACCGCCGCATCGCTCGGCTACCAAGCACAACTCGGCCATCCCTGGACCGTCTTCCACGGCGCCCCGCTCTATCGGCAATGGCTGTTCTTCGTCTGGTGGTTCGAGTTCGACGCTTACGCGCCCGCCGTCTTCCAGCGCGGCGCCTATGTCGCGGCGTCCGGCGGCGCGCTCGGCGCGCTTGCCGCCATGGCCGGTTCGGTCTGGCGTGCCCGCCAGGCCAAGCTCGTCACCACCTACGGCTCGGCGCGATGGGCCCGGTACGACGCGGCGGGATGCGGGGCCTCCAGGTGCGGGCCGCCGCCGAACAGCTTCTCCCGCAGCGTGCCGGGCGCGTAGGCAGTCTTGTAGATGCCGCGCCGCTGCAGTTCCGGCACCAGCAGGTCGGCCACGTCCGAGAAGGTCTCGGGCGTCACCGCGTAGGCGAGGTTGAAGCCGTCGATGTCGGTGTCCGCCATCCATCCCTGCAACTGGTCGGCGACCGTCTCGGGCGATCCGACCAGGACCGGCCCCAAGCCGCCGATGCCGCCGAACTCCGCCAGTTCGCGCACCGTCCAGACGCGCCCGGGATCGGCCGAGGTCAGCGCCTCGACGGCGGAATGGATGGCTTCGTTCTTGATGTAGGTGATCGGCTCGTCCAGGCCGTAGCGCGAGAAGTCGATGCCGGTCCAGCCGGACATCAGGGTGAGCGCGCCTTCGTGGCTGACGTAGCGGCTGTAGTCCTGGTACTTGGCGCGCGCCTCGGCGTCGGTACGGCCGACGATCACGGTCAGCAGCGTGAACACCAGTACGTCCGACGCAGCGCGCCCACGCGCCCGCACGGCGGCCCGCAGCTCGGCCACCCGCGGCGCCAGCACGCGCTTGGTGGGAGCGGCCATGAACACGCACTCGGCGTGCGCGGCCGCGAAGCCGATGCCCTTGGCCGAGGCTCCGGCCTGGTACAGCAGCGGGCTGCGCTGCGCCGACGGCTCGCTCAGGTGCACGGCGTCGACCTGGAAATGCGTGCCGTCGTGGCGGACCCGGTGCACCTTCCCGGGGTGGGTGAAGATGCCCGCCACGGCGTCGCGCGCCACGGCGTCGTGTTCCCAACTGCCCTCCCACAACTCGTACATGACCTGCATGTATTCCTCGGCGATCTCGTAGCGGCTGTCATGGGCGGCCTGGTCGGTGCCAGCCACGCCGCGCGCGGCGCTGTTCAGGTAGCCGGTGACGATGTTCCAGCCGATGCGCCCGCCGCTCAGGTGGTCGAGCGTCGACATCCGCCGGGCGAACGGATACGGCGGCTCGAACGAGAGGGTGCAGGTGATGCCGAAGCCGAGATGCTCCGTCACCAGCGCCATGGCGGAGACCAGCAGGCACGGGTCGTTGACCGGGATCTGCGTGCCGTTGCGCAGCGCCGCGTCGACATTGCCGCCATAGACGTCGTAGACGCCCAGCACGTCGGCGACGAACAGCCCGTCGAACAGGCCGCGTTCCAGGATGCGGGCCAATTCGGTCCAGTAGCGCAGCTCCTTGTACTCGGCGGAGCGGTCGCGCGGATGCCGCCACAGGCCGGGGGATTGGTGGCCGACGCAGTTCATGTCGAACGCGTTGAGGCGGATCTGCTTGGCCATGGCGGGTCTCCTGTCGATTCAGTCAGGCGTAAGCAGGCAGGCGTGGGCAGTCAGGCGTTGGCGCCCGGCGGGCGGTGGGCGGCGAAGCTTGCGGCCAGGACGAGCAGGATCAGCGTGCCGGTGCCGACCTGCTGCCAGTAGAAGTTCCAGCCGATCAGCAGCAGCCCGTTGCCGACCACACCCAGCAGCAGCACGCCCAGCGCGGTGCCGCCGATGCTCGGCCGCCGCTCGGGGTCCAACGTCGTGCCGATGAAGGTGGCGCCGATGGCGTTCAGCAGGAAGCCGTTGCCGGACAGCGGCACGTAGGCCCGCACCGTGCAGGATAGCAGGATGCCGGCGAGGCCGCAGACCAGGCCGCTGGCCACGAACGCCAGCGCCGCGTCGCGCCGCACCGGCAGGCCGGAGTACCACGCCACCCCGGGCTGCGCGCCCTGCGCCAACAGCCGGCGGCCGAACGCGGTCGCCCCGAGCGCCGCCGCGAAAATCGCCAGGCACAGCGCCACCGCAACCAGCACGAACGGCACGCCCAGCACCCGGCCGTGGCCCGCGAACGGCAGGCCGTCCGGCAGGTGGCCGGTCAGTAGGTAGATCGGCTGCCCGCCGCTGGTGGCGAGTTGCTGCGCGCTCTGGCCGATGAACAGCGTGCCGAGTGTCGCGAGGAACGGCGCGATCCGCAGCCCGGAGACCAGCATGGCGTTGAACAGCCCGGTCGCCGCCGCCGCCAGCAACCCGGCCGCGACCGCCAGCGCGAAGGATTGGTGCGCCGCGACCAGCGCGACGAAGGCCAGGCTGGCGAGGTCGACGGCGGTGCCGACCGAGAGGTCGATGCCGCCGGCCGCGACCGAGAGCGTCATGCCGCACGACACCAGCGCCAGCAGGGCGAAGCTGTTGACCAGGATGCCGAGCAGGTTGGCCGGCACCAGGAAGCTCGGCGTGGTGGCGCCGAAGAAGGCCATCACCGCGAGCAGCGCCAGCACCGGGGCCGCGCGGCGCAAACGGTGCCTCACGAGAACCGTCCCGGCCGCGCGGCGGCGGTCGCGGCGACCACGAACAGGATCAGCGCGCCCTGCACGCCGTTCACCCAGTAGCTGGAGATGTTGAGCAACTGGAACCCGTTGATGAGGCAGCCGATGAACAAAGCGCTGAGCAGCGTGCCCGGCACCGTCGCCACCAGCCGGCGCGAGAACACCACGCCCAGCAGCGCCGTCACCACCACCGACAGCAGCATGTCGCCCGAGCCGGTGCTGCTGCCGCTGAGCAGCGCCAGCGACAGCAGCGCCGCCAGCGCCGCGCACGCCCCGCTCGCGACGTAGGTGCCGGCCACGATCCGGCCGACCGGCAGCCCCGCGGCGCGGGCCGCCTCGCGGTGGCCGCCGACGGCATAGACGCGCAGGCCCAGCCGGGTGCGGTGCAGCGCCACGAACAGCACGCCGGCCACCGCCGCCAGGGCATAGGCCAGCACCGGCACGCCGCCTTCCGGAAAGCTCCCCGCCAGGGCGTCCAGCAACGGCGTGCTGGCCGGCACCACGGTGTTGTGCGTCAGCACCAGCTCCAGGCCGGCGCAGACGTTCATCACCGCGAGCGTCGCCAGCAGCGGCAGCACGCCGAGCCCGACCACGGCCACGGCGTTGACGGCACCCGCCAGCGCCCCGGTGGCCAAGGTCGCGAGCACCGCCAGCCCGTCGCCGACCCCGCGCTGTGCCAGGGTCGCGAACACGGCGGCGCACAGCCCGAGCACGTTGGCCAGCGACAGGTCGATCCCGCCCGCCACCACGTCCGCCCCGCCGCCGGCGATGACGATGGTGAGCCCCAACGCCAGCACGCCGATCACCGCGACCTGGGCCACGACGTTGGCCAGGTTGGCGAACGACAGGAAGCCGGGCGCCGCCACGGCGAACAGCAGGAACACCGCCGCCAGGGCCGCCAACGAGGCGAACCGCAGCAGCGCCGCCCGCGGCACTGTCCGTAGCGCTCTGGCCAAGCCGGCCGGCACGCCACCGTCAACCGCTTCGAAGGCGCTCGGCAGGTCCGGCGCGTCACGCGGCATGGAGCGCCTCGGCGGCCCCGGTGGCGTGCAGCAGCAGCGTGTCGTCGTCGGTCGCGGCGGCTTCGGCCTGGTAGACGATGCGGCCGCGGTACATGACCAGGACGCGGTGGCACAGGCCGAGCAATTCCGGCAGGTCGCTCGACAGCGCCAGCACTCCGGCGCCCCGCCCTGCCACGTCGGCGATCAGGCGGTAGATCTCGACCTTGGCGGCGACGTCGACACCGACCGTCGGCTCATCGAGCAGGTACAGGCTCGATTGCCGGCTCAACCACTTCGCCAGCGCCACCTTCTGCTGGTTGCCGCCGCTCAGCTCGCGCAGCCGGGCCTCGCGCCCGGGCGTCTTGATCGCGAGCTCCCCGATGAGGCGGTCCGTCTCCCGCCGCTCGGCGCCGCGGTCCAGCACGCCGCGCCGCACGTGGCGCGCGAGGCTGGCCAGCGAGATGTTCTCGCGCACCGACATGCCGGGTGCCACGCCATGGCCGCGCCGGTCCTCCGGCACCAGCCCGATGCCGTGGCGCACCGCGGCGGCGGGCGATCCCAGCGAGACCCTGCTTCCATCGCGGTGGATCTCGCCGCGTTGCGGCCGCTGCAGCCCGAACAGCGCCTGCACGACGTCCTTGGCGCCGGAGCCGAGCAGCCCGGTGAGGCCCACGATCTCTCCGGCGGCGGCCTCGAACGAGACGCCCTCGAACCGACCGGTGCGCGCGAGGCCGCGGACCGCCAGGACCGGCCGGCCAAACACCCTCGCGCGAGGCGGGAACATGGCGCCGATGTCGCGGGCCACCATCATCGAGACCAGCGTCGCCGCCGGCGTGGCACGGGCATCGACGGTGCCGACATCGGCACCGTTGCGCAGCACCGTCACCTGGTCGCAAAGGGCTGCGATCTCGCGCAGATGGTGCGAGATGTAGACGATCGTGATCCCCTGTTCGCGCAGCCGGCGGATGATGCCGAACAGCCGGTCCACCTCGCGCCGCACCAGCGTCGCGGTCGGCTCGTCGAACACCAGGATGCGCGGGCGGCCCAGCAGCGCGCGGGTGATCTGGACGACCTGCCGCTCGGCGGCACTCAGCCCGGCGACCAGCCGGTCCGGCGCCAAGTCGACATCGAACGTCTCGCGCAGCAGCCGGCTCGCCTCGCGCCGCATCCGGCCCAGGCGCAGCAGCGGCCCGCGCGCCGGTTCCTGGCCGAGGAACAACGCTTCCGCGACGGTGAAGCCCGGCACCAGCAGCCGGTCCTGGTGGATGAAACGGATGCCGAGCCGCTCCGCCAGATGCGGGTCGAGATGCGCGACCGTCTCGCCCTCGACCGCGATCGTGCCGGAATCCGGCGCATGGATGCCGGCCAGGATCTTGATGAGGGTGGACTTGCCGGCGCCATTCTGGCCGATCAGGCCATGCACGCTGGACCGCGCCACCGACAGGTTGGCGCGGTCGAGCGCCCGTACGCCGCCGAACTCCTTGACGATGCCGGCCAGCGCCAATGCCGGCGCCATGGCGCTATCAGGTCTGGCCAAGCGCCTTCTGCGCCTCGGCGGCGTTCCGCTTGGTCACCACGGTGGCGGCGACGAAGGTCGTGGGCGGGATGCTGCGGTCGCCGGCGAGGTAGCGCGCCACGTTCTGCACCGCGGTCTTGCCGATCAGCGCCGGCTGCTGCGCCACCACGGCCGCCGCCGGCGAGGCCGCGTCCTTCACCAGCTCCACCACGTCCGGGCTGCCGTCGACGCCGTAGGTGCGGATCTCGGTCCGCCCGGCCGCCACGAGCGCCTGGGTGGCGCCGACCTGGGGCACATCCCACGCCGACCAGATGGCGCCGATCGAACCCTTCTCGGGATATTTGCTCAGCAGCGCGGTCACTTGGGCGTAGGCGTCCTGCACGGTGTTGGGGATCACGTCGCGCAGTTCCGGCTCGATGATCGTGACCTTCGGGTAGTATTTCAGCACCGCCTTCAACTGGTCGTAGCGGATGGCGCAGACCGGCACGCCGTAGAAGCCGTTGAACACCAGGATGCGGCCCTCGCCGCGCAGGTCGGAGACCAGGCGCAGGGCGAGCTGCTCGCTGATGAAGAAGTTGTCCGACGTGGTGTTGTTGAGGCTGTGCGGGCTGGCGGTGTCGACGGTGAACAGCGGGATGCCGGCGGCCCGAACCTTCTTCAGCCACGGGTCCAGGATCGACAGCGTGCCGAGCTGCTCGATGACGGCGTCCGGCTTCTGCGCGATCAGCGTCTGGATCTGCGCGATCTGGGTCTTGTCGTTGCGCCCGGCGTCGAGTGCCAACGGCGTGCCGCCGAGCCGCTTCACCTCGTCGACCTGCGCCTGGTAGGCCTTCAAGTCCCAGTAATGGTCGGTGCCGATCGCCGTGATGCCGACCCGCTTGCCGGCCAGCGACGGCGCCGATACCTCGTCCGCCCGCGCTGCCGCGGACAGGCCGCCGCCTAAGGCCAGCGCGCCGCCGAGTGCGGCCGACGCCTGCATGAGGGATCGCCGCGCCAGGTTGCGCGGCAAGTCGGTTTGGTTCGGCATGACCCGCTCCGCTCGATTGGGACGTCGCTAGCCGTATATTTCTCGATATTGACATGCGTCAACGTGGTTTAACCGACACAGGCAAATTTCTAGCTTATTCTTGCGTGGTTCATAAATTTGCCGTATCTGCGATGGGGTTTACCGCAAGGAGCTTGGGATGTCCGCCGCCTTCGACCTTCGCCATGCCCCGCGCGTCAACGCTCCCGGGATCGTGGAGCCGCTTCCCGCGCCGGCTTCGCCCGCCCACCTGATCGCCTCCGACGCCGAGGCGGTGGCGGTCGCGCGCGACCTCGCGGCGCGTTTCGCCGAAGGTGCCGCGCTGCGCGACCGCGAGGCGCTGCTGCCGGTGACGGAAGTCGAGGCGTTCTCGCAAAGCGGCCCGTGGGGCATCCGGGTGCCGCGCCGCTTCGGCGGCGCCGACGTCTCCTACGTGACCGTGACGCAGGTCATCAGCACGATCTCGGCCGCCGACCCCTCGCTCGGCCAGATCCCGCAGAACCACCTGGCAGTGACCGAGCACCTCGCGCTCGACGCGCCGGAGACGCTGCAGCGCGAGCTGTTCGAGGCGGTGCTGCGCGGCCTGCGCTTCGGCAACGCCACCTCGGAGGCCGGCCCGAACCATGTCGGCAAGCTCGCCACCTCGTTCGTCGAGGACGGCGACGACGTGCTGGTGAGCGGGGCCAAGTTCTATTCCACCGGCGCGCTGCTGGCGCACGTCATCCCGGTCGCGGCGGTCGACGAGGCCGGCCAGGTGTTCATCGTGTTCGCCGACCGCGCGGCGCCCGGCCTCACCGTGGCGAACGACTGGTCGAGCTTCGGCCAGCGCACCACCGCCTCGGGGACGGTGACGCTCGATCGCGTGCGCGTGCCCAAGGCGCGCATCGTGCCGGCGCACCAGGCGTTCGACCGTCCGACCGCCGCCGGGCCGATCTCGCAGATCATCCAGGCCGCGGTGGATTCCGGCATCGCCGCCGGGGCGATCGCCGACACCATCGCCTTCGTGCGGACGCGCTCGCGGCCATGGATCGACAGCGGCCAGGAGCGGGCGTCGGACGATCCGTTCACCATCGCCGCGATCGGCGACCTGCAAATCCGCCTGCACGCCGCCGAGGCCATGCTGGAGCGCGCGGCGCGCCGGGTCGACGCGGCGATCGACGAACCGGACGAGGCCTCCGTGGCCGAGGCCTCCATCGCGGTCGCGGAGGCCAAGGTGCTGACCACCGAGATCGCGATCCTGGCCACCAACAAGTTGTTCGAGCTGGCCGGCACGCGCGCCACACTGGCCGAGCACGGGCTCGACCGGCACTGGCGCAACGCCCGCACCCACACGCTGCACGATCCGGTGCGCTGGAAGTTCTTCCACGTCGGCAACCACCACCTGAACGGCGTCAAGCCGCCGCGGCATTTGTGGCTGTGAGCGCCGCGGGCCGGCTCCAGCACCAGGCCAAGGCGCCGAAGGCCCGGCCGGCGCCGCACGTCCCGCCCCGCTCGGCGCCGGCCCACCGCATCGCGGACGATGCCGAGGCGCTGGGCATCGCGCGCGAGCTGGCGGCGGAGTTCGCCCCCGGCGCTATCGAGCGCGACCACGACCGCCGCCTGCCGGTCGCCGAGATCGACCGCTATTCCGGCAGCGGCCTGTGGGGCCTGCTGGTGCCGCGCGCGCATGGCGGCCCGCAGGTCTCGTGCGTCACCCTGGCCGAAGTGACGGCGGTGATTTCGGCGGCGGACGCCAGCATCGGGCAGATCCCGCAGAACCACCACTACATGGTCGAGGCGCTGCGCCTCGGCGCCAGCGAGGCGCAGCGGCGCACGTGGTTCGCCCGGGTGCTGGACGGCGACCGGCTCGGCAACGCCTACACCGAGATCGGCACCCGCACGCCGAAGGATTTCCGCACCCGGCTGCGGCGGACCGGCGACGGCACCGTGCTGGACGGCCAGAAGTTCTACTCCACCGGCGCGTTGTTCGCGCATGTCGTGGTGGCCGTGGCGCAGGACGACGAGGACCGCACGGCGCTGGCGTTCCTGGAGCGGGCCACGCCGGGCCTGCGGCTGGTCGACGACTGGTCGGGCGTCGGCCAGCGCACCACCGGCAGCGGCACCACGCTGTTCGACGCCGTGCGCGTCGACGCCGACCGCATCGTGCCGCACCAATCGGTGTTCGAGCGGCCGACCGCGATGGGCCCGGTGGCGCAGCTGATCCATGCGGCGGTCGATGTCGGCATCGCCCGCGCGGCGCTGGCGGACACCATCGCCTTCACCCGCGACCACGCCCGGCCCTGGTTCGAGACCGACTACCAGCGCGGCGCCGACGACCCGCATGTCGTGGCGGCGGTGGGCGAACTGGTGATCCGCGTCCACGCCGCCGACGCCTTGCTCGAGCGCGCGGGGCACGCGGTCGACGTGGCGCGCGCCGACCCGCACGAACGCTCGGTCGCCGAGGCTTCCGTCGCGGTGGCCGAAGCCAAGGCGTTGTCCACCGAGGTCTCGCTGCATGTCGGCTCGAAGCTGTTCGAGCTGGCGGGGGCGCGCGCGAGCCTGGAGGAGCACGGCTTCGACCGGCACTGGCGCAACGCCCGCACCCACACGCTGCACGACCCGGTGCGCTACAAGTTCGTCAACGTCGGCAACTACGCCCTGAACGGCGTCCTGCCGCCGCGCCACGGCGCCATCTAGGTCGCGATCGCGGCCGAGAAGTTTCGGGTCGGCCCCAACCAGCTATCGTCCGTCCAGGAACGCCGCGGCGGTGCGCAGGCTGAGCGCCATGATGGTGAGCGCCGGGTTGGCCGCCAGCGCGCTCGGGAACACCGAGTTGTCGCACACCCAGAGGTTCGCCACGTCGAAGCTGCGCCCTACCGGGTCGACCACGGCGCTGCCGGCGTCGCGGCCCATGCGACAGGTGCCGACGGTGTGCGCGGCGCGCTGCAGCGACCAGATGTCGGTGGCGCCCGCCTGCCGCCACACCTCGGTCATGACCGCGACGGCGTGGCGGTCGATGGCGCGCTCGTTCGGTCCGTACTCGAATTGCACCCGCGCCTTGCGCATCCCCAGCGCGTCCACCTCGTCGGCGAGGTCGAGGAAGTTGCCCGGTTGCGGCAGGCACTCGCCGTTGATGCCGATGCCGGCGTTGTGGTTGTAGCCCTGGATGGCGTCGACCAGGGGCTGCCCCCACAGGCCGCGCCCGCGAGCGATCTGGTTGGCCCAGTTCATCGGCAGGATGCCGAGGCTCTGCACCAGGTAGCCGCCGGCGAAATCGGCGTCGCCGGGGCGCAGCATGTCCTCGGTGATGAGCGACGACGGATAGCCCTTGTTCGGCCGCATCTCCCGCTCGAACGTGCCCCAGACCTGCGTCGCCACGTGCGCCATGTAATTGCGCCCGACCTGGCCGCTGGAGTTGGCCAACCCGGTGTGCAGCAGCAGCCGTGGCGTCTCGACCGCGCCGGCGCACAGGAACACCGCATGGCAGCGCTGGCGGTGGTCGGCGCCATCGCGGCGGTAGACGATCGCGGCGATGCGCCCGGCGGCGTCGCGCTCGAAGCCGTGCGCCATGCATCGCGCGCGGATCTCCGCGCCCCGCGCCACCGCCAGCGGCAGGTAGGTCACGTCCATGCTGGCCTTGGCGCCGTTGCGGCAGCCCTGGTGGCAGTGGCCGCAGCCGATGCAGCCGTGCCGGTCGCCGAAATCCCGCGACACCAGCGCCGCCGGCGCGTCGCACGTGCGGATGCCGAGGGCATCGCACCCGGCCTGCATCATCTGCGCCGGGCTGTTGCGGGCCACCGGCGGCAGCGGGTACGAGCGCTCCGGCTCCCACGGGTACGATCGCGGCCCCGACACGCCGAGGAACGCCTCGACCTGGCGGTAGTACGGCAGCAGCTCGCCATACCCGAGCGGCCAGTCCTCGCCCACGCCCTGGTCCGTGCGCAGCCGCAGGTCGCGCGGGTCGGCGCGCGGGCAGAACGCGCCCCAGTGCAGCGTCGAGCCGCCGACGCCGGTGCCGCTGTTGTTCGCCCCGAACGCCTGCGGCATCCCGCCGGCGCTGAGCCGCTCGCCCAGCCAGTAGATGTCGGCGGCGGCGGTCTCGTCGGCGGGGAAGTCCTCCGGCTCCCAGTTGCGCCCGGCCTCCAGCGCCACGACGCGCAGCCCGGCCTGCGCCAGCCGCGCCAGCAGCGGCGCGCCGCCGGCGCCGGTGCCGATCACCACCGCGTCCACCACCTCGTCCGCGCCGTATCGCCGCATCGTGTCGAGGTTCATGGCGCGGCCACCTTCTGCCCGACCGGCTCCCATTCTTCGCGCTCGCCGGCGCCGATGCGGACGAAACCGGGCTTCGGCTCGCCGTCGCCGCCATAACCGACGCCGCTGTAGCCGATGCGCGCCAGCGTCGCCGGATGCGCCACGTAGGCCCTTACCGCGTCGGAGCGCACATCCTCGAACCAGAGCCGCATCCGTGCCGCGTCGAGCAATCCGGCAAGCTGTCCCGCCGCGACCTGGCGCAGCATCTCGTCCTGGCGTTCGCCGTCGAGCTGCGCGAAGCCCTGCCCGTGCCGCTCTCGCGCCGCCGCGTCCAGCGTGCCCAACCCGGCCTGGTACGCCTGCGCATCGGGCGGCAGCAGGGCGAAGCGCCAACCGTCGCCCTCCCCCGCTGCCAGCACGCCGTCGATCCGCGCCGCGAGGTCGATCCGGGCCGCGTCGCGCTGCGGCACCACACGCGCCACCACCGCTCGCAGCGTGGCGAATTCGTCGCCGGTCAGCGCGGCCGGGCGATAGTCCGGCGCGTCCGGCTGCGCCCGTGCCAGCAGCACGGCGCGGGTGCGGGCGCTGACCCGGCCGGAGCCGATCAGCGCCTGGTACGAC
>CAXUHK010000087.1:0-539 GCA_964250775.1 uncultured Acetobacteraceae bacterium | reverse complement strand
GTACGACTGGTCGAGCATCGGCGCCCGCAGCGTTCCGCCGGCGTGCGCCGCAATCAACCGTGCCACCATGTCCGGACGCTCGAGCGGCAACAGGTGCCCGGCGTCGGGCAGCGTCACCAGGCGGATGTCGGCGAAGTGCGGCGCCATGAGCGAGCGCTGCGCCGCCGGGCCGAGCGCCGCGTCCGCCGCCCCGGAGAGCGCCAGAGCCGGCGCGCGCAACACGCCGACCCGCTGCGACCAGTCCTCGCGGCTGCCGCGCTCCAGCCACGCCAGCCAGGCGGTACGGCTCGCGCGCAGCACATCGCCCACCGCCCGCTCGCGCAGCGCGGCGTCGAGCGTGGGACCGGCGTTGCGGTCGATATAGCCGTGCGCTTCGTCACGGCTGGCCGTCGGGCCGCCGGCGAACCAGCCCAGCATCTCCTCGCGCTTGCGGTCGTCCATCGGCTCCGGGCCGGGCGGCGAGCCGGCAAGCAGCACCAGTCCCGCCAGCCCGCCCAGCCCCGCCTCGCCGTCCTCGGCCCGGCGGGCCACGACAGCCG
>CAXUHK010000086.1:0-17964 GCA_964250775.1 uncultured Acetobacteraceae bacterium | reverse complement strand
TATCACGGCACGCAGCAGATCAACCAGGGCCAGATGGACCGCTGGAACATCGTGGCGACGCTGAACTACCTGCCGCACGCGCAGGAGACCGAGATCGTGATGGCCAAGATGGGCCTGGAGAGCGCCAACAAGGCCGAGCGCCGGCGCATCGAGAGCATGGTGGCGCTGGCCGACCTGACGCGGGCGGGTTTCATCAACGGCGACATCTCGACCGTGATGAGCCCGCGCACCGTCATCACCTGGGCCGAGAACGCGCGCATCTTCGGCGACCTCGCCTTCGCCTTCCGCGTCACCTTCCTGAACAAGTGCGACGAGGCCGAGCGCAGCACCGTGGCCGAATACTACCAGCGCTGTTTCAACGAGGAACTCGCGACCGGGAACCTGGTGCGCAAGGCCGGATGAGCGGCAGCCGCGACAGCAGCCGCAGCGAGGACTTCAAGCGCGCCACCGCCGGCGCGTTGCGGGCGATGGCCAACACGCCCGACGTGCAGGTAGCGTTCCAGCCCGGCCCGAGCGGCTTGGCCGGCCGTCGCGCTCGCCTGCCGCTGCCGACGCGGGCGTTGCCGGCGCCCGAGATGGCTCGGCTGCGCGGCGCCGCCGACAGCGTGGCGTTGCGGTTGCGGCTGCACGACGACGGCGTGCACGCGGCGCACGTGCCCTCGCAGCGTGACGCGCGCGAGGCCTACGACGCCATGGAGCAGGCGCGGGTCGAGGTGCTGGGCGGACGTATCATGGCAGGCGTCGCGGCCAACCTGCGCGCGCGCTTGGCCGACGAGTGCGACGCCGAGGGCTACGAGCGTATGACCCGGCGCGACCAGTTGCCGGTCGCGGCGGCGCTGGCGCTGCTGGCGCGCGAGCGCATGAGCGGCGAGGCCAGCCCGCCGGCGGTGAGCCGGGTGCTGGAGCAGTGGCGTGAGACGCTGGGCGAGGCGGCGGACCAGGCGCTCGACGAGATGGCCGGATCGGCCGATGACCAATCGGGCTTCACCCGCGCCGCCCGTCGCCTGCTAGCGGCGCTCGAACTCGCCGAGGCGGAGGTCGAGGCCGAGCCGGACGAGAGCCAGGACAGCGAGCAGGGTGGCGAGCAGGCTGGGCAGGAGGACGCCAACCCGGAAGGCGAGGGCCAGAACGAGACCGAGACCGAGAGCACGCTCGGCGCGCAACCCGAGATGGCCGAGGGCGAGGCGGCCGAGCAGCAGGACGGTGAGGATAGCGAGGACGACGCCGCCACGGCGGAGGGCGAGGACCGTCCCGGCGGCCCGCAGCCGCGCCGCGACCGGCCCAGCCCGGAGCCGGAAGCCAGCTATCGCGCCTACGCCCGCCAGTTCGACGAGGAGATCGCGGCCGAGGATCTGTGCGACGCCGAGGAACTGTCGCGACTGCGCCAGCAGCTCGACCAGCAGTTGCAGCACCTGCAGGGCGTGGTGTCGAAGCTGGCCAACCGGCTGCAGCGGCGGTTGCTGGCGCAGCAGACCCGCGCCTGGGATTTCGACCTCGAGGAAGGAATGCTCGATGCCGGGCGGCTGGCGCGCGTCGTCGCCAACCCGACGCTTTCGCTCTCGTACAAGCGCGAGCGCGAAACTGATTTCCGCGACACCGTGGTGACGCTGCTGATCGACAATTCCGGCTCGATGCGCGGCCGGCCAATCACCGTTGCCGCGATGTGCGGCGACATCCTGGCGCGCACGCTGGAGCGCTGCGCGGTCAAGGTCGAGGTGCTGGGCTTCACCACCCGCGCCTGGAAGGGCGGGCAATCGCGCGAGCGCTGGGTCGCGGAGGGCAAGCCGCGCAATCCCGGCCGGCTCAATGACCTGCGCCACATCGTCTACAAGGCGGCCGATTCGCCCTGGCGCCGGGCGCGCAAGAACCTCGGCCTGATGCTGCGCGAAGGGCTGCTCAAGGAGAACATCGACGGGGAGGCGCTGACCTGGGCCTACCGTCGCCTGCTCGGCCGGCCGGAGCACCGCCGCATCCTGATGGTCATCAGCGACGGCGCGCCGGTCGACGACAGCACGCTGTCGGTCAACCCCGGCAACTACCTGGAGCGGCACCTGCGCGAGGTGATCCGCGAGATCGAGGGCCGCGACCTGGTCGAGTTGATCGCCATCGGCATCGGCCACGACGTCACGCGCTACTACCGCCGCGCCGTCACCATCGTCGACGCCGAGGAACTCGGCGGCACCATGTTGAAGCAGTTGACCGAGCTGTTCGACGAGGACGCCGCGTTGGCCTGGGCGCGGGCCAGCGCGGAGCGGGCGCCGCTCGTCGCTTGAGTTTGGTCTCGGTTAGGATTCTGTAGGTGGCCGCCCGATCCCCCCTGAACACGCGGCATTGCGCGTGCTACAACGCAACAAGTTCAAAGGGAGGATGCCGTGGCAATTGATTGGAACGCCGAGGCCAGACGGCCGGTGACGATCGGCCTCGCGGCGCTGGCGGTGATCGGGTGGATCGTCGCGTTCTCGTCGATGTCGTCGGAATCCTCGATGCGCGCGCAGAAGGACGCCCAGATCTCGCGGCTGACCGACGCCCGCGATCAGGCGACCGCCTCGCTGGACGCGCAGCAGAAGGCGTCCGGCAGCCTTGCCGACCTGCAAAAGAAAGCCGCGGACCTCTCCGCCGCGACGCAGCAGGCGACCACGCAGCAGGCTGCCGCGGCGACCCAGCTCGCGGCCACGACCGCCTCGCTGGCGCAGGCGAAGCAGGCTTTGGCCACCAATGCGGCGCAGGCGCAATCGACCACCGCCGATTTGGCCAAGCTCCAAGCCGCCGATGCCGGCGCCGCGAAGGCGCTCGACGCAAGCAAGGCGCAGGCCGCCAAGCTGGACCAGGACGCCGCGACGCACTCGCGCGAGCTGGCCGACATCGGCAAGCGGATCGACGCCGCGCACAGCCAGGAGGCGCAGACCCGGCAGACGCTGGCGCAACTGACGCAGGAGGCGGCTACCCGCTCCGCCGACATCGCCAAAGCGGAGACGGCGCTGCAGCAGACGCAGAAATCCGCCACCCAGACCGACGCCCAGATGGCGGCGGAGCGCAAGCAGCTCGACGCCACGACCAAGCAGCGCGCCGATGTCGAGCAGCAGTTGAAGTCGGTGCAGCAGCAGCTCCCGGATGCGCAGAAGGCGTCGGAGGCGGCGCAGCAGCGGCTGACCGAGACCACGACCCAACTCACCACGGCGAGCCAGCAGGTCACCGCGGCCGAGCAGCGGCTCGCCACGTTGCAGCGCCAGGCCGAGGACGCCCAGACCGCCGGCGCCGCGTCGACCAAGCAGGTCGAGGACGCCAAGGCCGAGTTGGCGCAGGTGAGCGACCAGCGCGCCGCGGCCGAGCAGCAACTCGCGTCGCTGCGCGCCGAGGTCGACCGCACCGGCAAGGCCGGCACCGCGGCGCAGCTCCTGGTCGCCCAGGCAACGGCGCAGAGCGGCACGCTGACCACGCAGGTTGCGGGCCTGCAGCAGCAGGCCGAAGCGGCCAAGGCGGCGCTGGCGGCGGCGCAGAAGCAGCTCAACGAACTCAAGCCGCAACTGGCCAAGCAGGACGCCGACCGGGCCGCCGGCGAGGAACAGCTCAAGTCGTTGACCGCGCAGATCGAGGCCGCCAAGAAGTCGCAGTCCGATACGGCGGCGGCGCTGCAGCAGCAGCAGGACTCGGCGGCGGCGGCGCGGAAGCAGGCGGACGAGCTCAAGGCGGCGGTGGCGCAGCAGGCCGCCGACCGCACCACGGGCGAGCAGCAGCTCAAGTCGCTGACGGCGCAGGTCGAGGCCGCCAAGAAGGATGCGTCCGACAGCGATGCCAAGCTGGCGAGTGCCCGCAAGCAGCTCGACGACGTGACGGCGCAGCAGGCCGCCGCCGAACAGCAACTCAAGGCCACGACCCAGCAGCAGGACGCTGCGAAGGCCGCGACCGAGCAGGCGACAAGCAGCCGCGACAAGGCGCTGGCTGACCTGCAGCAGGCGCAGCAGCGCCTGGCGCAGGCGCAGTCGAGCGTCACCGACACCGAGGCCAAGCTGACGGCGTTGCAGCAGGCGGTGGCGCGGCAGCCGGCCGCCGCGGTGCCGGCCCAGGGCAGCGATCCCGCCTCGGCGCCCGCGAAGCAGTAACGCCAAGGCGGCGCCTGCTGGGAATGTATCCCAGGGCAGGCGCCGCTGGTGGCGGCGGGACCGGGGCGGGTAATGAACCCGGTCCACCCCGGCCGTGCTCGTCAATCGACCGCTTCGCCGCCTCGGTCGTGGTCGGCCACGGATACGCGCTCGATCTGGCTCGACTGACGGTTGACAATCACCTCGCGATTGACCCCGTTCTTGGTCACATCCACCACCACGACCGGGCCATCCCGGCGGTTCTCCGGCGTGGCCGACGTGACGAAGGCCCTGGTAGCGGATTGCGCGATGTTGACCGCCTGCGTGATGGTGGTGTTCGTCCCAACCACCGCGGGCGCCGTCCTGGGCAGCGCCCACTGCTTCTCCATGACCTTCGCCCGCACCTCGCGCGGCCCGTCCCCAGGCGCCGCCGAAGCTGTGGTGATCGCGCCAGCGGCGGCCACGACGGCGAGCGCCGCCAGACCAGTCGACACCGTCTTGCCGTAAGTCATGTCCCGTCTCCGGTTATGTCGGGTTGCCCGATGCGACCTGACAAACGAAGACTGACATCTCCGGTGTTGGGCCGGTTCTACTGGCGCTATACAACCAGTCCACCTGGTATTTTCCGGTCTACAGCTCGGGCATCCCGAATGGCTGCGCCACTTCCAGCGTCCGCGCCGCGCGCAGCGCCAGGTCGTCGCGGTACAGCGCCGCCGCGAGTTGCACCGAGCGCGGCATCCCGCCGGCACCGAAGCCCATCGGCACAGTGATGGCTGGCTGCCGGGTCAGGTTGAAGGCGAACGTCCACGGCGCCCATTGCGTCCATAGCGCCTGCATTGGCTCGGCGGTCGGCGCGTCGGCAGGCAATGGCCCGCCGGGCACCGTGGGGCAGAGCACCAGATCGTAGGTTTGGTGGAACCGCGCCATGGCGTGCGCTGCCTCCACCCGCATACCCTCCGCCTCGATCATCTCGCCAGCCGACATCCCCGCGACGGAGGCCGCCACATGCAAAAGGCCGGGGTCAAGCATGTGCCGCCGCGCCTCCGGCACACGTTCCACTAGCCGGCCCAGCGCCACGGCCCACAGCCGGCCGAAGATGACCCGCGTGTCGGGCAAGCCCGGATCGGCCTCCTCCACCTCGGCGCCGGCCTCCATCAGCAGGCGCGCCGCGTCCTCGACCGCGGCGATGCCCTCCCAGTCGACCGGCGCGTCGAAGCCGGGACGGCGCACGACCGCGACGCGCAGCTCGGCCACGCCGTCCTCGATGCCCAGGCACCAGTCGCGCGGGTCGTCGGGCAGGCAGAACGGGTCGCGCAGGTCGTGCCGGGCGAGGGCGCCCAGCATCAGGCCAGCATCGCGCACGGTGCGGGTGATCGGCCCGGCCACGGCGACTTGGCCGAACGCGCCCAACGGCCATTGCGGCACCCGCCCGAACGTGGGCTTCAGCCCGACCACGCCGCACCACGCCGCCGGGATGCGCACCGAACCGCCGGCATCGGTGCCGACATGCAGCGGCGCGAACCCCGCCGCCGCCGCCGCGGCGGCGCCGCAGGAAGAGCCGCCCGGCGTCAGCTCGGCGTTCCACGGGTTGCGCGTGATGCCGTGCAGCGGGCTGTCGCCCGGTGTCTTCCAGCCGTACTCGGTGGTGGCGGTCTTGCCGACGATGACGGCGCCGGCGCGGCGCAGCCCCAGCACCAGCGGCGCGTCCTCGGCGGCCGGCGACGGCTCGGTGAGCCGGCTGCCGCGCCGCGTCGGCAGGCCGGCGACGTCGATCAGGTCCTTGACCGTGCAAGGCACGCCGTCGAGCGCCCCCAACGGCCGTCCGGCACGCCAGCGCGCGGCGCTCTCGCCCGCGGCGGCCAACGCCTGCGGGTCCAGCACGGCGAAGGCGTTGACGCGCGGGTTGTGCGCGGCGATGCGCGCCGTCACCGCCTCCAGCGCCTCGACCGGGCTGAGCAGGCGGCGGGCGTAGAGACCGAGCAACTCCTCGGCGCTCAGCAGGGCGGGGTTTGGGGTCATGGCGGCAGCATAGGAGTGCCGCTGATTCGCGGATAGCGAGGCTGTGTCAGCCTCGGGCGGCCACCAAGGTCCGTGATGGTGTCGGGATCGGTCGGCCCAATTCGGTTGCCTCCTCGATCCACTCCGCTATCGCGCTTTCGACGTTGCGCCCAGCTTGCTCCCTTGTATCGCCGTCCGAGCGACATCCAGGGAGATCGGGAACGGTTGCCAGATAGCCGTCGCCATCCTCCGGCGCCAGCGGCTCGATCACGATCGGGTAATCAGTTCGAGCCACGTGCTTTTCTCACTGCCTCAATGAATTTGACGAGCTTGCGAACATATACCGCCTTCACGGGTCGGGCACGAGGGATGGCGGGGATTTCCCGTTGAGACGGATGTGAGAGTTTGTAATGCGAACCTCCTCCCGATGGCGGGGTGCAGCGCACATCGTCATCAAGGCAAACGTCGGTAATGTCGGCCATAGTCCAATCCGCGACGGGATTGCGGCGCGTGCGATCAAGAGTGTCAACCATCCAGTTTTCTTACGACTCCACACGCCCGCGCTGCCGCCGCCCGCGCGCCAGCTCGGTGACGATGCCGTGCAGGGTGCGCAGCTCCTGCACCGTGACCTCGCCGCGTTGGAAGAAGTGGCGGATGTTGCGGACCATGCCGGGGCGCTTGGGCAGGTTGGCAAGGAAGCCGCAGGCGTCCAGCTCCTCGGTCAGGTGGGCCAGCAGCCGTTCTAGCTCGGCCTTCGGCGCGACCTCGGTCTCGTTCGTCATCAGCCGACGTGGCGCGGTGGCGTCGGCGGCGGTCCACCACTCGTAGGCCAGCACCATGACCGCCTGGGCCAGGTTCAGGCTCATGAACGCCGGGTTGAGCGGGAAGCGCACCAGCGCGTCGGCGCAGGCCATGTCGTCGTTGTCGAGCCCGGCGCGCTCCGGCCCGAACAGCAATCCGGCGCGCAGGCCGCGACCGCACACCTGCCGCAGCTCGGCCGCCGCCCCCCGTGCGGTCAGCACCGGCTTTACGATATGGCGCGGCCGGGGACACGTCGCATAGACGTGGTGCAGGTCGGCCACCGCGTCCGCCACGGTCGCATAGACGCTGGCGGCGTCCAGGATGCGGTCGGCGCCAGAGGCCATGCGCCAGGCCCGCTCCTGCGGCCAGCCGTCGCGCGGGGCCACCAGGCGCAGCGCAAATAGGCCGCCATTGGCCATGGCGCGGGCGGCGGCGCCGATGTTGTCGGCCAGCTGCGGCCGCACCAGCACCACCGTCGGGCTGTCGCCGATCGGCTCCAGCTCGGCGCCGCCGGCACGCCCCGTCACGCGCGGCGCCAGGTGGTCCCCTGCGGCCCGTCCTCCAGCAGCACGCCCTGGTCGGCGAGTTCACGGCGGATGGCGTCGGCGCGCGCGAAGTCGCGCGACCGCCGGGCCGCCAGCCGCTCGGCGATGGCGGCATCGATACCCGCAACGTCGGTTCCACCCCGGAACCAGGTGGCGGGATCGGCCCCGAGCAGTCCGAGCAGCTCGCCCGAAGCGAGCAGGCCGGCGGACGCCCGTGTGTCGCCGGCCATGGCGGCGTCGGCCAGGGCGTGCATGGCGCTGATCGCCAGCGGCGTGTTGAGGTCGTCGCACAACGCCGCCAGAACCGGCTCCGGCACCGCGCCCATCGTAGCTGGCGCGCGCTCCAGCGCCCGATACCAACGGTCGAGGTCGTGCTTCGCCTCGGCCAGCGCCGCGTCGGAGAAGTCGAGCGTGGCGCGGTACTGGGCCCGCAACAGCAGCAGCCGGATCGCCTCGCCCGGCGCCTGCGACAGCGCCTCGCGCACGGTGCGGAAGTTGCCTAGGCTCTTGCTCATCTTCTCGCCGCCGACGTTCAGCATCCCGTTGTGCAGCCACATCCGGGCGAACGCCTGGCCGGGGAAGGCGCAGCACGACTGCGCCCGCTCGTTCTCGTGGTGCGGGAACAGCAGGTCCTGGCCGCCGCCGTGGATGTCGAAGCTCTCGCCCAAATAGCGCCATGCCATGGCGCTGCACTCGATGTGCCAGCCGGGGCGGCCGCGGCCCCACGGGCTGTCCCAGCCGGGCAGCTCGGGCGGCGACGGCTTCCACAGCACGAAGTCGCCGGGGTCGCGCTTGTACGGCGCCACCTCGACCCGGGCACCGGCCCGCAGCTCCTCCGGGTTGCGGCCGGACAGCCGGCCGTAGGCCGCGTAGCTGGCGACCGCGAACAGCGCATGGCCGTGGGCCACATAGGCGTGCTCGCCCGCGATCAGCCGCTCGATGATCGCCAGCATCTCCGGGATGTGCGCCGTCGCCGTCGGCTCGACGTCCGGCGGCAGTGCCCCCAGCGCCGCCATGTCGGAGTGGAAATCGGCAGTGGTGCGCGCCGTGAGTGCCGCGATCGACTCGCCGGTGGCGGCGGCGCGGGCGTTGATCTTGTCCTCGACGTCGGTGATGTTGCGCACGTAGGTGACGCGCGGGTAGAGCCGGCGCAGCAGCCGCGCCAGCACGTCGAACACCACCACCGGCCGGGCGTTGCCGAGATGCGCGCGGTCGTAGACGGTCGGGCCGCACACATACATCCGCACATGCCCCGGATCGGCCGGCGCCAACGCCTCGCGCGTTCGGGTCAGGCTGTTGTGCAGGCGCAACACGGGGACAGATAGCGGGTTCATGCCATGGTTTTCGACGGCGCGGCGGCTCGGCGCAAGCGGCATCGGTTGACGCAGGCGGCCACGCTCGACTACCACCGCACGAGACGCAACTGAGAGTGATTCGCAGTTATGGCATTCGCCCGCACCGCTCCCGGCTCCCGCGTCAGCCGCGCCTTGGCGGTGTTCGGCCCCGGGCTGGTGGTGATGCTGGCCGACACCGACGTCGGCAGCGTCATCACCGCCGGGCAGAGCGGGGTGCAGTGGGGCTACCGGCTGATCCTGCTGCAGTTCGTGCTGATGCCGATCCTGTACATGGTGCAGGAGTTGACGGTGCGGCTCGGCATCTTCACCGGGCGCGGCCATGGCGAGTTGATCCGCGACACCTTCGGGCCAGTGTGGGCCTGGATTTCCGCCGTCGGCCTGGCCGTCGCCACCATCGGTGCGTTGCTGACCGAATTCTCCGGTGTCGCCGGCGTGGGCGAGTTGTTCGGCGTCTCGCGCGGCGTCACCCTGCCGCTGGCGGCGGCGGCGCTGCTGGCGATGGTGATGACCGGCTCCTACCGCCGGGTCGAGCGCGCCGCCATCGTGATCGGCCTGTTCGAGCTGGCGTTCTTCGGCGTGGCCTGGGCGGCGCAGCCGCATTTGTCCACCATGCTGCGCCAGGCGGTGCAAATCCCGGTGCGCAACCCCGACTACCTCTATCTGGTGGCGGCGAACATCGGCGCGGTCATCATGCCGTGGATGATCTTCTACCAGCAATCCGCCATTGCCGATAAGAAGCTGCGCCCGGAGCATTTTGCCGCCGCGCGTTGGGACACCGCCGCCGGCGCCGTCATGACGCAGTTGGTCATGGCCGCCGTGCTGGTGGCTGGCGCCTCGCTCGCCGGGCCGGAGCCGGGGCACGCCAGCCTTGCCACCGTGGGGGAGATGAGCCGCGCCTTGACCCCGCTGCTCGGCGTGCAGGCCGGACAGGTGGTGTTCGGCCTCGGCGTGCTGGGTGCCGCGATGGTGGCCGCCGTGGTGTCGTCGCTGGCGCTGGCGTGGGGATTGGGCGAGGTCGCGGGCTACCGGCGGTCGCTCGAATACTTCCCGCTGCAGGCGCGTTGGTTCTACGGCTGCTACGCGAGCTGCATCGTGGGCGGCGCCTTGCTGGTCGGGCTGGCGCCGGACCTGGTCTCGCTCAACGTCGGCGTACAGGTGATGAATGCGTTGCTGCTGCCCGTCGTCATGGGCTTCCTGGTGCTGCTGGCGATCAAGTCGCTGCCGCCCACGGTGCGGCTGCGCGGCGCCTATCTATGGGTCGTGCTGGCCGTCACCGGCGTCACCTGCGCGCTCGGCGTCTGGGGTGGGATTGGCGGCCTGTTCCAGTAACCTGCCGGCGCCATGACGCGCTGGTTGTTCGCTGCGGGTGGGCTCGCGGCGATCGCCGTCGTGGCCTGGTTCGGCGTGGCCGGCATCGGGCACCAGCTATGGCGCGCCGCTTGGGTGGTGCCGCTCGCGGTCGGCATCCACGCGACGCAACTGGCACTGTCGGCGCAGGCCTGGCGTAACGCCAGCGGTGGCGGCGGGCCGGGATTCACGACTTGGTGGCTGGTGCGCTGGGTGCGAGAGGCGGTGAACTCCCTGCTGCCGGTGGCGCAGCTCGGGGGCAACGTGGTCGGCGTGCGGCTGCTGGTGCGGGCCGGGGTGCCGCTGTTTCGGGCCAGTGCCGGAGTCACTGTCGACCTCACCCTGGAGGCGGTGTCGCAGGCGGTGTTCACGTTGGCCGGCATCGCGGCGCTGGCTGGCACCGGCGTCGGCCGGGCCATGGCGCCCTGGCTCGGCGCCGGCGGCGCGATCCTGGCGCTGGCGGTCACAGTGCTGTGGGTCGCACATCGCCTTGCCCGCCTGCATCTGGCGCGGGCGTTGCTGAGCCGCCTGGTGCGGCGCCTGCCGTCCGGATGGGCGCAGGCGCTGCGCGGGCTGCGTGGCGAGTTGCTGCGCCTGCGGCGCGACCGGGCGGCGCTGTGGCGCACTGCCCTGCTGCATCTGCTGGCCTGGGCGCTCGGCTGCGGCGAGACGGCCCTGGCGCTGGCGGCGATGGGGCAGGCGATGTCGTGGCAGGCGGTGGTGGTGGTAGAGAGCCTGGGCATGGCGGCCAGGAGCGCCGCCTTCGCGGTGCCCGGCGCGCTCGGTGTCCAGGAAGGCGGCTTCATCCTGGTGGCCGGCCTGTTCGGCGTGGCGCCGGACACCGCCATCGCGTTGTCGATGGTCAAGCGGGCGCGCGAGCTGCTGGTCGGCGTGCCAGGCCTGCTGGCCTGGCACTGGCTGGAGCTGCGCCGGCGCGAGGCGCCGACATAGGAAACTACGCTGCGTCCGGCGCGCTTTTCCTGGGTCCACCCAGGGAGGACGTCGATGAGCGAACAGTTGCAGCCGCCGCAGTCGCAGGAGCGCCAGCCCGGCTCCGAGGCGGAGATGGAGCCCCGCCCGCGGTCGCAGATGGCGGACTGGCAAGGCTCGCGGAAGCTGTCGGGCAAGGTGGCGCTGGTCAGCGGCGGCGACTCCGGCATCGGCCGCGCCGTGGCCATCGGCTTCGCCAAGGAGGGCTGCGACGTCGTCATCGCCTACCTCGACGAGCACGAGGACGCGCAGGAGACCATGAAGCTGGTCCAGGCGACCGGGCAGCGCACCATGGCGGTGAGCGGCGACATCGGCGACAGCGCGTTCTGCGACGACCTGGTGGACCAGGCGGTCAAGGCGATGGGGCGGCTCGACATCCTGGTCAACAACGCCGCCGAGCAGCATCTGCAACCGGATTTCGAGGCCATCACCGACCAGCAGATCGAGCGTACCTTCCGCACCAACATCTTCAGCCAGTTCTTCCTGACCCGCGCCGCCCTGCCGCACCTGAAGGCGGGAGCCGCGATCATCAACTCGACATCGGTGACGGCGTACAAGGGCAGCCCGGTGCAGATCGACTACGCCAGCACCAAGGGCGCCATCGTCAGCTTCACCCGCTCGCTGGCATTGGCGCTGACCGAGCGCGGCATCCGGGTCAATGCCGTGGCCCCCGGCCCGGTCTGGACGCCGCTGATCCCGGCCAGCTACCCTGACGAAAAGGTGGCCAAGCACGGCGAGGCGGTGCCGATGCATCGTGCCGGGCAGCCGGACGAGATCGCGCCCTCGTACATCTTCCTGGCCTCGTCCGACGCCTCGTACATGTCGGGGCAGGTGCTGCACCCGAACGGCGGATCGGTCATCAACGGCTAACCGAGGAGACTCGACAATGAGCGACATGCCTCCGATCCTGCCGCCGGAACTGCCCGGCGACCTGCCGCCCGGTCCGGGCCAGGACATTCCGCCCGGTCCCGAATCGCCGCCTATCCCGGACGAGATGCCGCCGCCGGGGCTGCCCGGCCACATGCCGGGCGAAGTGCCGCCGCCTGCGGTGCTGTAGGCTACTCGGCCGTGGCCTGGTTGCGGCGCAGGAACATGCGCGAGAAGATATCGCTGCCCGTCAGGTAGTGCAAAACCGCCAATCCCGCGTGCGCCACCAGGTACGCCCACATCAGGTTGCCGAACAACCCATGCACGATCAATGCGTTGCGCGCGGATGGGGTGCCGCCGGTACTCAGCAGCCACATCGTCTCGCTGATGGTCATCACCGAGGCGACCAACAGGCCCGAGCCATGCACGGCCTCTGCCAGGGGGCTGTCACGATCGTCCACCAGCCTGCCTCGCAGCAGGCCATGTGCGTATTTCACCATGTCGCCGGCCAGGGCGCGCAGCCGCGGGGCAGAGAACCACGGCAACAGCGCGCCGAGCGGAGTTTCCCGGTGGCGCAGCAGTGTCCACACCCAGAACGCCGCTACCGTCGCCAGTGCCGCGACACCGAAATACTGGTGCGTCAGCCAGAGCGTGCTGGGCGCTTCGCCGGGATGCGGGCGATGGATGAACTGGCTACTCGCCAGTTGATGCAGCACCGTCACCAGCAACAGCAGGTGCAGCAGACGCGTCGCGGTTGACCGGCTGGCCGTCATGGCAGTCGATCCTACTCCTTGTATTTGCCGTGGCAGCCAGCGCAACTGGCGTGGATCTCTCCTAGTCGCACGCGGAAGGCGCGGTAGTCACCCAAATCATGCGCCGTGGCCTGCGCGGTCGCGGCGAACGATCCGAACATCGCTTTGAAGTCGCGCGCGTCTGCGGTGTTCGAGTGCAATTGCGACTGCACGTCGCCGGCTTCGGCGGCAAGTGTGGCCAGCATCTCGCGCCCCGCCAACTCGTCGGATCGCGTCCGGCTGGAGGCCATGCGGGCAAGGCTGCGTTCGTGGCCGCGCCAGCCTTGCATGAGGTCGCGCAAGCTCTGCGCGCACGCTTCGAGACAGGGAAGCAACATCAAGCTCTCGGCAAGCGCGATGGCCCATGGCCGCTTCATCACGCCCTCCGGCAATCCTCCATCCTTGCCAGATGTCGGATGGGGCCGGGATGGCAAAAACTTTAAGGAAACTTAGCGTTTTTCGTGGCATCGCAGCATGGCGGGCGTGGTCGCCGCCACGCTGCGCGGAAGGCTGTGAAATGGCCGGATCAGAAGCCTTCGCGCTCCAGGCGCTTGCGCTCCATCTTGCGGGCCCGGCGCACCGCCTCCGCGGCCTCGCGGGCCCGACGCTCGGACGGCTTCTCGAAGTGCCGGCGCAGCTTCATTTCGCGAAAGATGCCCTCGCGCTGCATCTTCTTCTTAAGCGCCTTGAGCGCCTGATCGACGTTGTTGTCACGAACCAGAACCTGCACTTGGCCGCCTTCTCCTGTCATTAAGCGCGTCCCGACCATCGGCACGCACGCCCTCGCGCCGGACGGAGGCCGTCGCGGCGAAGCGGCGGCTGTAACACAGGATGGGGCCTCGCCAAAGCCTTTTGCAGCCGCTATCTGCTGGGGCTTGCAGCGGAGGACGCGGCATGGCCATCCTGAAGATCGCCCGCATGGGGCATCCGGTGCTGCTGCGGCACGCCCAGCCGGTCGTCGATTTGGGCGATCCCGCCCTGCAGCGACTGATCGACGACATGATCGAGACCATGGAGGACGCGTCGGGCGCCGGGCTGGCGGCGCCGCAGGTGCATGTGTCGCTGCGGCTGTTCGTGTTCCGCGTGCCGGCCGCGCGCGTCAGCGGCGAGGACGTGGCCATGGGCAACCATGTCGTCGCCAACCCGGAGGTGAGGCCGGTGTCGGACGCGATGCAGGACGGCTGGGAGGGCTGCCTGTCGATCCCCGGCCTGCAGGCGTCGGTGCCGCGCGCGGCCCGCGTCCGCTACCGCGGGCTGGACCGCCACGGCGCGCCATTCGAGCGCGAGGCGACCGGGTTCCACGCGCGCGTGGTGCAGCACGAGGCCGACCACCTCGACGGGATCCTGTATCCGATGCGCATGAGCGACTTCACGCAGTTCGGCTTCAACGAGGAGTTGGCCCGGCTGGCCGAGGCGCGGGTGTGACGGCGCCGCTCGAACGCTCGCCCGAGCGCGACGCCGCGATCCGCGCCATGCTGCCGTTCGTGCCCGAATGCGGCTGGACACGCGCGGCGTTGCGCCGCGGACTGGCGGCGACGGGCGCCGACCCGCTCGACGCGGCACTGCTGTTTCCGCGGGGCGCCACCGACATGATCGAGGCCTGGGCCGACCTCGTGGACCGCGACATGGCGGCAGACGTGGCGGAGCCGCGATTGTCGCGGCGGGTGCGCGCGGTGGTAGCGCAACGTTTGGCACGGACCCGCCCGGATCGCGAGGCGGTGCGCCGGGCGCTCGCGGTGCTGGCGACGCCGGGGCACGCGGCGCTCGCGACCCGGATCACGGCGCGCACGGTCGATGCGATCTGGCACGCCGCCGGCGACCGTTCGGCGGATTTCAGTTGGTATAGCAAGCGCGCCATCCTGGCCGCCATCTATGCCGCGACGTTGCTGTTCTGGCTGCGCGACAGCAGTGACGAGGATGCCGACACGCTGGCCTTCCTCGACCGCCGGCTTGCCGGCCTCGGGCGGGTGGCGCGACTGCGACGCCGCCTCTCGCGCACGGCACCGGAGGCCATGGCCGCCCCGTGACGTCTGCAACCGTCGCCGTCACGGCCGCGTTGCGACCCTGCCTTAAACCGGAGGAGGCTGGTCGATGCGCCCTATCCTGCTGTGGCTGCTAGGGATTCCGATCCCTGTGCTGATCCTGCTGTATATCTTCCACGTTATCTGACGCGGCCCTCGAACCCCTTGAGGCCGATGCCCGGCCAGCCCACTTTCTAGGCAACTGACGACGGGGCCGCTGCCATTGCGGGGCGGCTCCGTCCTGGTCGCCTCGAACAGGGACAGGGCATATGGACATCGAGAAATTCACCGAGCGGGCACGTGGCTTCATCCAAGCCGCCCAGACCATCGCGATCCGCGACTTCCACCCGCAACTGACGCCGGAGCACCTGCTCAAGGCGCTGCTGGATGACGACGAGGGCGCCGCCGCGGGCCTGATCCGCGCCGCCGGCGGCGATGACAAGGCGGCCCGGCTCGCGGTCGATGGTGACCTGGCCAAGTTGCCGAAGGTGCAGGGTAGCGGCGCCGCCCAGCCGCAGGCGACGCCGGGCTTCGTGCGCCTCCTCGACGCGGCGCAGCAGGCGGCGACCAAGGCCGGGGACGAGTATGTGGCGCAAGACCGCCTGCTGCTCGGTCTGGCTGCCTCCGATTCCGGCGCTGCGCGGGCGTTGCGCGGCGCCGGCGTGACACCCCAGGCGCTTGAGCGGGCGGTGGCCGAGATCCGCAGGGGGCGCAAGGTTACGAGCCCAGCCGCCGAGGCCAATTTCGACGCGCTGAACAAGTATGCCCGCGACGTCACCGCGCTGGCGCGCGAGGGCAAGCTCGACCCGGTGATCGGCCGGGACGAAGAGATCCGCCGCACCATCCAGGTGCTGGCGCGCCGCACCAAGAACAACCCGGTGCTGATCGGCGAGCCTGGCGTGGGGAAGACCGCCATCGTCGAGGGCCTCGCGTTGCGCATCGTCAACGGCGACGTGCCGGAGTCACTGAAGGGCAAGCGCGTGCTCGCTCTCGACCTCGGTGCCCTGGTCGCCGGCGCCAAGTATCGCGGCGAGTTCGAGGAGCGGCTCAAGGCGGTGCTGCAGGAGATCGAGGCCGCGGCCGGCGAGGTGGTGCTGTTCATCGACGAGATGCACACCCTGGTCGGCGCCGGGCGCGCGGACGGCGCGATGGACGCGTCCAACCTGCTGAAGCCGGAGCTGGCGCGCGGCACGCTGCATTGCGTCGGCGCCACCACGCTCAGCGAGTATCGCAAATACATCGAGAAGGACGCGGCGCTGGCGCGGCGCTTCCAGTCGGTGTTCGTGGGCGAGCCGAGCGTCGCCGACACCGTGAGCATCCTGCGCGGCATCAAGGAAAAGTACGAGCTGCATCATGGCGTGCGGATCACCGACGCCGCCCTGGTGGCCGCGGCCACGCTGTCGAGCCGCTACATCACCGACCGCTTCCTGCCCGACAAGGCGATCGACCTGATCGACGAGGCGGCCAGCCGGCTACGGATGCAGGTGGACAGCAAGCCCGAGGAACTGGACGAGCTGGACCGCCGGGTGATGCAGCTCAAGATCGAGCGCGAGGCGCTGAAGCGCGAGGACGACGCCGGCAGCCGCGAGCGGCTGTCCCGCCTGCAGCAGGAACTGGCCGGTCTGGAGGAACGCGCCGAGGCGATGACCACGGCGTGGCGCGAGGAGAAGGACACCTTGGCGCAGTCGCAGAAGGTCAAGGAGCGGCTCGACCAGGCGCGCAACGAGGTCGAGATGGCGCAGCGGCGCGGCGACCTGGGCCGGGCGAGCGAGCTGCTCTACGGCGTTATTCCCGGCCTGGAGCGCGAAGCGGCGCGGGCGCAGGACGGCGGTCGGCTGGTCAACGAGGCTGTGACCGAGGAAAGCATCGCGGGCGTGGTGTCGCGCTGGACTGGCGTTCCGGTCGACAAGATGCTGGAGGGCGAGCGGGTCAAGTTGCTGCGCATGGAGGACGAGCTGCGCCGTCGCGTGGTCGGCCAGGAGGACGCGCTCCGGGCGGTCTCCGATGCGGTTCGCCGGGCGCGCGCTGGCCTGCAGGACCCGAACCGGCCGATCGGCAGCTTCCTGTTCCTGGGGCCGACCGGCGTCGGCAAGACCGAGCTGACCAAGGCGTTGGCCGGGTTCCTGTTCGACGACGACCGCGCCATGGTGCGCATCGACATGAGCGAGTTCATGGAGAAGCACGCGGTCAGCCGGCTGATCGGCGCGCCGCCCGGCTATGTCGGCTACGACGAAGGCGGCGTGCTGACAGAGGCGGTGCGCCGGCGGCCATACCAGGTGATCCTGTTCGACGAGGTGGAGAAGGCGCACGAGGACGTCTTCAACATCCTGCTGCAGGTGCTCGACGATGGGCGCTTGACCGACGGGCAGGGGAGGACGGTGGATTTCCGCAACACCATCATCGTGCTGACCAGCAACCTGGGCAGCGACGTGCTGGCGGCGCAGCCGGACGGGGCCGACCTGGCGATGGCGTACGGGCAGGTGATGCGGGTGGTGCGCGACCATTTCCGGCCGGAGTTCCTCAACCGGCTGGACGAGGTGGTGCTGTTCCGCCGCCTGCAGCGCAGCGACATGGCGTCCATCGTCGACATCCAGCTGTCGCGGCTGCGCGAGCTGTTGGCCGACCGGCAGATCATGCTCGACCTCGACCGCTCGGCGATCGAGTGGTTGGCGAACGAGGGCTACGATCCGGTGTACGGAGCGCGGCCGCTGAAGCGGGTGATCCAGCGCAGCCTGCAGAACAAGCTGGCTGGATTGATACTGGAAGGCGCCATCCACGACGGCGAGCGCGTGCCGGTGGGCGTCGGGCTCGACGGTCTGGTGATCGGCAGCGCGGTCGAGGCGAAGGCCGCCTGACATCACGTCAGGCGGGTGGCAAGGGGGAGAGGCATGTTGCTTGGACATGCCTCTCTCCTCTGGCCTTTTCCTCGGCGTTAATTTCGCTTTGAGTGTTAACGTGACTTGTAAGGCAGTGATTTCAGCGTCTTAGGGTTTTGGTGAGGAGTTTAGCGGCATGATGTCACAGCGTTGACACCTTCCGGGGCTGCCGCTAGAACCCGGCCACCGACGACGACTGCTTCTGGGCGGTTCTGTCGTCTCCCCATGAAAGCGGGGTTGTTCATTGACTTCTGAATCAGGTCTGAGGAAGGGATACGTTGGCGGCGTCTGGCT
>CAXUHK010000085.1:8788-18021 GCA_964250775.1 uncultured Acetobacteraceae bacterium | reverse complement strand
GGCGCCCCGGGGGGGGGCGCCCCACCCCGGCGCGGGCGAGCGCCACGCGCGGCTGCTCGCCGCCCGACAGCTCGGCCGGGCGCCGCGCGGCGCTGTCCGCGAGCCCCACCCAGCGCAGCATCTCTCCGGCATCGGCCCGCACCTGTCCCTCCGGCCGCCCGGCGAGGCGCAGCGGCAGGGCCACGTTGTCGAACGCGTCGAGATGCGGCAGCAGGCGGAAATCCTGGAACACCATGCCGATGCGCCGCCGCAGCGCCGCCAGCGCGTGCCGTGGCAGGCCGCCGCCCTCGGCCGCGATGTCGGCGCCCAGCACGCCAAGCCGGCCGCGCGTCGGCCGCGCCGCCAGGTGCAGCAGCCGCAGCAGGCTGGACTTGCCCGCGCCCGATGGCCCGAGCAGCCAGCGCACGCCGCCCGGCGCCACCGCCACCGTCAGCCCGCTCCGGATGGCCGGCCCGGGCGCCGGACCGCCGCCGGCACGCTGGTAACGTAGGCTGACGCCATCGAGGCGGATCATCGCGCTGAGCCCTCCCGGCGCCGAAACGCCGGGCCAGGATAGCACGTCGGCAAATCCACCACGGAGTCGGAACGGGTAGTTGCGCTTTGCGCCACGCTTCGCCAGAACTGACGCGATGCGGATCGCCTGCCCCCATTGCTCTGCCGTCTATGCGGTGCCAGATGCGGCGCTGGCCGGGGCGCCGCGCCTGTTCCGCTGCGCCCGCTGCGCGTTCCAATGGATGCCGCCCACGCCCGTCCCGCCACCGGCGCGGGCAAGCCGGCCGGCGGCACTGCCGGCGCCGCGAGACGCTGCCGCCGGCGACGCCGCCCCGCTCGCGGTGATGGAGATACCGCCGCGCCCGGCCATGCCGCCGCGGCTGGAACGCAGCGCGCCGCTGCTGGAGGACAACCGGTCCGCCCGCCCTCGCCTGCTCGGACCGGCCCCGCTCGGCGTCGCCGCGTTTGGCATGACCCCGCTCGATGTCGATGCGCGCGGCGCCGGCACGGGGGACACGGGCACGCGCTCGCTCGGCACCGTGGCCGGAATCGTCGGCTGGGCGCTGACCGTGGCGGTGGTGGTCGCCGCGATCGCTCTCTTTCTGCTGCGTCAGCCGCAGATCGAGACGCTGTGGCCGCCCAGCCAGCGGCTTTACGCGGTGCTCGGCCTGCATTGACGACGCGCGATCGACGGCTCAGGGCGCGCCGGCGGCGTCCTGGTCCGGCCCTACCGCCTGGGCGATCGCGGCGCCAACCGCCTCGCCCAGGCAGCGATAGCCGAGATCGTTGTGGTGCAGCCGGTCGGGCGAGATGTAATCGGCATACGGCGTGCCGGCCTTGGCCCATGCGTCCATCAGCGCGCCACGCGAGAACAGGCTGGTCTCGGTGGCGCGGGCGATCTTGGCCAGGGTGGCGTCGATGACCGCGTGCTCCGGCACTTCCATGATGCGTGGCGAGCGCTGGTTGTCCATCAGCACGACATCGATGCCGGCCTTGTGCAGCCGGGCGATGCCGGCAGTGACCAGCTTTCCGAACACCGACGGGTCGACGCTGCGCAGCGCGCCGTTGGCCCCCACTTGCCAGATCACCAACTCCGGCCGCACCGCCACCGCGTCGGCGTCGAGCCGCGGCGTCTCTTCGGCGGCGTCCTCGCCGTTGATGCCGCGGTTGATGACGGCGATGTGCGCGTGCGGCAGCAGCCGTTCCAGCGTCGCCTGCAGCACGCCGGGATAGGACTGGCCGGGGTCGCTCGACATCCAGCCCTGGGTGCTGGACGAGCCCATGGTCACGATGATCGCCGGCTCGTCGCGCGCCAGCGCATCCTTGAGGTGCGGCACCGCGAGCGTCGGCACCGGCACCGTGGGACAGGTCGCTGGGCCGGCTGCCATGGCGGGCAGGCCGGCGCAGGCCAGGGCCGACGCCAACGATAGGGGGCGGAACATCCCGCCCAAGACGCCGGCCTTCAACGCGCTGGGAGCCCGAACCACTGCCGCAGCAGGGGGCTGATCTGCGACTGCCAGCCGGGGCCGAACTCGCGCAGCTTGGCCAGTACGTCGGAATCAAGCCAATACTTCACGAATTCCGGTTCGCCCTCCGGCACCGGCCGGCCTAGCCGTTTGACGAAGGCATTGCCGTGGAAGACCTCGGCATCATCAAGCATTTCCTCGGTCAGTCCGGGCGCGTCGTCCGGGTCAACCCATTCTTCCGAACCAACGTCTTTCCTCGCGTCCATGCACATGCCTCATCGAGATGATGCGACGTCCCCCGTCGCGAGGTGTCCACACCACAACCACGCAGCGTCCGCCCAGATACCCGGCGGTCAGAAAACGCTGCTCCCCGTAGCCGGTGCGATCGTCCAGGACCGTAAGGCTACCGTCAGTGAACAGCAGCGTGGCATTGGCGGAAGCAAGTCCGCGGCTCGCCAAGGTCGCCGCGCGCTTGATCGGATCGAAACTGATATCCAGCGAATTATCGCACCACGAAGGTGGCCGCAACGCGCCGCCGCGTCAGGCGGTGCCGCCCACCGTCAGTGCCGAGAGCTTCAGCGTCGGCTGGCCGACACCGACCGGCACGCCTTGGCCCTGCTTGCCGCAGGTGCCGATGCCGGCGTCGAGCGCCATGTCGTCGCCCACCATCTCGATCCGGGTCAGCGCGTCGGGGCCGTTGCCGATCAGGGTGGCGCCCTTGACCGGCGAGGTCACGCGGCCGTCCTCGATCAAGTACGCCTCGCTGGCCGAGAACACGAACTTGCCCGAGGTGATGTCGACCTGGCCGCCGCCGAAGTTGGTGGCGTAAAGGCCGCGCTTGACCGAGCGGACCATCTCCTCGTGGTTGTTGGTGCCGGCCAGCATCACCGTGTTGGTCATGCGCGGCATCGGCGCGTGGGCGTAGGACTGCCGGCGGCCGTTGCCGGTGGCGCGCACGCCCATCAGACGCGCGTTCAGCCGGTCCTGCAGGAACTCGCGCAGGATGCCGTCCTCGATCAGCACGGTCCGGCTGGTGGGCGTGCCCTCGTCGTCCACCGTCAGGCTGCCGCGGCGGTCGGGCAGGGTGCCGTCGTCGACCACGGTGACGCCGGGCGAGGCGATGCGGGTGCCGAGCAGGCCGGAGAACGCCGAGGTCTGCTTGCGGTTGAAGTCGCCCTCCAGCCCGTGCCCGATCGCCTCGTGCAGCAGGATGCCCGGCCAGCCCGGGCCCAGCACCACCGGCATCTCGCCGGCCGGGGCGGCGCGGCTGTCAAGGTTGACCAGCGCCTGGCGCAGCGCCTCGTCGACGGCGAACCGCCAGTTCTGCGGGTCGACCAGTCGGTCGTACGCGTAGCGGCCGCCGGTGCCGTGGCTGCCGGTCTCGCGCCGGCCGTTATGCTCCACCACGACCGAGACGTTGAGCCGCACCAGCGGGCGCAGGTCGGCGACGCGGTGGCCATCGGCGCGGATGATCTGCACCGCCTGCCACTCGCCGGCGAGCGAGGCCATGACCTGTCGCACGCGCGGGTCGCGGCCGCGGGCATAGGCGTCGATCTCGGCCAGCACGCCGGAGCGGCGGGCGAAGTCCATCGCCGAGAGTGGGTTGTCGGCTGAGTACAGCCGCGCGTTGGTGGCGCGCGGGGCCTCGCTGGAGACCCCGGAATGGCCGGCGGCCACGGCGCCGACGCTGGCGGCGGCACGCGACAGGGCTGCCTCGGTCAGTTCGCCGGCGTGGGCGTAGCCGGCCGCCTCGCCGGCCACCGCGCGCAGGCCGAAGCCCAGCGTGGTGTCGAAGCCGGCCGCGCGGATGCGGCCGTCGTCGAGGCTGACCTGCTCGCTCTCGCGGTATTCGAGGAACAGCTCGCCATCGTCGGAGCTGGCCAGGGCGTTGGCGGTCAGGCGTTGCGCCGCGTCGCGGTCGAGCTCCGCGCCGGCGTGGCCGAAGAACAGCCGGTCGGTGACGGCGAGCGGGGTGTCGCCGATGTTGGATGCGCTCAAGGCAGCTCCTCGGGTTCGCGGGTTACGGATGTCAGCCCAGCGGCGCGCGCCGGGCGAAGTGCAGGCAGCACAGCGTCGCGGTCAGCAACAGCACCGCGCTGGCCTGGTGCGCGGTCGCGAGCGGCACCGGGACCAACCACAGCAAGGTGGCGACGCCCAAGGCGTATTGCAGCAGGACCGTGGCCGAGAGCGCCAGCAGCCCGGCGCGCAGCGCCCGCTCGCAGCGGGGCACGACGCGCCAGCCGGCGACCGCGACGCCCAGCGCCAGCGCCGCCGTCAAGGTCGCCAGCAGGCGATGGTCGAACTGCACGGCGGCGACGTTCTCGGTCAGGTTGCGCAGCGCCGGCCGCAAATGCAGGTAGTCCGGCGGCACGAGCTGCCCGCCCATCAACGGATAGGTGTTGTAGACGAGGCCGGCGTGCAGCCCCGCCGTGAAGCCGCCGGCGACGATGGTGAGCGCCACCATCGCGGCCAGCGCCGCCAGCCAAGCGCCGAGCGGGCGCGTCTGGCGCCGCAGCGGCCGCAACACGCCGAGCCCGGTCCACAGCATCGCGGCATACAGCGTCAGCGCCAGCGCCAGGTGGATCACCAGCCGGTACGGCGAGACGGCGGTGCTGTCCGGGAAGAAGCCGGACGCCACCATGAACCAGCCGACCGCGCCCTGCAGCCCGCCCAGCGCGAACAGGCCGAGCAGCCGCCAGCCGAGCCGGCGTGAGATGGCGCCGCGCCACCACAGCGCCGCCAGCGGCACGATGAACACCAGTCCGAGCAGCCGGCCCCACAGGCGGTGGACCCATTCCAGCCAGAAGATGTGCTTGAAGCCGTCCAGCCCGATGTCGGTGTTGAGCAGCTTGTACTGCGGAATCTGCTGGTAAAGTTCGTAGAGCCGCTGCCACTCGTGCTGGCTCAGCGGCGGCAGCGCCCCGGACAGCGGTGCCCACTCCATGATCGACAGCCCGGAGCCGGTGAGCCTGGTGGCGCCGCCCAGCGACACCATCGCCAGCGTCATGGCGCACAGCGCGAACAGCCAGGCGGCGACCAGGCGACGGTTGCGGTGGATCGCGGCGACCTTGGCCGGGGCTACGGAGTCGAACGGCATGGCGTCCATATAACCCGCTGGCCGGCAAAGCGTAGACCCGGTGCCACGGTGGCGGGCAAATTGCGCCGAGGCGCTGTCGGCGGATAGGAAACGCCGGCGCGCGCCGCTATGACGTCGCCGATGAACCACGGCTTTTCCGAGCTCCGCGCCAGTGTGTCGCGGCGGCGTCTGGCGCCAGATGCTGACGAGGCGCTGCTATCGGTCGTGGTGCCGGTGCGCAACGAGGCCGCCAACATCGCGCCGCTGCTGGCCGAGATCGCGGCGGCGCTGCGCGGCATCGCGCACGAGATCGTCTACGTCGACGACGGCAGCGCCGACGCGACCCCGGCCCTGCTGGCCGAGGCGGCGGGGCAGGGCGCGTTGCGCTGGGCGCGCCACCGCGAGAGCTGCGGCCAGAGTGCGGCGGTCATCACCGGGGTGCGCCTGGCGCGCGGCGCCTGGATCGCGACGCTGGACGGCGACGGCCAGAATGATCCCGCCGACATCCCGGCGCTGCTGGCGCGCGCCCGGGCGGAGAGCGCCCGGCCCGGAGCGGCGCCGCTGATGATCGCGGGCCATCGGGTGCGGCGGCGGGACGGGGCGCTGAAGCGGCTCAGCTCGCGCGTCGCCAACGCGGTCCGCGCCTGGGCGCTGCGGGACGCCACGCCCGACACCGGCTGCGGCCTGAAGCTGTTCCGCCGCGACCTGTTCCTGTCGCTGCCACAGTTCGATCACACGCACCGCTTCCTGCCGGCGCTGGTGCAGCGCGCCGGCGGGCGCACCTTGCCGCTGCCGGTCAACCATCGGCCGCGGGTGCGAGGGCGCTCCAACTACGGCACGCTAGACCGGCTCTGGGTCGGCGTGTTCGACCTGATGGGCATGGTCTGGCTGCGGCGGCGCTGGCGCATCCCGGTGATCGAGCCGTCCGGGGACGAACCATGAGGCGAGGGTTGCGGCAGGCGGCGCGGCCGGCGCTGTTGCTGGCCGGGCTGCTGGCGGCGGGGTTGGCGCTGCGGCTGCTGCCGGCGGGCGGCATCGCCGGGCTGCTGCGGCACGAGGCGGACGAGCGCGGCGTGATCGACCTGGCATTGGTGGGAGCGGCGCTGTGCGCGGTCGGCTTGCCGCGACAGGTGGTTTGCTACGCCTGCGGCTACGCGCTGGGCGGCTGGTGGGGCGGCGCCGTGGCGTTGGCGGCGCAGGTGGTCGGCTGTGTGGTCGACCTTGGCTGGGCGCGGCTCGTCGGGCGCGACTGGGTGCGGCGGCGCCTCGCGGGCCGTCTGGCGCGACTCGACCAAGTGTTGGCGGCGCGTCCGTTCGCGAGCGCCCTGATGCTGCGTCTGCTGCCGGTCGGCAACAACCTGTTGCTCAACCTGGCGGCCGGGGTGTCGAGCGCCGCGGCGCTGCCGTTCGTGGCCGGGTCGGCGCTGGGCTACCTGCCGCAGACGGCGGTGTTCGCCCTGGCCGGGGCCGGCACCCAGATGGGCCACGCCAACCAGGTGGCGCTGGCGGCGGCGTTGCTGGGGGTCGCGGCTGCGCTGGGCTGGTGGCTGTTGCGCCGGCTGGGCGGCAATCCAGGCCTCAGTGTAGGTAGTGCAGGTGCGCCGTCTCGCCCGGGCTGACCAGGCTGCAGGCGCCGACCCGGACCGAGTG
Organism: uncultured Acetobacteraceae bacterium; assembly: GCA_964250775.1. GTDB lineage: Bacteria > Pseudomonadota > Alphaproteobacteria > Acetobacterales > Acetobacteraceae > CAVRQM01. Next base: position 11,337 of record CAXUHK010000085.1, on the reverse strand, counting down.
CAGCCGGCCCTCGATCTCGCGGTTCCAGAAGTCGAGGAACTTGCGCAGCGCCGGGAACATCGGCGCCACGTCGAGCTGTTGCCAGATGAATGTCTGCAGCACATCGGGATTGTCGGGCAAGTGGTAGCGGATCTCGGCGGTGGTCATCCGGTAGCCCTGCAATTGCCGCTGCAATCCGTCGGTATCCTGCATCGATGCTCCCTTCCATGTCGTCCCGCCGCCTCGGCTACGGCGATGATGCCACGCCGCCCACCGGCGGGCACTAAAAAAGTCATGGCTTATCAGCCGGTTGGCACTCTAATGTCGCGAGTGCTGCTTAATGCTTGACTTGGCCGGAAGAGGGGCCTAGACCGCTGGCACTCCCTGGGCGGGAGTGCTAATAGCCAGTCGCCGGGCGCATCCACGGCGGCGGAAAACATCCAGGAGTTCTCATGAAGTTTCGTCCCCTGCACGACCGCGTCGTGGTTCGTCGCCTGACGGCCGAAGAGAAGACCGCGGGCGGCATCATCATTCCGGACACCGCCAAGGAGAAGCCGATGGAAGGCGAGATCGTCGCCGCCGGTCCCGGCGCCCGCAACGAGCAGGGCTCCATCGTGGCGCTCGACGTCAAGGCCGGCGACCGCATCCTGTTCGGCAAGTGGTCGGGCACCGAGGTCAAGCTCGACGGCGAGGAACTGCTGATCATGAAGGAAAGCGACATCATGGGCGTGGTCCAGGCCGCCGCCTGAACACCGCTGCGCCGCGCCTCCTGATCCAAACCTAAAAAGGAACAAAGTACATGGCAGCCAAGGAAGTTCGCTTCGGCTCTGACGCCCGCCAGCGCATGTTGCGCGGCGTCGACATCCTCGCCGACGCGGTGAAGGTGACGCTGGGCCCCAAGGGCCGCAACGTGGTCATCGACAAGAGCTTCGGCGCGCCGCGCATCACCAAGGACGGTGTGACGGTCGCGAAGGAGATCGAGCTCAACGACAAGTTCGAGAACATGGGCGCACAGATGGTGCGCGAGGTCGCGAGCAAGACCAACGACCAGGCCGGCGACGGCACCACCACCGCGACCGTGCTTGCCCAGGCCATCGTCCGCGAGGGCGCCAAGGCGGTCGCCGCCGGCATGAACCCGATGGACCTGCGCCGCGGCATCGACAAGGCCGTGACCGCCGTGGTCGACGAGCTGCAGGCGCGCAGCAAGAAGATCAGCAACGAGAGCGAGACCGCGCAGGTCGGCACCATCTCGTCCAACGGCGAGACCGAGATCGGCCGCATGATCGCGGAAGCGATGCAGAAGGTCGGCAACGAGGGCGTCATCACGGTCGAGGAAGCCAAGGGCGTCCAGACTGAGCTCGAAGTCGTCGAGGGGATGCAGTTCGACCGCGGCTACGTGTCGCCGTACTTCATCACAAACGCCGAGAAGATGGTCGCCGACCTCGACCAGCCGTACATCCTGATCTTCGAGAAGAAGCTGTCCGGCCTGCAGGCCATGCTGCCGCTACTGGAGAGCGTCGTGCAGTCGGCGCGTCCGCTGCTGATCATCGCCGAGGACATCGAGGGCGAGGCGTTGGCGACACTCGTGGTCAACAAGCTGCGCGGCGGCCTCAAGGTCGCGGCGGTGAAGGCTCCGGGCTTCGGCGATCGCCGCAAGGCAATGCTGGAGGACATCGCGATCCTGACCGGCGGCCAGGTCATCAGCGAGGACCTCGGCATCAAGCTGGAGACGGTGACGCTTGCCATGCTCGGCCGCGCCAAGAAGGTGCTGATCGAGAAGGAGAACACCACCATCGTCGAGGGCGCCGGCAAGTCCGAGGACATCAAGGGCCGCTGCAACCAGATCCGCGCCCAGGTCGAGGAGACCACCAGCGACTACGACCGCGAGAAGCTGCAGGAGCGGCTGGCGAAGCTGGCCGGCGGCGTCGCCGTGATCCGCGTCGGCGGCTCGACCGAGGTCGAGGTCAAGGAGCGCAAGGACCGCGTCGACGACGCGCTGCACGCGACCCGTGCGGCGGTCGAGGAGGGCATCGTCCCGGGCGGCGGCGTCGCCCTGGCCCGCGCGTCGACGGTGCTGTCCAAGCTGGTGCCGGAGAACGACGACCAGAAGGTCGGCATCGAGATCGTGCGCCGCGCCGTGCTGACGCCGCTGCGCCAGATCGCCGAGAACGCCGGCGAGGACGGTGCCGTGATCTGCGGCAAGGTGCTGGAGAACGACAGCTACACCTACGGCTTCGACGCCCAGACCGGCGAGTACAAGGACATGGTCGGCGCCGGCATCATCGACCCGACCAAGGTCGTGCGCCACGCGCTTCAGGACGCCGCCTCGGTGGCCGGCCTGCTGGTGACGACGGAGGCCATGATCGCCGAGCGGCCGGAGAAGAAGCAGGCCGGCGGCGGTGGCGGCGGCATGGGTGGCGGCATGGGCGGCATGGGCGGCGGCATGGGCGACATGGACTTCTGATCCATCGCTGCCAGTCGTTTCGCGATCGGGGGGCGCCGCCCGGCGCGCCCCGGTTGGTTTGGGGCCCCCCCCCCGGGGGGAAGAGGGGTTGGGGGCGTGTAGGGCG
>CAXUHK010000085.1:2989-8778 GCA_964250775.1 uncultured Acetobacteraceae bacterium | reverse complement strand
CCCGGCGCTCGCGCGGGGGGGCGCCCCGCCCCGGCCCCCCCCTTTTCGTTGCGCGACCGCACGCCGGGTTCAATCGAGTTCGTTCGCATTGACTCCGTGGCGGCTTTCTGCACACTCGCGACAGCAATCGCCTTTCGACCCCGCTTGCAGCACGTCCCGGACTGGCCTTCTCCGCGTCGGGTGCCTTCAAGATGTCAAAGCCCGATTGTCTACCGCCCAGGACGAGCGTGTCCTGGGCTTGTGGCGGAGGATGGCGCAGCCGTGGCTACTCGGACCGTCCCGTGGCGCGACTGACGCCACCGCGTTCGATGCCAGCCCAAGGCAGGCCTTTGGCGCCACGCCTTGTCGCCGCCATCAGGAACCAAATCGTCTCAACACGCGGGGTTAGGATATCCCGTACCAGGAGTGCGACCATGGCTATTGGAACTGTGAAGTGGTTCAACGCGACCAAGGGGTTCGGCTTCATCATGCCGCAGGACGGCGGCAAGGACGTGTTCGTGCACATCACGGCCGTCCAGGGCGCCGGGCTCAAGGGCCTGAACGACGGCCAGAAGGTCAGCTACGACGTCGTGATGGAGCGCGGCAAGGCAGCCGCGTCGAACCTCAAGCTCGCCTGAACGCTTGCGCCGGTGCTTGCTTCAGCACCGGCAACGCCCTGCCTCAAGATCAGGCCACCGCCTCCCAAGCGTCGCGCCAGAGCGCGGGCAGCCGTAACCATGCCGCGCTGCTCCTGGGGCCGGCCCGTGCCTGCGGCGACGGATGCACGCAGCGGAACAGCTTAAGTCCAGTGCGCTCAAGCGATGGCGCGCCGTATTCCCATGCCGGGTTGCCGGCCAGGATCACGCCTCGCAGCGCCGGCAGGAGCGGTAGCAAGGCAAGCAGCTCCACCTCACCGAGACGTTTCTCCGCCCCGGTCAGCGCGATCGTGCCGTTCCACCACGGCACGATGTTCCAGATCGCGATGCCGGCGCGCGGCACGCCGGCCTGCGCCATGCAACGGTGCAGCGTCCGCGCCGTCTGGTCCGGGTTGTCGCGTGAGACGAACCCCGAGCCACCCGGAGGACAGATCCGCGGCCCGGGCTTTTCCAGCAGCATGAGCAGCCGCGCGTCTACCCCACCATCGAGCGGGTCGAAATCCGGCACGAAGCCGCGTGCCTGATCCGCGAGGCGTGCCACGTAGCCGGCCAGCGGCCTGACATGCGGGAGGTCGCGCAAGCCACGGCGGCGCTGCGCCGCCGTGGGATCGGCAAGCGAGCCGGGGGCGGCGGCGTCGGCCAGCGCCGCCTGAAGGTCAGCCGGTCCAGCCGGCAGCGGCGATCCCACCCGCATCCGCGCCATGCGACTGGCCTTCGGCATCGCGGGTCACGTCGCTCACCGCCCGGCCACCCGCCTGCCGCATCAACTGCTCGGCAAGCGCCTGCCGCTCCGGGGTCGTCACCCGCACCGACAGCAGCAACTCGCCGCTGTCTGCCGCGTCGTCGCGCTTCTGGGTCAAGTTGGTCTGCGCCGCCTCGCCGATCATGTGCGCGCCTCCGGCCGCGGCGGCCCCGACCGCGGCGGCCGCGGCGATCACCACACCGGCGGCGCCGCCGGTGGCGATCGTGGCGCCGGCTGCCGCGAAGGCTCCGACTGTGCCCGCCATGCTGGTGCCAAGGGTGCGGGCCTGCCGCACGTCGGTATCGGTCGTGGGCAGCGCCGCGCCCTGGTCCGGGGTGGCCGCAGCCGCGACCGGAGCGACGGTCGGCAGGCTCAGGTCGGAGCGGTCGAACCTGGCCTGCGACAGCAGCGCGATCGCCTCCTGCAACTGCGCGTCGGACCCGAACTTCGCCTGCACCTCGTTGACGTCGGCGGTCATCGCCGGGCCGGGCTTGGCTTCGGAACCGTCCTGCATTTCGGCCATGGCAAGCTCCTCTCTGCGAACTGGGTGGAACGCGACGGCTGGGCCGTTGTTCCCGGCTGGCAAAGGTGGCCGGGCTACACCTGCTGGTGCCGTGCCCTGGCGCCGCGCTCGATCGCCGCCGCGACCAGCGGGTCGACGCGCAGCTCGCCCATCACGAACTCCAGCATCCGCAGGCTTTCCTGCGCCGCGAAGCGGTCGGCCGCCACCACCTCGCAGCCGAGCGCGTAGGCGGTCTCGCGCAGCCGCGGCTCCAATGCCTCGCGGATCATGCCGCCGGCGTGCGACAAGCCGTCGTCCTCGCGCAGCAGGTTGACCGCCGCCTCGGTCGCGGCATCCAGCCGCTCGCTGCTGAAGTTGTGGAACACCGGCAGTGTCTGCACGAGGCCCGACATGACGCCGATCTCGCGGTCGGTGATGCCGCCGCCGGCGGCGGCGATCAGCACCATGGTGCAGACCAGCGCCTCCTGCGGGTCAAGTCCGGTGCGGGCCAGCATCGTGTTCTCCTGTCGGGCGGCGATCCGGCGGGAAACTGCGGCAACCGGCCGGTTCGATCAAGTCCGCCCTACCGGCTGCGCTCGAACAGCAGCACCGAGCGGCCGGTAACGCTGTAGGCCTCGCCGGTCGGGTAGGTCTCGGAGGCGAGGTCGGGCGCGTTGGTGTCGAAGATGCGCGCCCAGGTCTCGCCGCCGGCCACTTCGGGCAGGGTGAACTCGACCACGTCGTGGTAGGCGTTGAGGATCAGCAGCAGCGTGGCATCCCCCGCGGCGCGGCGGATGCCGGTGGCCTGGGCGCGGCCGTCCATGATCATGCCGAAGCAGCGGGTGTTGTTGTCCTCCCACGCCTCCGGCGTCATGTCGGCGCCGTTGGCGTTGATCCAGGTGACGTCGCGCACGCCCAGTTCCTCGTTGAACGCCCCGGTCAGGAAGCGGCCGCGGCGCAGGATCGGGTAGCGCGCGCGGATCGCGAGCAAGCGGCGGGTGAACTCCTGCAACTTGTAGCCAGCCTCGGTGACGCCCCAGTCGACCCAGCCGATCTCGCTGTCCTGGCAATAGGCGTTGTTGTTGCCGCCCTGGGTGCGGCCGAACTCGTCGCCGGCCAACAACATCGGCGTGCCCTGCGCCAGCAACAGCGTCGCCAGCATGTTGCGCTTCTGCCGCTCGCGCAGCTCGAAGATCTCCGAATCCTCGGTCTGGCCCTCGACGCCACAGTTCCAACTGTGGTTGTTGTCGTTGCCGTCGCGGTTGTTCTCGCCGTTGGCCTCGTTGTGCTTGTCGTTGTAACTGACGATGTCGTTCAGCGTGAAGCCGTCATGTGCGGTGACGAAGTTGACGCTGGCCCAGGGCTTGCGCCCGCGCCGGTTGAACTTGTCGCCGGACGCGGCCAGGCGCGACGCCATCTCGGCGGTCTTACCGGCCTCGCCCTTCCAATAGGCGCGGGTGCAGTCGCGGAAGCGGTCGTTCCATTCGGCCCAGCCGGGCGGGAAGCCGCCGACCTGGTAGCCGCCCGGCCCCAAATCCCAAGGCTCGGCGATCAGCTTGACGCTGGACAGCACCGGGTCCTGCCGGCAGCTATCGAGGAAGCCGCCGCCCTCGTCGAAGCCGTGCGTCTCGCGCGCCAGGATGGTGCCGAGGTCGAAGCGGAAGCCGTCGACATGCATGTCCTGCACCCAGTAGCGCAGGCTGTCCGTGACCATCTGCAACACCCGCGGGTGCGACAGGTTGAGCGTGTTCCCGGTGCCGGTGTCGTTGATGTAGTAGCGCTTGTTGTCGGGCATCAGCCGGTAGTAGCTGGCGTTGTCGATGCCCTTGAACGACAGGGTGGACCCCTTCTCGTTGCCCTCGGCGGTGTGGTTGTACACCACGTCGAGTATCACCTCGATGTTGGCGTCGTGCAGGCGGGCGACCATCTCCTTGAACTCGCTCACCGGGGAGCGCACGCCGGCGGTGGCGTAGCGCGGGGCGGGGGCGAAGAAGCCGAGGCTGTTGTAGCCCCAGTAGTTCACCATGCCCTTCTCGACCAGGTAGTCGTCGTCGACGAAGTAGTGGATCGGCAGCAGTTCGACCGAGGTGACGCCGAGGCCGCGGATGTGGTCCACGATCTCCGGAACCGCCAGGCCGGCATAGGTGCCGCGCAGCGCCTCGGGCACCGCCGGGTGGCGCATGGTGAAGCCCTTGACGTGGGTCTCGTAGAAGATGGTGCGCTCCCAAGCGACTCGCGGGTTGCGGTCGCGGCCCCAGGTGAAGGCCGGGTCGATGACGCGGCACTTCGGCATGAACGGGGCGCTGTCGCGCTCGTCGAACGACAGGTCCTCGGCCTCGTCGCCCTGGGTGTAGCCGAACACCGCCGGGTCCCATTTCAGCGTGCCGACCAGGGCGCGGGCGTACGGGTCGACCAGCAGCTTGTTGGGGTTGAAGCGGTGGCCCTGCTCGGGCGCGTATGGGCCGTGGACGCGGTAGCCGTAGACGATGCCGGGCCGCGCGTCGGGCAGGTAGCCGTGCCACACCTCGTCGGTGTATTCGGGCAGCTCGACGCGCGCGGTCTCGGTGGTGCCGTCGGCGTCGAATAGGCACAGCTCGACCTTGGTGGCGTTGGCCGAGAACAGCGCGAAGTTGACGCCCAACCCGTCCCAGGTGGCGCCCAGCGGATTTGGCAGGCCCTCGCGGATGCGCGGCGACGAAGCGGTCGTGGCTGACACTATCGATCTCTCCGAGTTGGGACGCGGGCTACAAGCCGCGAGCCCTGGGTTAAGTTGCGCCGTTGCAGCGACCTCTCAAACCGGCGCCGGGAGCGCCCGACGCCGCGCCAGCTCGGGCAGCAGCGGCAGCAGCGCCGGCAGGTCGCGCTCGGCGACGCAGACCAGGTAGCGGCGGCGATCGGGGGGCGCCGTCTCCCGGCCGCCGGGCAGCCCGTCCGGCCCGAGCGGCAGCGCCGCCAGGCCAAGGTCGGCGTAGACCTTGAGCAGCTCGCTGCTGGCGCCCCACACCGCCGGGCCGAGCCCTTCCTGATGCGCCAGGTCGCGCAGTCGCCACACCGCCGAGACCCGGTCGCCGGCTGCCCCTACAGGATCGCCCAGCGCCAGCATGACGCGGCCGATGCGGCGGAACGCGATGCCCGCGCGCTCGGCCTCGCCCCAGACCACGCCGTCCGCCCCGGCCGGCGGCAGGTCGCCCAGTTCGGCGTAGCGGCGGCGCGCCTCGCCGCCCCAGGTCAGCCAGCCGACCCGCACCGGGCGCAGCAGCCGCCACAGCGCCACCAGGCCCAAGCCCACCGCCAGCGCCACCGAGGCGCGGGTCGCGTTCGGCACGTCGGGCGACAGGATCACCTTCCAGAAGCTGCTGTCGCCCAGCCAGCGGACGTGGCGCTGGAACGAGGCCAGCGCCACCACGCAGGTCAGCAGCGTGAACAGCGGCACCGCGACCGAGGCGTGCAGGGTGGTGCCGCTGATCAGCCTGGCGTGGCGGTAGAACGCGCTGCGGTACGGCAGCACCAGCAAGGCCGCCAGCACCAACACCAGCGGGATCCAGCTCGGCTGGTGCTGCGCCACCGCGAGCACCGCGGCCACCACCAGCAGCAGGATGGTGGCGCCCCAGGCCAGCGTCACCCGCTGCGACAGCGCCACCGCCAGCACCAGCAGGGCCGCGCCGATCAGCGAGGGCAGGAACTCGCTGGCCTGCAGCGCCACCGTGGCGAAGCCGAAGTCGATCCAGCTCAACTCCGGCTGCCGTTCCAGCACGCCCAAGCTCAGCAGCAGCGCCCCGCACATGGCGACCGCCCCGGTCGCGGCGGCGACGGCGAAGTCCGGCTCGCTCCAGCGCGGCCGCGGTGCCGAGGGGGTCTGCCCGCCCCGCCCGGCGCGCGCCCCCCCCCCCGGGGGGGGGGCCCGGGGGGC
>CAXUHK010000085.1:0-2979 GCA_964250775.1 uncultured Acetobacteraceae bacterium | reverse complement strand
CGCCCCTGGCGCCCGCCCCGGGGGGGGCGGCGCCGGCGACGTCCGGCGCGCTCCAGCGCGGCCGCGGGGCCGCGTTCGGCCGCCGCACGGCGCGGCCGCGCACCACCAGCTCGTTGCCGGCGAACAGGCTGCCGGCCAGGAACAGCGGGATGATGTAGTAGAACAGCCGGAACATCAGGGTGGCGCCGACGATCACCGGCGCTTCCAGATAGGGCGACAGGCCGAACAGCATCGCCCCGTCGAACACGCCGAGGCCGCCCGGCACCGTCGCGACCAACCCCGCCGTGTAGCTGCTGAGGTAGACCGCCAGCATCCGCACGTAGGTCAGCCCGTTGATGTGCGGCAGCAGCGCGTAGAAGATCGCTGCGGTGAAGGCCACGTCGGCGGAGGCCAGCGCCACCTGCGCCACCGACATGCGCCACTGCGGCAGCTCGATGGTGTGGCCGAACAGGTGCAGCGTGCCCAGGATGCGCGAGACCGTGACGTAGGCCGCGACCACCGCCCACATCGCCGCCCCGATCGCGTACAGCGCCCAGGGCGGCAAATGCTGGCCGAAGAACGGCACCGCATGTGGCTCGGTGAACAGGATGGCGCCGCCCAGCACCATGCCGCCCAGGCCGAAGGTCAGGCTGCAGAACGCCACCACGCGGGCGATCTGCGCCGGCGCCAGGCCCCAGCTCGCGTACAGCCGATAGCGCACCGCGGCCCCCGACACCGCGGCGAAGCCCAGGTTGTGCGACAGCGCGTAGGCGCAGAACGAGGCGAACGCGACCCGGACGTAGCTCACCACGTTGCCGGCGTAGATGGTGCCGAGCCGGTCGTACAGCGTCAGCAACCCGTACGAGGCCACGGTCCAGGTCAACGAGAGCAGCAGCGAGCGGCGCGGGATGGCGCCCAACGCGCGCTCGATGTCGTCCACCTTGAGGTTGCGGAACTCCTTCTGCACCACATAGACGGCGCCGATCAGCAGCGCCGCGCCGAGGGCGGCCGGCAGGTGTCGGGCGTAGCGGCGCCAGGCGCCGCGCCGGCCGGCCGGCTTGTCAGGCCGCATCGGCGACGGGGTCGCGCGACAGCGCCGCCTCGATCAGCGCCACCGTCTCGGGAACGCCGTACAGCGCCGCGAACTGGCCGAAGCGCGGCCCCTCGTCCTGGCCCAGCAGCACTTGGTAGAGGCAGCCGAACCAGGCGCGCAGCTCGGGGAACGGATGCCGCTTGCCCACGGCGTAGACGCCGTTCTGGATATCCTCGCCGGTGCTGGCGGGCGGCAGCGCCCGCAGGCTGGCGGCCAGGTCGAGCAGCGCCTCGCGCTCGAACGGCGCGGGGTCGCGCACGCGGCGCGCCGGCCGCACCCGGTCGCGGTAGTAGGCGACCGCGTGCGCCGCCAGCCGGTCGAGGAACGGCTGCGTCCGCGGCGTGGCACCGGGCGCGTACCGGGCGATGAAGCCCCACAGCACCTCCGGCTGCTCGGCGTTCACCACGCTGGCGAGGTTGAGCAGCATGGCGAACGACAGCGGGCTGTGCGCCGAATCCGGCACGTGCCCGGCGTGGATGTGCCAGGCCGGGTTGGCCATCGCCTCGGCTTCCGGCTGCGCGCGCGCCTTCTCGGCGTTGCCCAGGTACTCGTCGACGGCGCGCGGGATCACGTCGAAGAACAGCCGCTTGGCGCGGGTAGGCTGGTTGAACATGAACTGGCCCAGGCTCTCGGCCGGAGCGTAGCGCAGCCAGTCGTCGACCGACAGGCCGTTGCCCTTGCTCTTGCTGATCTTCTGCCCGTGCTCGTCGAGGAACAGCTCGTAGGTGAGGCCGGCCGGCGGCGGGTGGCCCAGGATGCGGCACAGCCTGCCGGACAGCCGCACGCTGTCGATCAGATCCTTGCCCGACATCTCGTAGTCGACGTCGAGCGCCTGCCAGCGCATCGCCCAGTCGGCCTTCCATTGCAGCTTGCAGCCGCCGCCCGCCACCGGCGTCTCGAACCAGGCGCCATCGGCGGGGTCGCGCCAGGCGACGGTGCCGGCTTCGGTGTCGATGCGCTCGATCGGCACCTGCATGACGATGCCGGTGCGCGGGTGGATCGGCAGGATCGGCGAGTAGGTGGCGGCGCGCTCGGCGCGCAGCGTCGGCAGCACCGCGGCCACGATCTCGGCGTGCCGTTCCAGCACCAGCCGCAGCGCCGCGTCGAACCGCCCGGACGCGTAGTACTCGGTCGAGGAGGCGAACTCGTACTCGAAGCCGAAACGGTCGAGGAAGGCGCGCAGCCGGGCGTTGTTGTGCGCGCCGAAGCTCTCGTGGGTGCCGAACGGGTCGGGCACCCTACTCAGCGGCCGGCCGATGAACTCCGCCAGCATGGCCCGGTCGGGCACGTTGTCCGGCACCTTGCGCAGCCCGTCCATGTCGTCGCTGAACGCCAGCAGGCGCGACGGCAGGCCGGTCAGCGCGCCGAACGCGTGGCGCACCCAACTGGTGCGCGCGACCTCGCCGAAGGTGCCGATGTGCGGCAGGCCGGACGGGCCGTAGCCGGTCTCGAACAGGGCGCGGTCCTTGCCCGAGGCGGCCAGCCGCGACGCCACCTTCCGCGCCTCCTCGAACGGCCAGGACCTCGGGATATTCGTTGCGGAAATGGAGGTTGGCATGATGGCGCAAGCTATGAACGGGGGATGGCTTGGTCAATCGCCGGCTTCTCCTATACTGCCATGATGCCCTCCCGCATCGCACTGCCAGCCGTCCCGGCCGTGGTCGCCGGCACCGGCCGCGCGGCGGTGCTCACCGCGGACGGCGAGCTGCTCGACCTGCCGCTCGACGAAGCGGCCCGGTCGCTGCGCGACCTGCCGCCGCCGCTGCTGGTCCACGCGCCGGCGACGCTGCGCAGGCTGCGGCTGCCGGACGCCGCCGCGTTCGACCTGCTGGCGCTGTTCGCCTTCGTGCTGCCGGCGCGCCGCGCGGCCCCCCCCCCCCCCCGGCGGGGGCGGGCGCGCGCCCGGC
>CAXUHK010000084.1:0-18146 GCA_964250775.1 uncultured Acetobacteraceae bacterium | reverse complement strand
CACCGCCACGGTGCCTGCAATCGCCATCGCAGACATCACCGCCGACTTACAAGGGGGCTGGGTTCTCAGTGTCGCCCCTGGACGGGTTCCTGATGTCGCTTGATGGAATGGTCCGGAACTGGGCAGGCAATGATGCCATCAACATGCGAGACAAAGGGTATGTCGGCTGCTGCGCGTGCGGGATGCAACGACCTACTCTGCCGCCGGTCGCCCTGCACCGAGTTGCAGGAATAGTGAGGCGGCATGATAATGACTACTGTGGTCACAGGAGGTTGGGATGCGTGAACTGCAACTGCGCGACGCCAAGGCGACGCTTTCGGCAGTGATCGATCAGGCGCGTCGGGGAGAGCCGTCCATCATCACCCGGCACGGCCGCCGGGAAGCCGTGGTGGTCAGTTTCGAGGATTGGGAGCGGCTGTCCCGGGTGCCATCGTTCGGCCGCCTACTGATGGCCGCCCCGCTCGGACCGGACGACCTGCCGGACAGAGATTCGGGGGCACTTCGCGAAGTGGGGCTTTGAGGCGTGTACCTGGTCGACACCAACGTGCTTTTGGCAGGAGCGCCCACCAAGGCGCAGCCGGCGCCTGACCTGGTCGCCTGGATGGAACGCCACAGTGAGTGCTTGTACTTGTCGACGATCACCGTGGCCGAAGTGGAAGACGGGATCGCCAAGGTAAGGCGCACCGGAGCCACCCGCAAGGCGGATCGCCTGGGCGAGTGGCTGGAGACGCTGCTGCATCTCTACAGCTCCCGCATCCTGCCGCTAGACCTGCCGGTGGCCAGGCTGTCCGACCTGGCGCGCGGCGCCGGGCAACCCGATGGCCATCGAGCAGCGCATCGGGCGCATCGACCGCATCGGCCAGGCGCGCGAGGTGTTCGTGTTCAACCTCGTCACCGCCGGCACGATCGAGGACGCGGTGCTGCGCATCCTCGACGAGAAGATCAACATGTTCGAGCTGGTTGTCGGCGAGGTGGGTGCGATCCTGGGCGAGGTCGACGAAGAGGGCGAGTTCTCCACCCTGGTGCTCGACGCCTGGCTGCAGAGCACCGAGCAAGGCCGCGCTGATGCCTTCGCCCGGCTTGAGGGCCAACTGCACGCCGCCCGGCGACAGTATGATGGGGTGAAGCAGCTTGACGAGGCGCTGTTCGGCAACGAGCTCGATGCCGCCTGATCGCGGACCGGGCGCGCCCGCTCCCGCTCCGCACGACAGGAGCCATGCGCGCAGAGCCGGATGCAGGGCTTCGTGGCCGAGCTGTTACGGCACGAGGGCGCGCTGGTCGAGGCGGTCGAGCCCGAGGGGCTGGAAATATTGGCGCCGCGTCCGGTGCAGCAGAGCCTGGGGCTCGGCGAGCTGTCCCGTCTCGGATTTGGCGGCACGCTGCCATCAGGCGCGCAGCGGGTGGGCCTGGAAGGCGACTGGCTCGACCGCTTTGCCCGGGTGCTCGGTCCGCAAGGCCGCTGGACGCGGCGGGTCCTGTCCGCCCCATCCAGGGCGCCTGGCGATCCGGAGGGGCTGCTTGACCAGGAACTCGTGCTCGACAACGCGACATTCCGGCTGCTCGACGTGAGCCCGGCCTGGACGCGCACCCTGGTGCTGGATTTCCGCGTCTCTGCGATGTCGGACGACAAACGTGATTTCACCTTGCGCCTGGGCGTCAACCTCGCCACCGGCGCTCTACCCGACGCGGTGCTGGCAGGGCTGTCCCCTGCACTCGACGCGGCCGCCGGTGAGCCTGCTCCAGGCGAGAGCGGGCTCGATGCGGTGCTACCGGACGAAGCCGCGCTGCCCGCACCCTGGGACCGGGCGCGCCTGCTCGCCCTGGTCGCACGGGCGTTGCCGCCCCGGGTGGAGACGGCCCTGGCGCCGTTCGTCAAGGCGCTTCGCCGGCGCCTCGGCCGCGACCAGGACTGGCTGCACGCCTACCACAACGACCTGCACCGTGAGGCAATGCGTCGGGCCATCGCGCTGGCCGACGGCGACCCGCGTCGCCGCCGCGAAGAGCAGCGGGCTGAGGCGGTCGGGCGCGAATACCGTGCCAAGCTCGACGACCTCGCGCGGCAGTACGCGACCCGGGTGACGGTCGAGTGGGTGCAGACGCTGGAGCTGGTGATGCCGGTGCAGCGCTTCACGGCGCAGATCCGCCGACGCAAGGCGGACCGCATCATCCAGTTGGACTGGAACCCGCTGGCGCGCCGGTTGGAGGCGCCGCTGTGCGAGTGGAGCGCCTCCGCGGAGCGGCCGCGTCTGGTGTGCGACGACCAGCTACACATCGTGGTCCCGGCGACCCTGGATCCCTGCCCAGGCTGCGGCCGCACGTTCTGTCGAGCATGCCACTGCGAACGCTGCCCGAAATGCGGCGCCGGCGCGCCGGCTGAGGGTGGGATCATGAGCCGACTTCGCTCGTAGAAGCTCACGGCAAAATCTGAACGTTCAATGAGAGCGACGGCTTGGCCAGCGGGCACGCCAGATGCGCGGCTCGAGAACCTCAGGCTTGCCTCTATCGTCGGTCATGCGGCCACTGGCGGCAGGCTGTCGAACGGGTCATGGGCCGGCACTGCGAGCGTCTGGAAGTGCCGCAGGTTGCGGGTCAGCACCGTGTAGCCCCGGCTCGCGGCCGTCGCCGCGATCGCCAGGTCGGCCAGCCCGGGCGGTTCCACGGGATGTCGAAGTTGACCAGCGTATTGCAGAACTGCAGGTTTCGCCCTTCGCCGCCCGACTCCGTGCACAGCAGCAGAGGCACGTGGTCGCGGAACGCCGCGTCCTTCTGCGGGTCGGTCATGTCGCCCGAGAACGTCACGAACGGCGTGCCGTCGCGTCGCAACCGCTCGGTCAGGCGGGCCAAGCTGTCACGGTGATGGACGAACACCAGCTTCTTCTCGGGCGGGTTTTGCGCCAGCAGCCGCATCAGGGCGGCTTCCTTGCCGCCGGCGCCGATGGCTCGGGTGCGGTCGAGAAGGGCCGGCCAACGTGCGTCCTCCGGATGGCGCTCGGCGAAGCGCGTGATGGCAGCGGCCGATGCCGCCGGCGAGGACCCTGCCGCACTCAGCAGGTGCTGCACGGACAAGCGGTGTGGCGCCCGGCTGCCTGACGCACTCCCGCCCGCTGCACCCCCGTCTGGTCCACCCGCATTGGCTGCCATTTCGCGCGCCAGCGTGGTCAGCTCGGCGTAGCAGGCCGCCTCCGCCGCGTCCGGGACGGCGCGCAGGGTGGAGGCGTGCCGGCGCGGCATGCGCAAAGCGGCCAGCGCGCGCGTGTTGCGCACCATGACGCCGCGCATTAGGTCGCGCAGTCGCTCCCGGTTGGCCGGCTCGCGCGGCTTGCCCGGGACCATGTAGGCGGCGCGGAACTCCCTGGGCGTCTTGAAAATGCCGGGCTGCAGCAAGGTCAGCATGTTGTACAGCTCGAATAGGCTGTTCTGCACCGGCGTCGCCGACAGCAGCAGCAGGAAACGTTTCTGCAGGCTGTTCACCAGGCGATAGCTGGCGCTTGCCTGGTCGCGCAGCTGGTGCGCCTCGTCGACCACCACCACGTCGTAGTCCAACCCGGTCAGCAGACCCGCATGGTCCTTGCGGCGTGCGGCGGCGATCGAGGCAATCACCCGCGGCTGCGCCCAGAAACGCTCCGGGTCGCTGCGTAGGAGCGCGTCGTGGCTGGTGGCGCAGTCGATGCCGAACTTGGCCGCCATCTCGTCGCGCCGCTGCCCGACCAGGGCGGCCGCGACCAGGATCAGGATGCGTTCGGCCATGCCGCGCAAGGCATACTCCTTCAGCACCATCCCAGCCTCGACCGTCTTGCCGAGCCCGACCTCGTCGGCCAACAGCACCCGGCCGCGATACTGCTTCAGCACCTTGCGCACGGTCTCGACCTGGTACCAGTGTGCTTCCACGCCCCGCAGCGCCGGCAGGCAAAGCAACTCGTCGAAGCCCTCGATCAGGCTGAGGCTGACCAGCTCGGCGCGCAGGCGGAACGCGGCCGGGTCGGAGCTGGCCTCGGAGCCGGCGATCTCGATCGCCTCGGCGTTGGTGATCTCGAACGCCATATCGAAGCGCGCCTCCAGCCGCGGCAGGTCGGCAATCCCCGGCAACACGGGTCCGGCTATGGAGGCGGGATGTTTGGGTTTGCGAGCAGGAGCGGGCTGGACGGCCGGAGCTTGGATGGAAACGAGCGTGGCAGGACGAAACGGAAGCGGGGAAGAAGTGGCAATGGTGCGTGGCTGCCTCGGCAACGGTGTCGGCACTCGTCCTGGAGGTCGCGCTTGCTGCCCCCTGAGCCGGTGCAGCTGCGCATAAAGCCACTCCTCCATGATGTCGTCGCCGACGAACCAGGACAGCGCCGCACGACCGGTGTGCAGCCCCGCTTCCTGCAGCATGACCCAGGCGCGGGTGAAGTGTCCCTGCTGGGCGACGGCAAGGCCGGTGAGCAGGATGGCCGGCTTGCCTGGGCCATAGCGCTTGCCGTAGCGCTTGAGCAGCACGAGCGCGCGCTCGGGAAGCGTCTCGGCCAGGGCTGCCAGCGCCGCCAGCAGCAGCAGCTCCGGGTTGACCAGCCCGGCGCGCAGCGCCTCCTCGGCGATGCCGCGCGCCTCCGCGGACCGCTCCGCCAGGGCCAGACGCAGGCGGTCGACCCAGACTTCCTGACTTCGATCCTCGGCTGCGACGGTCATTCCAGCCGGCGACTTAGCCGGCGACGAGCCAAGACCGGGCAGCACAGACTGCCTCGCGGGGTCACGCGGTGGTGGGCTCCGGTTGCTCATGGCATCGCCTCCGGGATGGATTGGTCGTTAGAGTCCATCCTGCACCGAACATCCTTCACCGGACCGCCGCTGCCAACAGCAGCGGCCGGCCTTCGGACCGCGCCCGGTGTTTCGGCACGTCGTTCAGATCAGAACCGAGCAACCTCCGTCGGCGGGCATTGACCTTCGAGGACGCAACCGCAACCACGGGAAGCCCAGGCTGCGACTGACAAGCCAGGCCCGGCCAAGCTCTTGGGTGTGCTGATCTCCTCGTCACGATGGTGGACGGGATCGCCAGCACGTTTTTCTTTGGGTTAGTGTAAAGCCATGGCCGTTCGAAAAAGGCCGCGTAACGTTGGGTGCGACGGAGTAGGAATCAGAGGGGATGGATGCATTGCTCCAGAGCGGGGCCTTTTACTAACTCGGAAAGCAAATAGGTAGCAGCCTTGGTTAGGCTGCATACAGCACATCTGGTGCAAGGAAGAACGGTCTGACCTTGTCCGGGCGTCGTTGCAGGCCGCGCATGTGCCGCGCCCACTTGGCGTGGCGCTGGTTCCCATCGCCTGCTTGACGTCGTTGTTCACATACTCGTCCGGGTTGTGCTCCGGCGCCTAGGGCGGCAGGTAGACCAGTTCGATCCGGTCGGCGTTCTCCGCCGCCCATGCGGCCACCATCCTGGCCCGGCGCGCACGGAGATCGTCCACGATCACCAACAGCTTGCGCTCGGCACCCTGGATCAGGCGGCGGAGGAACGTGAGAAACGGCGCGGCATTTAGCGCACCGTCGTAGATCATGAACCGAAGCGCGCCGCGGTTGGTCAGGCTGGAGATCATCGATTGGGTGAACCGAGTCGCAGGACGCAAGATGACCGGTGTCTGGCCCGCAGGCGCGAAGCTGCGGCCATAGTTGGCCTGGTTCGACACGCCGGTCTCGTCAGACCAGTGACCCTCGGCGCCCTCGCGGCGAGCGCGTGCCGCGATTGCCGGATAATCGTGGGTCAGCCATGCCTGAACTGCTGCGGCATCTTGCTCGGTGGCCCGCCTGATCGGCCTTTGCGGCGTGAACCCCCGTGCCGCCAGATAGCCCCCGATCGCCCGCGGCGACAGCCGGACGCCGGTCTTGCGCGCAACCAGTTCACCTATGGCCTGGCGCGTCCAAAGCGCAAACGGCAGTCCCGACCGGTCCGGGCACCCTCCTTGGATCAGGCGCCGGATCGTCGCCTGCTGCCGACTGCCCGGCGCTTTCTGCTCGCCAGGCGGCCGCCCACGCCGGCCACCCGTCAGGGCCGCCTCGCCCAGGGCCTCGAAGGCCTGCACCCACTTGCCGACAAAGCGGCGGTCGACGCCCACAGCGTGTGCGGCCTCGATCCGGCTCCTGCCGGACAGCACCAGGTTGACCGCGACACGCCGCAACTCAGCTTGTGCGGCAGGGGAAAGTCTGCGGAAGTCGCGCTCGATGGCCATGGTGAGACAGTAGCCCAAGGAACCTGGAGCTGATACCTATTTGCTCGCCGAGTTAGTAACTGCCTTCAGCCGGGTGCCGTCGACCGCGACCAGTTCGCGACCATACAAGTCCAGCTTGCGGCAAAGCCGCACAAATTCCTGGAACACTGCCTTGAAAGCAGAACGACTGTCGCGCCGGAAGCCTGCAATGGTTTTGAAGTCAGGCCGCAGACCGCGCACCAGTCAGATCACCTCTAGATTGCGATGGGTCTCGGCCTCAAGACGTCGACTGGACCGGACCCGGTTCAGATACCCGTAGATGTAGAGCTTCAGCAGGTCGGCAGGGTCGTACCCGGGTCGGCCCGTCAGCTTGGGATTAACCCGCGCGAACCCGGCCTTTCCGAGATCCAGCCCGTCCGCGAAGGCGTCGACAAACCGGACTGGGTTCTCAGCATGCACGTAGTCGTCGACACGGGCCGGGAGGAGTTGGCTCTGATCGCGTTCGCAGCATTCAATGTGATGCATGCCCAAAGACTACCAAATCTGCGCCCAAGCCGGCCAAAGGTTTCCACACAGTCTGGAGCGTCTGCGAAACACGAACGCCGCTGGCCCAGACGCGCGTGCGCTCTTACGACCGAGCTCGCATCCCAGCCCTCACCTGACCCAGAATGGCCCCTGGTGACAGAGGTGTTGGTTCAGGGCCTCCTGGGGGCACAAGGCCCAGCGGCGTGAAAACGGGTCGTGTCCCGGGTGGTGGTGTAGGAGCGCTGCTCAGGAGCACCGCTCCTACACCACCACCCGGGACACGACCGCCGCGAAGGCGCCTCGGAAGCTCGGCAGCTTCGCCACAGTCTCGGCCCGGGCGTTGTTGAGCATGCGAGCGTGGGCCGGATCGCGCTCGAAGTGCGGGATCAGGCCCCAGCGCAGCACGTCGAGGCTGCGCTCGCCGTTCTTGGGATTGTGCCGCACCACGCGCGCCGACTGGCTGGGCGGCAGGCTCCAATTGGGCGCGAAGTTCGGCACAGCGTTGCGGGTGCCGAACACTCCTGGGAGGTCGGCTGGCGTCATGGACAGGGCGAAGCGACCACACATGGCGCCAAGGGTAAGCCGGCGCGGGCCAGGACGCCACGCCGGACAACAGGGTGAGCGGAAAGGAAAACCCATGCGCGGCCCCGTCCTGGGCTGGTAATCTCCTCCCCGTGTTGGGCGCTCCTACCCCGGCTCCAGAGCTGCCAGCCGAGCCGCAGCAGCATCGACGCAAGGTCATCCACATCGACATGGATACCTTCTACGCTTCCGTGGAAGAGCACGACCCGGCCCTGCGCGGCAAGCCCGGCGCGGTTGGCGGCTCGCGCGAGGGCGGCGTCGTGACCGCGGCGAGCTACGAGGCCCGGCGCTTCGGCGTGCGCTCGGCCATGTCCGGGATCATGGCGCGGCGGAAATGCCTTGAGCTGATCTTCGTCCGGCCACGCTTCGGCGTGTACAAGGCGGTGTCACAGCAGATCCGCGCCGTTGTCGCCGAGCACACGCCCATTATCGAGCCGCTGTCGCTGGACGAGGCCTACCTCGACGTCACCGAGAACCTGCAGAGCATCGCTACGGCGACGCAGATCGCCAAGGCGATCCGGACCAGCATCCGGGCTCACCGCATCCGCAAGTCGGTCGGCGCCGAGAACGCCTTTTCCGAGGACCTGACCGCCCTGGCCGCCATCCGTGGGCAGCTGCGCCCGTTGGCCGAGAAGGTGTGGGAGCATTGCGAGCGGTTGGGCACGCGCGGCCGGACCGTGACGCTGAAGGTGAGGTATGCCGACTTCCAGCAGATCGCGCGCAGCCGGTCCTTTGGCGACTTCGTGCCGAGCGTGGCGGTGCTGGAAAGCGCCGCGCTCGATTTGCTCGCGCCGCTGCTGCCGGTACGGCGTGCGCCTGCTCGGCGTCGCCATGTCGTCGCTGAGCACCGAGGAGACGCCGGCGAACCAACAGCTAACGCTGGCGATCTAAGCCGGCTTTCGCAGCCTCTCACACTGATGGCTTTGTCGTGCCAGCCTGCTCAGGCTCTATCCGCGCGGCCCAATTCCTGGCGGAGGTCGGCGCCGATGCCAGGCGCCTCCGCATCGGCGTGGCGTTGCGCGCTGCGCGCGGCCAGCGCTTCCATCCGAATGCCGAAGCCGCCGTGGCCATCGCCGCACGCCTGCGCGCCGACCTCGGACATCAGGTTGAGGAAATCTCCCCGGCCTACGACTGGCCCCTGCTGCTTGACGCGTTCACGACTTTCTTCGCCGCCGACGTTGGCCACGCGGTGAAGGAGCACACCACGGCGACTGGCCAGAAACCCGTGGTGAACCTGCTGGGGCGCAACAATCTTTGACTGTGGGAGCAGTCGAAGGTCGGGTGCGTCGAGTACCTGCGCGACGTCGACAAGGTAAACACCGTCACGCGCCAGTTCACCCGCTTTTTGGAGACCACGACGTTTGGCTGACGCCAACGATCGCAAAGCCGCCGCCGCGCTTGGATACATGAATGCCGACATCGACAACAGCGACGAGTTCTTCCAGGGGTTGTGGCAGTTCAACCCGGTGAGCTGGGTCTGCAACGCCACCGGCAACCCGGCGATCACGCTGCCGCTGCACTGGAATGCGGCGGGACTGCCGATCGGGGGTGATACTCGGCGGCTTCGGCGCGGAAGCGACGCTGTTCCGGTTTCGGCACAACCCGAAGTGGCCGCGCCATGGCGGCACCGACATCCGTTCGTCTCTGCATGGAACCTTTGAGGGGAGCGGGAATTAACGCTCAACCAGCCTCGTGCGCCGGCCCAGCCTCGTGCGCCGGCCCAGCCTGGTGCGCCGGCAAGGTGCCAAGATACGACAATGCATCGCCCTCGTTGACCACGTCGCCGTACTTCGCATTCATGTCGAACAGGTTGGCGGCGTGCGGGGCGGCGTGCCGGTCGCCGCACGCATCGGCCACCACGATCGGGATGAAGCCGTGCGAACAGCAATCGACGCAGGTGGCGCGGATACAGCCGCTGGTCGTGACACCTGTGATGATGAGCGAGTCGATGCCGCGCGCGACCAGTGTGGCCGCCAGCGAGGTGCCGAAGAACGCACTCGGATATTGCTTGGAGATCACCAACTCATCATCCGCCGGAGCCAACCCGTTCGGCCAGCGCCCCATTGGGCTGCCCTCTAGGAAATTGTGCAGCGGCTTGGCCTTCTGGAAAAAGCGGCCGCCGTCCAGCGCGGCGCGGTGATAGACGACCTTGGTGTAGATGATCAGCAATCCCGCCGCCCGCGCCGCCGTGCGGATGCGCAGCGCCGACTCCAGGCTGCCTTGCACGTCGGCGAACAACTCGCAGCCGGGATCAAAATACGCCTGCACGAAATCGACCAGGATCAGCGCGGGCGCGCGCCCGTAGCCGATGCGGTTGTTGTAGGCGCGGTGGTAGTTCTCGGCGAGATCGTCCGGCATACGCGCCTCCTGGATGGTTCATCCTGCACAAGTCTCGACATGGATGCCATCGGCGAGTAGCCTTTCCAGTGCGTGGACATCGCATCAAGCCCGCCGCCGCACCGGCTGACCGCCACCGACGCGGCGGCACGGATCGGGCCGGTACGTTGGACTGCTAGACGCTGCTGCGATCGTGCCTGGCACACATTGAGCATCGTGAACCGCAGGTTCGGGCCTGGGTCCGATTGGATGCCGCCAGGTCGCTGCGGCGTACCCGCGAACGCGACAACGCCGAGCCGTCCGGTCCGCTGCACGGCATTCCGATCGGCATCAAGGACGTGATCGGCGCCGAGTCGGCGCGCACCGGCTGCCGGTCGGCGTCACCCTCACCGGGACCGCGTTTCACCGATCGCCGCGCGCTGACGGCGGCGGCGGCGCTGAAGCAGCTGATCTAGGATCGGCCGGCGGCGCGCTGGGCACGGTGGCCCAACGTCGCCAGCGCCGCGCCGCCGAGGGCCAACGCGCCGAACGCGCCGAACGTCTCGCTGCAGGTTCCCAGGTAGCTGTACAGCGCCGCAAAGCTGGACGGTCCGATCACCACGCCGATGAACACGTAGACCAGCACCTCGCCGGTCAGCGTGCCGGCGCCGGGCGGGCTCAACCGGGCGGTTTCGGCCAGCAGCACGCCGTTCCAGCCGATCGAGCAGGCGCCCATCGCGCACAGCACCGCCACCACCGCCAGCGGTGGCAGGCGTCCGCCCAGCAGCAGCGCCGCGCAGCACAGCGCGGTCGCCAGGCCAAGTGCCGTCAGCACCAGGAACCCGGCGCGAACGATGTCGGCGACGACGCCCCAGACGATGCGCCCGACGGCGCCGCTCACCTGCACGCCCGCGGCGGCGGTGCCGGCCCGCACTGGCGACCAGCCGAAATCATGCACCAGCATGGTGACGGTAAAGGCCGAAAGGCTGAGCTGGATGGCTGAGTACAGCAGCCCGAGCAGCGACAGGGCGCGCAGGTCCGGGCGCGACATCACCATGCGCTGGCCGCGCAGGATGGCGCGCAGGATCGGCGCGCCAGGCACCCGGTCGTCATCCCAGCGCGCCCGCGCCAGCGCGAACGCCGCCGCCAGCAGCAGCATCGGCACCGCCGCCATCGTCAGCGCCGCGCGCCACCCGGACACGGCCGCCAACGGCGGCAACATCAGCGCGGTGGCGATGCCGCCCACCGGCACCCCGGCCTGCTTGACCGAGAACACCAGGTTGCGCAGCCGGTCCGGCGTCACCCGGTGCAGCATGTGCGAGGAACACGGGTTGTTGAAGCCATAGCCGACACCGATCAGCAGCGACGCCAGCGCCATCGGCACCGGTCGGCCGCTGGTCAGCGCCAGCGTGCCCGCGCCGGCGCACAGCAGCGTCACCGCGTTCATCAGCGCCGCGCCGTGACGATGCACGAGACCGCCGGCGACCGCCGAGGCGAAGGTGCCGGACAGGTAGATCAGGCTCACCTGATAGCCGATCCATCCAGCCGGGATGCTCAAGTCGGCGGCCATGGTGGGCGCGATCGCGGCACACGCGAGCACCGCGGCGGTCGCCATGATCTGCGAGGCGGTGGCCATCGCCAGCGTATCCGCCAACCCGGCCGTGCCGCGTCGCTGCTCGATCAACTCGCGCATATGTCCGGACTTAGGCGAATGCCAGCCGGTCCGCAACGCTGCTCGGCAACGCTGCTCAGTCGCGGCTGATCGACACCGAGTAGAAGAAACGGTCGGACGGCAGCGTGCTCACCGCCACCATCATCAGCCGCTGGCCGCCGCCGAAGTAGCGTCGCGTGATCTGCAGCGCCGCGTCGCCGGCCAGCCGCAAGGCCATTGCCGCGTCCAGGTTGGTGGCGCGAATCTCCTGCTGGATCTCGGCGATGGATTCGCCCGACTGCCGCTCCAGCAGCAAGAACAGCGCGTTGCGCAGCACCGGCGGCAGCTGCAGCGTCGCGGCCAAGCCGGCATCCACATAGATGCGCACCCAGGAGAGCGGCCGTGTCTCGCCGCTCCACCGCCGCATGCAGCCGAGCTGCAGCCAGGCGTGGCCGGCGCGGCAGCCGAGCTCGGCGGCAAGCGGACCCCGGGCGCGCACCATCTCCGAACTCTAGATGGTCATCTCGGTGTCTTCGGCAAACTCGACCAGGTCGGTCGCCGACAGCGCCGCGTAGTTGAACCGTCGCGCGGCGTGGCGCGCCTCGACCCGGGTGCCGACCCCCTTGCGGGCGCTGAGCAGCTTAAGTTGGCGCAGCTGGCCGATGGCTTGGCGGACGGTTTGGCGGCTGACGCCGTGCTGGGCCGACAGGTCGATCTCGGTCGGCAGCAGCGAGCCTACCGGATAGGCGCCGGCCTGGATCGCATCCTGCAGCGTGCGCGCCAGCCGCAGGTAGCGCGCCGTGCGGCCGCGCCCGATCTCGGCGCCATCATGTGCCAGCGTGTCCATCCGCCCCCTGCGGGATGGTAGCCGTTTGCCCCGCCGCTGCCCAGCGCGCTCAGGTTTTGGGCAAGTGCCGTGCGACAGCTGACGCATAAGTTCGGACAAGCGCCCAGCGCAAGTGGCACGGATTATGCGTTCCCACGGCGAACGGCGGCAAGGAACCTGCCATGCGCACGCCTCTCGTCTTTGCGGCGCTTGCCGTGTCGCTGCTCTCCGCCACGGCGGCGGGAGCGCAGGCACCCGATCTGACAACCGCCAGGCAGATTGTCGACGCGCACTCGCAGCTTCCCGAATTCACTCCGCCCGGTCCGCCGTTCAAGGCGCGCGATTGCATGGCCGGCAAGAAGCTGCTGTCGATTCCGGTGTCAAGCTCGATCCCGTTCGTGGACGGCATCGAGGCGTCGATGCAGCAGGTCGCCAAGCAGGTCGGCTTCACCTTCCAGCAGTGGAAGAACCAGGGCCGCCCGACCGAGTGGGTGCAGGGCGTGGCCTTCGCCATCAACAACAAGTTCGACGCCGTCGACCTGATGGCGGGCATCATCCCGTCCGGGATCGGCCCGCAGGTCGCGGACGCCAACAAGGCCGGGCTGAAGGTGTTCGCCTCGCACTACTCCGACACCTCGCAGCCGGCCGACCCGGCGATCGCGGTGACGCTGAAGCTGCCGTTCCACGAGGTCGGCCAGGTGATCGGCGCCTGGATCGCGATGAAGACCGCCGGCCGCGCCAACGTGCTGATCATCGGCTCCGACGACGTGGTGTCGACCAAGCCATATGCCGTGGCACTCGCCGACACGCTGGACCGACTGTGCGCCGGCGGCTGCAAGCATCGCTACGTCGGCGTCACCGTTCCGGAATGGTCGACCAAGATCGGCACGATCGTGCGCTCGGAGATGCTGGCCGACCCGACCATCACCTACATCGTGCCGATCTACGACAGCATGTCGCAGTTCGTGCTGCCGGCGCTGACCCTGACCGGCAACCGCGGCAAGGTGAAGATCGCCACCTTCAACGGCACGCCGTTCATCATCGACATGCTGCGGCGCGGCGATGTCGAGATGGACGTGGGCGAGAGCCTCGGCTGGATCGCCCGCGCGACGCTGGACGGCTACATGCGCAACCTTTGCGGGATGCCGGTGAGCGACACGCTGGGCGTGCCGCTGTTCATCTTCTCCGCCGCCAACGCCAAGACCGCCGGCGTGCCGGCCACCTTCGACCAGGGTTACGGCGACAAGCACGTGGCGGGCTTCGGCAAGCTCTGGTCGCTTGAATGACCGCGCCGCCGCGGCGCTTTCCGGGAGAGGCGCCGGCGTTGTCGCTGCGCCACCTCTCCAAGCGCTTCGGCAACGCGCTGGTGCTGGACGACGTGGCGTTCGACGCGATGCCAGGCGAGGTTCACGGCCTGCTCGGTCAGAACGGCTCCGGCAAGTCGACACTCATCAAAATTCTTGCAGGGTTCCACGATCCCGAACCGGGAGCCGAGTTGCTGATGGGCGGCGAGTCGGCGCCGTTGCCGATGCCGCCGGGCATGGCGCTGCGGCGCGGCATCGCCTTCGTCCACCAGCATCTCGGCCTGATCCCCTCGCTCAGCGTGGTCGAGAACTTCCTCATTGGCACGCTGGCCACCTCGCGCCGCCTGGCGATCGCCTGGTCGCGCGAACGGGCGCGAGCCGCTGCCGTGTTTGCCCGCTTCGGCCTTGATATCGACCCGGCCGCCCGGGTCGCCAACCTGCCGCAGGCGGAGCGGGCGCTGCTCGCCATCGTGCGGGCGTTCGAGGACATCGCGCCGGCGGCTGCCCAGGGCGGCGGCGTGCTGGTGCTGGACGAGCCGACGCCGTTCCTGCCAAGCGCCGGCGTGGCGCAGCTGTTCGCGCTGGTGCGCGCGGTGGCGCGCGCGGGGACGGCGGTGATCTTCGTGTCGCACGACATCGACGAGGTGCGCGAGATCACCGACCGCGCCACCGTGCTGCGCGACGGCAGGCTGGCGGGCACGCTGGTATCGCGCGAGGCCAGCGCGGATGCGTTCGTGGAGTTGATCATCGGCCGCAGCGTCGGGCTGTACCACGCCACGGCCCGCGACGCCGCCGCCCGCCCGGTCGCCGTCTCGGTTCGCGGCGCCAGTGGCGCCATCCTGCGTGACGTCGATCTTGACATCCATGAGGGCGAGACGGTCGGGCTGACTGGGCTGATCGGCTCCGGCTTCGACGAGCTGCCGTACCTGCTGCATGGCGCGCGGCCGGCGTCGAGCGGCAGCCTCGTCGTCGACGGCACCGAGCGCCGGCTGCAAACGATGTCGCCGCGGGCCGCCATGGCCGCGCGGCTGGCGCTGCTGCCGTCGGATCGGCTGGGCACCGCCGGGGTGGGCAGCCTGTCGCTGGCCGACAACATCTCGCTGCCGGTGCTGGCGGAGTTCAGGCGCTGGTTCGGGCTGGACTGGGCCGGCATCGGGCAACGCGCGGAGACGCTGGGCCGGCGCTACGAGGTGCGGCCGAACCTGCCCGGCGCCAAGCTGTCCTCGCTTAGCGGCGGCAACGCGCAGAAGGTGCTGATGGCGAAATGGCTGCAGACCGAGCCGCGGCTGCTGATGCTGGACGAGCCGACCCAGGGCGTCGATGTCGGCGCGCGGCAGACCCTGTTCGCGGCCCTCGGCGATGCGGCGGCGCGGGGCACCGCAATCCTGGTCGCCAGCACCGATGCCGAGCAACTGGCGCAGCTTTGCGACCGCGTGCTGGTGTTCGGCCGCGGCCGGGTGGCGCAGACGCTCACCGGCAACGCGGTGGCCAAGGACAGCATCGCCGCCGCCTGCCTGCGCAGCGCCGGCGGCCAGGTGCAGGAGACGGCATGAGCCAGGCGCCGCCCTCGGCCCCGCCTTCGATCAGCCAGGTGGCGGCGACTCCGACGCGCGGCAGGCGTCCGATCCGCTGGGCGCGGCTGGCCGAGGCGTTGGCTCTGGTCGCGGCGATGATCCTGCTGACCGGCGTGTTCGGCCTGCTGGAGCCGCGCGCGTTCCTGAGCTGGGGCAACCTGTCGAGCATGTTGGGTTCGCAAGCGGTGCTGGTGGTGCTGAGCCTCGCGCTGATCGTGCCGCTCACCGCCGGTGACTTCGACCTTTCGATCGCCAGCACGCTGACCCTGTCGGCGATGCTGATCGCCGTGCTGAACACGCAATACGGCTGGTCGATCCTGGCCGCCATGCTGGTGGCGCTGGCGGCGGGCGGGGTGATCGGCGTCGTCAACGCCGGCTTCATCCTGTATTTCCGCATCCCGTCGCTGATCGTGACACTCGGCACCGGCACGTTCATCAACGGCCTGGTACTGTGGGTTAGCGGGTCGAACACCATCGGCGGGGTCGACAACGCGCTGGTCGACTGGGTGGTCGGCCGGCGGCTGCTCGGCATCCCGCTGGCGTTCTACTACGCGCTGCTGCTGTGCGTGGCGCTGTGGTACATGTTCGAGCACACGGCGCTGGGCCGGCAGCTGATCTTCGTCGGCCGCGGGCGGGAGGTGTCGCGGCTGTCCGGCATCCGCGTCGAGCGGGTTCGGTTCGGCTGCCTGGTTGCCTCCGGGGTCATCAGCGCCGCGACCGGCGTGATGTATGCCGGCACCATCGGCGCGGCTGATCCCACCTCCGGCACCAGCTTCCTGCTGCCGGCGTTCGCCGCCGCGTTCCTGGGCGCCACCAGCATCACGCCCGGTCGCTTCAATGCCTGGGGCACCCTGGTCGCGGTGTATTTCCTGGTCATCGGCATCACTGGGCTGACAATGCTCGGCATCCAGACCTTCGTGCAGAACCTGTTCTACGGCGGCGCGCTGGTGCTGGCGGTGGCGCTGTCGCAGCTGGTGCGCAAGCGCGAGGCCCAGGATTTCAGCTAAGCGACGTTTCAGCTAAACGGCGGCGCCGGCGCGGATCTCGTCGGGGATGCGGCGCGGGATGAAGCCGCCATCCGCCAGCGCGCCGTTGAACTGGCCGTCCTCGACCATGACCTTGCCGCGCAGGATGGTGATGCTCGGCCACACCGCGACCTGCCACCCGTTCCAGGGCGAGTAATCCACCGAGTGCAGCGCAGAGCCATCGATGCAGGCCACCGTTTCCGCCAACCTGCGTTCGACCAAAAGCGCGTACAGGATCGGCGCCGGGTCGGCGAGGCCGCTAGTCTCGATCACCATGCGGCGGAACGGCGGCAGCGTGCCCTCCGCGCGTTGTCGCAGCAGGGTTTGCGGGCTGTCGACGATGTCGGCCCGGCGCACGCAGCACAGGCAGCCACTCGGCAGCTGGAACACCTGCTCCGCCACGCTCCGCACGAGCAGGTGGTCGAGACTCATCTCGCACGCCTCGTTGCTGATGACCGCAGTGTCCGCCAGCGCGGGCGAGGCCAGCGCCGCGTGCAGCAGCGAGGTCTTGCCACTGCCCAGATCTTGCCACTGCCCAGAAACCCGGTGAGCACGGTGAGCGGCAGCCGGTCCACGATCATGGCTCTGGCGGCGCGGAGAGATGATGCGCGGTGAGTTGCTGGAATGCGGCGCCCACCGCCAGCACCAGGCCATCGTCGAACAGCTTGCCGACCACCTGGATGGCCACCGGCAGGCCGCCACGGCCCATGCCGGACGGCAGCATCAGTGCCGGCTGGCCGGTCATGTTGAAGATCATGGTGTTGCGCGGCAGCACTTCCTGCAGCGGGTGGCGCACGCCGTCCACCTCCACCGTGAGGTCGTCCAGCCGCGCCGCCTCGCTGCCAAGGCCGGGGGTCACCAGCACGTCGACATCCGCTATCGCCGCGAGCACCGCGCGCTGCACCAGCGGCCGCCGGCGCAGCGCGCGCAGGTAGTCGATCGCGCGCAGCGTGCGGCCGGTCTCGATGCGCGCGCAGGTGCCGGCGTCGAACAGCTGCATCCGCTCCAGCTCCGGTTCCTGCAGGCTGGCCAGTTCCGCCATGACGATGGCGTAGCCGTCAAAATGGGCGCGGGCGACGTCGCCGAGATCGACCGGCACCATGATGGCGCCGGCGCCGGCCAGCACTTCCAGCGCCGCCCGCCACGCCGCCAGCACAGCGGCGTCCTGCAGCTCAACGAACCAGCCGCCGGGAACGCCCACGCGCAACCCGGCCAGACCCCGCGCGCCCGGTCGGAAACCACCGGCGGCCAAGCCGTCCTCGCCGTCCGGCCCGGCGACGCACGGCATCACTGCCGCCAGGTCGAGTGCCGAGCGCGCCATCGGCCCGACATGGTCGAGCGTCCAGGACAGGCTGGCGACGCCGGTGCGCGGCACCAGGCCGCGCGTCGGCTTCAGCCCGGTGATGCCGCACCACGCCGCCGGCACCCGGACCGAGCCGCCGGTGTCGGTGCCCAGCGCCAGCGGCAGCAACCGCGCCGCCAGCGCGGCACCCGATCCGGTCGACGAGCCGCCGGTCCAGCGGGTGCGGTCCCACGGGTTGCCGACCGCCCCGTAACGCGGGTTGTGCGCCGAGCCGCAGGCGAACTCGGTGGTGCCAAGCATGGCGAACGGGATCGCGCCTTGCTCCCGCAACCGCGCTACGACGGTGGCATCGGCCGCGGCGGCACGGTCGCCGGTGTGGAACGAGCCACAAGTGACAAGTTCACCGGCTACGTCGATCAGGTCCTTGACCCCGAATGGCACACCTTCGAGCGGCCGTGCCCGTCCTTGCTGCCAGCGGAGGCAGCTGTCTTCCGCCATCGCCTCGGCGCCGGCAGACGGCCGCAACACCGCGTCGGTGCCGCTTGGATGGGTGCCGCAGCGCTTGCGCAGTGCCGCAACCACGTCGATCGGTGTGAAGGCGCCGGCCGCATAGCCGCCGAGCAGTGCCGTCACGCCGTTCCGATGCAGCGCGTCGACCCAGGCATCGCCGGCCAGCGAAGCCGGCGGGTCAGGCACTGGCGCCGCACGACGCAGCGTGTGCTCGGTCCACCAAGGCTCCGGCGCGCCAAAACCCACGCGCGGCAGGTCGCCGGGCATATCCGGCCGCTTGGCCGTCGTGCCGGCCAGGCGGGGTGGGCGCCAGGTGGCGGCGGGGGGGGTGGTGATAGCGGCGGGACCCCGCCC
>CAXUHK010000083.1:14143-18354 GCA_964250775.1 uncultured Acetobacteraceae bacterium | reverse complement strand
GCCGGCCGCGGCGCCACATGACTTCTGGCTGCGCCGATGGGAGGGCTGGGTGCTGGGACAGACCGCCGTTCCGCAACCTCCGGCACTGGCCGCGTGAGGTTCGTTTCGGATCAATTGTTGTTGGACAGCCGGCTGGTCGCCTGACTATAGCTTCGGCTTGCCCGCAGGAGAGACGCCGTGAACGTGATGGCTCCGCACGTGGTCGCCCCGCCTGCTCCCGACAACGGTTCGGGCGACGTGCCACCCGCCTCCCTGGTGGTGCCGGTGATCCTGTCCGGGGGCTCCGGCACAAGGCTGTGGCCGGTGTCGCGCGAGAGCTTCCCCAAGCAGTTCTGGCCGCTGGTGACAGAGCGCTCGATGATCGACGAGACGGTGCGCCGCGGCATCGGCCCCGGCTTCGCCGAGCCGGTGGTGGTGTGCAACCACGAGCACCGCTTCCTGGTCGCGGAGCAGATGCGCCTCGCCGGGGCGCCGCACGCGCGCATCCTGCTGGAGCCGGTCGGGCGCAACTCGGCGCCGGCGATCGCCGCGGCGGCGTTGCTGGTGGCGGAGCAGGACCCCGGCGCGGTGCTGTGGATGATGGCCGCCGACAGCGCCATCGCCGATGTGGCGGCACTGCACCGGCTGCTGGCGCAGGCGGTGGCGGCGGCGCGGGCCGGGCGCGTGGTGACGTTCGGGATGCACCCGACGGCGCCCGAGACTGGCTACGGCTACATCGAGCTGGGCGAGCGGCTCGACGGCCTGCCCGGCGTGCACGAGCTGGTGCGCTTCGTGGAGAAGCCGGACCGCGCCGCCGCCGCCGCCATGGTGGCGTCCGGCACGCACCTGTGGAATTCAGGCATGTTCGTGTTCACCGCCGCGACCCTGATCGAGGAGATGGCGCGCTACGCGCCGGACGTGCTCGACGCGGTGCGCCTCGCGGTCAGCCAGCGCACCCAGGACCTCGACTTCATCCGCCTGGCGCCAGGCCCGTTCGGCCTCGCCCCCAACATCAGCGTCGACTACGCGGTGGCCGAGCGCACCGAGCGCGCCGCCGTGGTGCCGGCCGAACTCGGCTGGTCGGATGTCGGCAGTTGGGGCGCGCTGTGGGAGCTGGGCGACAAGGACCAGGCCGGCAACGTCGCGGTCGGCGACGTGCTGCTGGAGGGCTCGCGCAACTGCTACGCGCGCAGCGACGGCATCGTGACCGCCGTGGTCGGGCTCGATGACGTGGTGGTGGTGGTGACGGAGGACGCGGTGCTGGCGATGCACCGCGACCGGGCGCAGGACGTGAAGCAGGTCGTGACCCGGCTGCGCGCCGCGCGGCGGCACGAGGCGGTGGCGCACAACCGCGAGTACCGGCCGTGGGGGTTCCACGAGAGCCTGATCCGGGGCGACCGCTTCCAGGTCAAGCGCATCGTGGTGCTGCCCGGGGAGCACCTCACCATGCAGATGCACTTCAACCGCGCCGAGCACTGGGTCGTCGTGCATGGCACCGCGCTGGTGGTGCGCGACGACGAACGGATGCTGGTGCGCGAGAACGAGAGCATCTACCTGCCGCTCGGCTGCAAGCACCGGCTGGAGAACCCCGGCCGCATCGCCCTCACATTGATCGAGGTGCAGTCCGGCAGCTACCTCGGCGAGGACGACGTGGAGCGGATCGAGAGCGCGGGCAACCTGCCGGGCCTGCCGGTCACGGCTTAGGCACCTCCGTAGCCGGGCGCGCCGCGCGCTTGGCGAGCCAGCCTGCGGCGGCGATCTTGGCGTTGGACAGCTTCAGGCCGGGCACGCCGAACCGGGTGAGCGCGATCCGGTAGTCGAGCGTCGCGTGCGCGGCGCCGCGACTCCACAGCAGCTTGTTGGCCTCGCGCCCGGCGCCCATCTCGACCCGCAGCCCGGCGTCGTGCGCGTAGCGCAGGCAGTGCTCGTTCAGCACCATGCCAGGTGAATGGCCCGCCATCGCGGCGCTGAAGCCCGCGATGATCCAGTCGATGTGGCGCTCGCCCTCGATGGCGAACTGCGCCGCGATCGGCTCGCCGTCCAGCGTCAGCAGGAACACGAAGCCGGCGCCCACCGCGCGCTCGGTCCCGAGTTGCCGCAGGAAGCTCTCGTACTGCGGGGATGTCAGCCAGGGGCCGCGCTTGCCGGCGCGACCGGCCCAGACCCGCTTCTCGCGCATCAGCCACTCGACCAGCCCCGGCAGACGCTCCGGGTCGCGCACGATCTCGAACCGCAGCTCGCCCAATGCCTGCAGGTGCCGCCGCTTCTTGTTCTGCACCTTGCGCCAGGATGCGCCGAGCGAGGCGTAATACTGTTCCCAGGAGTCCCCCGGTTGCCATGACGCGTAGGGAGCCACGTCGGGCCGCACGGTCGCGGCGAAGTTGTCGGCCGCCAGCAGGATGCCGAGCGGCTGGTCGGTTTTCACGAACGGCAGCATTACCAGGTCGGCCCGGCTGCGCGTGCGCACGCAGCGCCAGATCGCGGCCGCCCGCGCCTGCCGCCCCGGCTCGCCCCCCGGCCCGCCATCGAGCAGCATCTCGGAGAACTCGGCCGCCTGCGGCCCGAGCTGGTAGAGCACCTGCCACAATGCCTGGCGGCGGCGCACCAGCGGCCAGATCGCCACCAAGTCGCCACCCTCGAAGCCGGCCACCACATGCAGCCTGGCATGCCGCGCCGCGATCCGCTGCCAGGCCGCGAGGCAGGTGGCGGGGGACTGCGCGTAATTGCCGTCGGCCCGCCGCCAAAGAGCGTCCCACGCCGGACGCAAGGCCAATACTTCTTCGGGCTTAGTCAAGATGCGCACGTCGAGACGGTTCGACGGGTCGGGATGCTCGGCCACCTTGTCCCGAGGGAGCCTTTGCTGGCGAATGGTCCAGTCGCCAAGCCGGTCGGTTGCCATCTGTCGTTGCCCTTACCCTGTCCGTCACTACTACGACGAAAACGAGCTTGGACGACGTCGCGTGGTTCTACTTGCGCTAAGTTGATCGTTGTGCCGGCGGAGGCGTCGGCGCGTCCCCGCGCAGCAACCCGGCGCCCTTCAGCTCGTCCCAGAACTGGTCCGGGATCGTCTCCCGGAACGCGGCCAGGTTGCGCGTCGCTTGCGAGGCGTCGAGCGCCCCGGGGATGACGGACGCCACCGCCGGATGGCCGAACGGGAACTGCAGCGCCGCCGCCGGCAGCGAGACGCCATGGCGTGCGCACACCGCCTCGATGCGCGCCACCCGCGCCAGCATCTCGGGTGCCGCCTCCGCGTAGGCGTAGCGGGCGCCCGGCACGGCGCCGGTGGCGAGGATGCCCGAGGCGAACACCGCGCCGATGACAAATCCCACGCCGTGCGCGGCGCAGGCCGGGAACTCGTCGTCGAGCACCGCATGGTCGAGCAGCGTGTACGGCATCGCCACCAGGAAGAAGTCGAGGTCGACCAGGTCGAGGAAGCGCCGCATCATGCCGCGTTCGTTGATCCCGGCGCCGACGCCACGGACCACGCCGGCCGCCTTGAGCTCGCTCAGGGCGCGCCAGCCGCCGGTGGCGAGCTGCGTCAACTGCGCCGTGACCCGCGCCGGTGTGGCGTGGTACTGCAGGTCGAGGTCGTGGATCACCAGCAGGTCGATGCGCGCCAGGCCGAGGCGTTGCTGGCTGTCCTCGAAGGCGCGCATGATGCCGTCATAGCCGTAGTCGAAATGTTCCGGGAACGGCAGCCCGCCGGCCCACATGCCGCGATCGAACGCCGCCTCGTCGCGGGCGGCGCGCAGCACCCGGCCGACCTTGGTGGACAACACGAACTCCGAGCGCGGGCGGCGGTACAGCCCGCGGCCAACCCGGTGCTCGCTCTGGCCGCGGCCATACCAGGGCGCGGTGTCGAAATAGCGCACCCCGCCGTCCCAGGCGGCCTCGACCGTCGCCTGGGCGTCGGCGTCGGACACGATCGTGAACAGGTCGCCCAGCGCGGCGCCGCCCAGGCCCAACCGGGTCAGGGCGACGCCGGTGCGGCCGAGCGTGCGGGTCGAATGCGGGTCCATGGCGGCGTCTCCGTTGCGTCTGGCCGCCCCCAGCCCGGGCGGCCCCCGGGACCGCACCCCCCCCGGGCGCGGGGCGGCGGCGGCGGGGCGCGGCCACGCGGCCCCCGAGGGGGCCGTCGGGCGCGAGCTGCTCCGGCGCACTGTAGCGGGCCTCGCTGGAGGCGGTCGAGACGTAGACCGGGTGGCGCGCGGGCGAGCCCGGCGGTGACAGGA
>CAXUHK010000083.1:7156-14133 GCA_964250775.1 uncultured Acetobacteraceae bacterium | reverse complement strand
GGCGGCCGCGGGGGCGGGGCGAGGGCGGGCCCCGGGCGGCGGCGCCGTGGGGCCTGGCCCCCCCCGCCCGGGGCGGCCCGCGGACCGGAACCGCCGCCGGTCGCGGTCAGGCGGCCTAGCGTCAGGCGCCGGACCTTAGACGATCGTGTAGGCCGGGAAGCTGGCGAAGTTGTACGGGCTGGAACGCGCGTCGACCTTGGCGCCGCTGGGCAGGTGGTGCTGCACGGTGTAGTCGCCGCCGCCGGAGAGGAACGGCGTCAGCGGCGGCACCGCGGCGCCCACGCTGGGGACCAGGGCCGACTCGATGATCCGGTTGTTCGGCGGGTTGGAGCTGCTGGCGACGCGCAGCAGCGCCCGGTGTTCGCACTCGACGCCGGCGATCTGCACCGCGAGGCCGATGCCGACCGGGAACGGCGCCGTGATGCCGCTCGACACCGCGCCGGAGAACTCCATAGCGGCGGCGATGTAGGCCGAGATGAAGTAGTCCTCCAGCAGGCTGGTGGTGGCGAAGAACGTGGCCTCGTCTTTGAACATCTGCGACGGGAAGAAGAACTTCGTCGCCAGCGGCGTGCCGCCCAGCTGCTGCAGGATCTGCAGGTGCTGGTACTCCTGCACCGTCGCCGCCTGGAAGTAGTTGCGGTTGGCGTCGCTGTTGACGTTGGGCAGGTTGGTCGGCTCGCGCAGCGAGACGTAGTAGAAGGTGGTGGCCAGCGCCTCGGCGGTCGCCGCGATGTTGAGGATGTCCTGGTAAGTGTCGGCGATCGGCGGCGTGCCGGTCGTGTCGGCGCGGGCCACCGAGGCCGCCATCGGCTGCATCAGCCCAATCCCGGCCGCCCCCAGTGCCGTCGCCCCGGCCAGCTTGGCGGTGCTGGCGAAGAAGTCGCGCCGCGTGGCGCCCTGGGCGCGCGCCTCGCGCGCCTTGGCGACCAGCTCGGTCATCACCGCGCCGGTGTTCTCCAGCGAACTCGTCGAGAAGTCGTCCATGCTGTTCCGCGTCCCTTTTGCGCCAAAATAGGCGGGCGGCCGCTTTGGCCGGCCCACAGGGTTACGGCGCGGCCCGGTGCTGCGGATGCAGCATCGATTGACATTTCTTCACAATTTTCGCGGTGTGGTTGGCGCACCCGGAAGGACTCGAACCTCCAACCCCCAGATTCGTAGTCTGGTGCTCTATCCAATTGAGCTACGGGTGCGGCGCCGCGCGGTGTAACGGAACCGGCGCGCGCCGGCAAGGGCGGCTACGCGGCCAGCTTGTCCAGTTCGCGCAGCACGGCGTCGCCCATGGCCTGCGTGCCGACGCGGGCGCAGCCGGGCGCCATGATGTCCGCCGTGCGCAGCCCGCCCGCCAGCACCGCGGCGCAGGCGCGCTCGATTAGCGCCGCGTCGTCGGCCATGTCGAACGAGAAGCGCAGCAGCATGGCGAAGCTCAGCATCTGCGCCAACGGGTTGGCCAGCCCCTTGCCCGCGATGTCGGGGGCGCTGCCGTGGATGGGCTCGTACAGCGCCCGCCGGCGGCCTCCCGCGTCGGGCGCCCCCATGGTGGCCGAGGGCAGCATCCCCAGGCTGCCGGTCAGCATCGAGGCGAGGTCGGAGAGCAGGTCGCCGAACAGATTGCCGGTGACGACGACGTCGAACTGGCGCGGGTCGCGCACCAACTGCATGGCGCAGTTGTCGGCGTACATGTGCGACAGCGCCACGTCCGGGTACTCGGCCGCGCCCAGGGCCGCGACGGTCTGCCGCCACAGCAGGCCGCTCTCCATCACGTTGGCCTTCTCAACGCTGCACAGCCGGCCCTGGCGGCGGCGGGCGAGGTCGAACGCCACCCGCGCCACGCGCTCGATCTCCGCCGTCGCGTAGACTTCGGTGTTGACGCCGCGCCTGCTGCCGTCGGGCAGCGTCTCGATGCCGCGCGGCTCGCCGAAATAGATGCCGCCGGTGCTCTCGCGCACGATCATCAGGTCGAGCCCGCGCACCACCTCCGGCTTCAGGGTGCTGGCGTCGACCAACGGGTCGAGCACCAGAGCCGGGCGCAGGTTGGCGAACAGGCCGAGCTCGCGCCGCAGCGTCAGGATCGCCAGTTCGGGGCGCTTGTCGAAGCCGAGCGCGTCGTATTGCGGTCCGCCCACGGCGCCGAACAGCACCGCGTCGGCGGCGGCGGCGGCGGCCAGCGTACGTTCGGTGAGTGGCACGCCATGGCGGTCGAGCGCCGCGCCGCCGACCAGGTCCTCGTCCAGGTCGAAGCTCGCGATGCGGCGACTGTCCATCCAGTCGATGACCCGGCGCGTCTCGCGCATCACCTCCGGCCCGATGCCGTCGCCCGGCAGCAGCAGCAGCTTCTTGTTGGCGGCCATGACAAGGGCTCCGTTCAGGCCGAGAGGGCGGGCATCCAGTCGTGCTCGCGCGCGCGCCGCGCCTCGAAGGCGTCGATCGCCGGAGCGTGCTGCAACGTCTGGCCGATGTCGTCGAGACCCGCCAGGAGCAGCTCGCGGCGATAGGGGTCCGTCTTGAAGGCGACCTCCTCGCCGTTCGGCCGGATCACCACCTGGCGCTCCAGGTCGACGGTGATGCGGGCGTTGCCGCCCAGCGCCGCGTCCTGCATCAGCGCGTCGCACACCGCGCGCGGCAGGCGGACCGGCAGGATGCCGTTCTTGAAGCTGTTGTTGTGGAAGATGTCGGCGAAGTCCGGCGCGATCACGCAGCGTATGCCGAAATCGAGCAGCGCCCACGCGGCGTGCTCGCGCGACGAGCCGCAGCCGAAGTTCTCGTGCGCGACCAGGATTTCTGCGTGCCGGTACGGCTCGCGGTTGAGCACGAAGTCAGGCCGCTCGGCGCCTTCCGCATCGAAGCGCAGCGTGTCGAACAGGTTCACGCCGAGCCCGGTGCGCTTGATGGTCTTGAGGAAGCGCGCCGGGATGATCTTGTCGGTGTCGACGTTGGCCATCGGCAGCGGCGCCGCGATGGCCGTCAACGTGGTGAACGCCTGCATCAGCCCGCCCTCGCCAAGTCCCGCACGTCCACCAGATGCCCCGTCACCGCCGCCGCCGCCGCCATCGCCGGCGACAGCAGGTGGGTGCGCCCGCCCGGCCCCTGGCGGCCCTCGAAGTTGCGGTTCGACGTGCTGGCGCAACGCTGGCCCGGCTTCAGCTTGTCCGGGTTCATGCCCAGGCACATCGAGCACCCGGCCTCGCGCCATTCGAACCCGGCCTCCTGGAACACGCGGTCCAGGCCCTCGGCCTCGGCCTGCCGCTTCACCAGGCCCGAGCCCGGCACCACCATGGCGCGCACGCCGTCCGCCACGTGGCGGCCGCGGGCGATGCCGGCCGCGGCGCGCATGTCCTCGATGCGGCCGTTGGTGCAACTGCCGATGAACACCACGTCGACCGGCAGCGCGTCGAGCCGTTGGCCGGGCTGCAGCCCCATGTAATCGAGCATCCGCTGCGCCTGGGCGCGCTCGGCGGGATCGTTCCGGTCGGCCGGGTCGGGCACGCTGCCGGTGATCGGCACCACGGCCTCGGGGTTGGTGCCCCAGCTCACCATCGGCGCGATGCCGGCGGCGTCGATCTCGACCACGCGGTCGTACTCGGCATCAGGGTCGCTGGGCAGCGTACGCCAGTAGGCGATGGCGCGCTCCAGCGCCTCCCCCTGTGGCGCTTGCGGCCGGCCGCGCACGTAGTCGAACGTGGTTTGATCGGGCGCGATCAGCCCGGCGCGCGCGCCGGCCTCGATACTCATGTTGCACACCGTCATGCGCCCGGCCATGTCCAGCGCCCGGATCGCCTCGCCGGCGTACTCGATGACGTGGCCGTTGCCGCCGGCGGTGCCGATGCGGCCGATGATCGACAGCACGATGTCCTTGGCGGTGCAGCCGGCGCCCAGCGTGCCGTCGACCCGCACCAGCATGTTTTTGGCGGGTTTCTGCAGCAGGGTCTGCGTCGCCAGCACATGCTCGACCTCGCTGGTGCCGATGCCGAACGCGAGCGCCCCCAGCGCCCCATGGGTCGAGGTGTGACTGTCGCCGCAGACGATGGTGGCGCCGGGGAGGCTGATGCCCTGCTCGGGACCGACGATATGGACGATGCCCTGGCGCGCGTCGAGCACCGGGAAGTACGGCACGCCGAACTCGGCGACGTTCTTCTCCAGGGTATCGACCTGCAGCCGGCTTTCCGGCTCGGCGATGCCCTGGCGGCGGTCGCTGGTCGGCACGTTGTGGTCGGCGACGGCGATGGTGGCGTGCGGCTGGCGCACCTGGCGCCCGGCCAGGCGCAGGCCCTCGAACGCCTGCGGGCTGGTGACTTCGTGCACCAGGTGGCGGTCGATGTAGAGCACGCAGGTGCCGTCATCGAACCGCTCGACGACATGCGCCTCCCACACCTTGTCGAACAGCGTCCTGGGCATGGACTTACTCCGCGCCGGGGGCAGCCGGCTCGGCGGTGACTTGCGCCGGCGCCGACAGGTCGCGCGGGCGCTCGGCGATGCGCGCCGACTTGCCGCTGCGGCCGCGCAGGTAATACAGCTTGGCCCGGCGCACGTCGCCGCGCCGCACCACCGCGATCTCCGAGATGGTCGGGGCATACAGCGCGAACACCCGCTCGACGCCCTCGCCGTAGCTGATCTTGCGCACGGTGAAGTTGCTGTTCAGGCCCCGGTTGGAGCGGGCGATGCAGACACCCTCGAAATTCTGCACCCGCGTCCGCTCGCCCTCGACCACCTTGACGGCGACCCGCAGCGTGTCGCCGGCGCGGAAGTCCGGCACCGCGCGCGCGGCGGTCAGGCGGGCTATCTGCTCCGCCTCGTAGGTCTGGATGATGTTCATGGCGACTCCTTCGATCGGTTAGAGCACGCCCTCCGCCGGCGCGCGATGCTGCTGGGCCGCCCACAGGTCGGGACGGCGCTGACGGGTGATCTCGGCGGCGCGGGCGGCGCGCCAGGCGGCGATCTCGGCGTGGTGGCCGGACAGCAGCGCCTCGGGCACGCGGCGGCCCTGCCACTCGGCCGGGCGGGTGTAGTGCGGGTATTCCAGCAGGCCGGCGGCGAAGCTCTCGTCATCGGCGCTCGCGGCGGCGCCCATGACGCCCGGCAGCAGCCGCACGCAGGCGTCGAGCAGCACCAGCGCGGCCGGCTCGCCGCCCGACAGCACGTAGTCACCGACGCTGAGTTCGAGCAGGCCGCGGGCCTCGATCACCCGCTGGTCGACACCCTCGTAGCGCCCGCACAACAGCACCATGCCCGGCCCGGCGGCGAACGAGCGCACGAGCGTCTGGGTCAAAGGCGTCCCGCGCGGCGTGAGGTAGATCGTCGGGCGGCCGTCATCCTGGGCCGCCAATGCGGCATCCACCACGTCGGGGCGCATGACCATGCCGGCACCGCCGCCGAATGGGGTGTCATCGACGCTGCGGTGGCGGTCGTTCGCGTGCGCGCGGATGTCGTGCGCGTCCAATGCCCACTGGCCACGTTCCAGCGCACGGCCGGCGAGCGACTGCCCGAGCGGCCCCGGGAACATCGCCGGGAACAGCGTCAGCACGCTGGCGCGCCAGGTCACGGCGCCGCCACCGTCTCGGCGGGTGGCACCACGGTCACGCGCCCGGACGCGAGGTCGATCTCCGGGACGGCAGCGCGCGTGAAGGGCACCAGCAGCGGGCCGATCTCCAGGCTGGCGCCCCCACCGTAATCGTGAACCGCGCCCACTTCACCCAGCGCCACGCCGTCGGGGCCGAACGCCGCGAGGCCCACGAGGTCGGCCAAATAGAACTCGTCCTCCGGCGCCTTGGGCAGACGGTCGCGCGGGATGTACAGCCGCGTGTTGACCAGGGCGGCCGCCGCGTCGCGGTCGGCCACTGGCAGCCGCTTGCCGGCCTCGATCCGCGCCACCTCCGCCACCCCCTCGCCGCGCCAGCGCAGGCTGAACCAGCGCCCAGCCTCGTCGCAGACCGGGCCGTAGGCGGTCAGGCCCTCGGGCGCCTCGGTGTAGGCATGGACGCGCACCAGGCCGCGAACGCCGTGCGGCCGGCCGATCACGCCCAGCAGGATACGCCGCGGCTCCATCGCCAACGGTTCAGACGGCCGCCGCGGCGGCGTCGGCCTGCGCCTTCGCGCGCTCCTGCGCCTTCTTCTTCGGCGCGGCCTGGAGCGGCTGCTCGCGGAACGCCGGCATCGGCGCCAGCCCGGCGCGGCCCAGGAAGCGGGCGACGCGGTCGGTGGCCACCGCCCCGGTCCCCAGCCAGTAGGTGATGCGCTCGTTCTGCAGCCGCACCCGCTCGGCGTGGTCGGCCGGCAGCATCGGGTTGTAGCTGCCGACCTTCTCCAGGAAGCGGCCGTCGCGCGGGCTGCGGCTGTCGGCCACGACGATGTGGTAGTACGGGCGCTTCTTGGCGCCGGCGCGGGCAAGGCGAATCTTCAGGCCCATCGGTCGAACTCTCCGTTGTCTCTGGTCAATGTCGTCTCTGCTCAATACGGGCGGCGGTTGCCGGGCATCAGGGCGGCCAGTCCGCCGCGCATCAGCCCCTTCTGGCCCAGCTTGTTCATCCGCTTCATCATCGCGGACATGTCGTCGAACTGCTTCAGCAGGCGGTTGACCTCCTGCACGCTGGTCCCCGACCCGGCCGCCACGCGTTTCTTGCGGCTGGCCTTCAGGATCTCCGGCGTGCGCCGCTCCTTCCTGGTCATCGAGCCGATGATCGCGGCATGGCGCTTGAACACCGCCTGGTCGACGCCGGCGGCCCCGGCGGCGTCGAGCTGCGCCTGCAGCTTGCCGGTGCCGGGCAACATGCCGAGGATGGAGGAGATGCTGCCCATCTTGCCGATCTGACGCAGCTGCGCGGCGTAATCTTCGAGGTCGAACTGGCCGCGCGCCATCTTGCGCGCCAGCTTCTCGGCCTCCGCCTGGTCCAGCGTCTCCGACGCGCGCTCGACCAGGCCCACGACGTCGCCCAGGCCCAGGATGCGGCCGGGGGGGGGGGCGGGGGGGGGGGGGCGGCCCGCCC
>CAXUHK010000083.1:0-7146 GCA_964250775.1 uncultured Acetobacteraceae bacterium | reverse complement strand
GGGCCCCCCCGCCCCCCCCGCCCGCCCCCCCCGCCCCACCCCGCCCCCCCGCCCCCGCCGGCGCCCGGCCCCGCGCTCGGGGTAGAACTCCTCCAGCGCGTCGAGCTTCTCGCCCACGCCGACCAGCTTGATCGCCGCCCCGGTGATGGCCCGCATCGAGAGCGCCGCGCCGCCACGGGCGTCGCCGTCCATGCGGGTCATGACGATGCCGGTCACACCGACCGCCTCGTTGAACGCGCGCGCGGTGTTGACCGCGTCCTGGCCGGTCATGGCGTCGACCACGAGCAGCGTCTCGGCCGGGCTGGTGGCGGCGCGGACCTCGCGCACCTCGTCCATCAGCACGGCGTCGATCGACAGCCGGCCGGCGGTGTCCAGCACCACCACGTCGAACACCTCGCGCCGCGCGGTGTCGAGCGCCCGGCGCGCGATCTCCAGCGGCGTCTGGCCGGGCACGATCGCGAGGCTGGTGACGCCGGCCTGCTGGGCCAATTGCTGCAACTGCAACTGCGCCGCCGGCCGTTGCACGTCGAGGCTGGCCAGCAGCACCTTCTTGCGCTGCCGCTGCGCCAGGCGCAGGCCGAGCTTGCCCGAGGTCGTGGTCTTGCCCGATCCCTGCAGGCCCACCATCAGGAACACCACCGGCGCCGCCGCCGCGAGGTTGAGCGGAGCCGCGCCCTCGCCGCCGAGTGCTTCGACCATGACGTCGTTGACGATCTTGACGACCTGCTGGCCGGGCGAGACGCTGTCGAGCACCTCGACGCCCACCGCCCGCTCACGCACGCGGGCGATGAAGTCACGCACCACCGGCAGCGCCACATCGGCGTCGAGCAGCGCCAGCCGCACCTCGCGCAACGCCTCGGCGACGTCCTCCTCGCTCAGCGAGCCACGCCGGCGCAGCCGGTCGAACACCCCCGAAAGCTTGCCCGACAGCGACTCGAACACGACGGCCTTGTCCCCAACAGCGGAAGCGCCGGCGCGCGACACTCGCGGACCAACGGACGCGGCGGTATGCGCCGGAGCGACGCGCTAAGTCAATCGGATGCGGCATGGGTGAGCGATCGCGCAAGAACCGGATGGGCTGCACCACCTCGCCCAAGGCGGCAAGGCACTTGGCCGAGTTACATAGGTTATCCTTATCGGGTCAATCGGGACGAGGGGGCTTCTCTTATCGCTTCAAGCTGACTACTGTTTATGTCTCAGTACGTTGCGACGGAGGCGACGGCAACAGCAACGCCCTAAGTCCCTTGGACGCCTATGACCGACATCCAGGGGGACATCACCGTGGCGTGGCGCGGCGCCACGGCCTGCCTCGCCACGGACGGTCGCGGCAGTTGCCACGCTGAACCAGCGCATGACATCGTACCGGCCCATGTAGACGGGTCAATCAGTTAACGCAGCCAGTACCGGAGAGAGACATGGACGGAGACAGCAGCCAGGGCGTGGGCAAGTGCCCGATGAACGGTGGTCTTGAAAAGAACGCCGTCATGCTGGAGATGTCGAACCAGATCTGGTGGCCGAACCAGCTCAACCTGAAGATCCTCAACAAGAACTCTGCCCTGTGCGATCCCATGGGGCCTAACTTCGACTACGCCAAGGAATTCCAGAGTCTCGACCTGGAGGCCGTCAAGCGTGACCTGTTCGCGTTGATGACGGATTCGCAGGAGTGGTGGCCTGCCGATTTCGGCCATTATGGGCCGTTCTTCATCCGCATGGCCTGGCACAGCGCCGGCACCTACCGCATCGCCGACGGCCGCGGCGGCGCCGGCGAGGGCGCGCAACGCTTCGCGCCGCTCAATAGCTGGCCAGACAACGCGAACCTCGACAAGGCACGGCGGCTGCTGTGGCCGATCAAGCAGAAGTACGGCCGCAAGCTCTCCTGGGCCGACCTGCTGATCCTCACCGGCAACTGCGCCCTGGAGTCGATGGGCTTCAAGACCTTCGGCTTCGCCGGCGGCCGCGTCGACACCTGGGAGCCGGTCGACAGCGTGTACTGGGGGCCGGAGGACACCTGGCTCGGCGACAAGCGCTACACCGGCGACCGCGAGCTCGCGACCCCGCTGGCGGCGGTGCAGATGGGGCTGATCTACGTCAACCCGGAGGGGCCGAACGGCAACCCGAACCCGCTCGGCTCGGCGCGCGACATCCGCGAGACGTTCGCGCGCATGGCGATGAACGACGAGGAGACGGTGGCGCTCATCGCCGGCGGCCACACCTTCGGCAAGACCCACGGCGCCGGCGACCCGAACGTCTACGTCGGCCCCGAGCCGGAGGGCGCCGACCTCGTGGAGCAGGGCCTCGGCTGGAAGAACAGCATGGGCAGCGGCAACGGCTCCAACACCATCACCAGCGGCCTGGAGGTCATCTGGACCTCGCAGCCGACGCAGTGGAGCAACGGCTACTTCGCCAACCTGTTCCAATACGACTGGGAGCTGACCAAGAGCCCCGCGGGCGCGAACCAGTGGACGCCCAAGGGCGGCGCAGCCGATGGCACCGTGCCGGACGCGCACGACCCCGCCAAGCGCCACGCGCCGTCGATGCTGACCACCGACCTGGCACTGCGCATGGACCCGGCCTACGAGAAGGTCTCGCGCCGCTTCCACGAGCACCCGGAGGAGTTCGCCGACGCCTTCGCGCGGGCGTGGTTCAAGCTCACCCACCGGGACATGGGGCCGCGCGCCCGCTACCTCGGCCCGGACGTGCCGGCCGAGGTGCTGATCTGGCAGGACCCGATCCCGGCGGTCGATCACCCGTTGGTCGACGCGGCGGACATCCGCGCGCTGAAGGCCAAGGCGCTCGCCTCCGGCCTGCCCGTCGCCGAACTGATCTCGACCGCATGGGCCTCGGCCTCGACCTTCCGCGGCTCGGACAAGCGCGGCGGCGCCAACGGCGCCCGCATCCGGCTCGCCCCGCAGAAGGACTGGGAGGTCAACCAGCCGGCGCAGTTGGCGCGCGTGCTCAAGGCGCTGGAGGGTATCCAGGCCGAATTCAACGCGGCGCAGGGCGGCGGCAAGCGGGTCTCGCTGGCGGACCTGATCGTCATCGCCGGCAGCGCCGGTGTCGAGCAGGCGGCCAGGAACGCCGGGCATGACGTGGAGGTGGCGGTGACGCCCGGCCGCATGGACGCCTCGCAGGAGCAAACCGACACCCACTCCTTCGCGGCGCTGGAGCCGCTGGCGGACGGGTTCCGCAACTACCTGCGGGCCGGCAACACCGACTCCGAGCGCAAGCTGGTCGACCGGGCGCAACTGCTGACGCTGAGCGCGCCGGAGATGGTGGTCATGCTGGGCGGGATGCGCGTGCTGGACACCAATTTCGACCACTCGAAACACGGCGTGTTCACCAACCGGCCGGGAGCGTTGACCAACGACTTCTTCGTCAACCTGCTGGCGATGGACACCACTTGGCGGCGGACGGACGGCGACCGCGACTTGTTCGAAGGCGTCGACCGCAAGACGGGGGCGGTGAAGTGGACCGGCAGCCGCGTGGACCTGCTGTTCGGCTCCAACTCGCAGCTGCGTGCCGCGGCCGAGGTGTTCGCCTGCGACGACTCGCAGGAAGCGTTCGTCCACGACTTCGTGGCGGTATGGACCAAGGTGATGGACCTCGATCGGTTCGACATCGCTTGACGTGAGCCAAGGCGTTCGGGCGCAGCCACGGTTGGCTGCGCCCGGCGTCCTCGCCCATCCGCCTGGGCAGCCTCGATGTCCTACGCCGTGGCTGGACTTGACCGAGCCATCCACGCGGTCCATGCGACACCAGATGCGGCCAGTCTGGTGCGCGGTTTCGAGGCTTGAGCCGCACTGACCCGCAGACCTATGGCTCAAAGGAGCAAGACATGAAGATCCTGGCGCTTCTGACGCCCGTTGCAGG
Organism: uncultured Acetobacteraceae bacterium; assembly: GCA_964250775.1. Classification (GTDB taxonomy): domain Bacteria; phylum Pseudomonadota; class Alphaproteobacteria; order Acetobacterales; family Acetobacteraceae; genus CAVRQM01. The sequence goes on along the minus strand of CAXUHK010000083.1, from coordinate 3,276 downwards.
CAAAACCCCGGCCGACTTCGGCCCGCTGGTCGTGGCCGAGGAGAAGGCGGCCTGGGCCGCCTACCGCGCCGGCACCATCCGGGACATCTATTTCCAGCCGGAGCCGTTGACGGTGAGCCTGGTGTTCGAGGCCGCGGACCACGCTACGGTCGAGGCCGCCCTGAAGGCTTTCCCGATGGTGGCCGCCGGCCTGCTCGACATTCGCCTCGTGACCCTTGGGCCTTGGGCGATGTTGGAGACGTTGTTCGACAAGGCGCACCTCGCATGAGCGGCGAGGCCATGGCCGGATCATTCATAGCCTAGGTCGTTCCAGTCGGCAGCGCGACGCGCTGCGGCTGGTAAGGCGGGAGCTGGCCGCGCCGGTTGACGCGAAACAGCTTCAGATAACCGCGCTCAGGCGGGAGTTATGCTCTCCAGCCCGCCCATGTAACCGACCAGCGCCGCCGGCACCGCGACCGAGCCGTCCTCCTGCTGGTAGTTCTCCAACACCGCGATCAACGCCCGGCCGACCGCGACCCCGGAGCCGTTCAGCGTATGCACCGGCGCCACCGCCTTGCCGTCGGCGGCACGGAACCGCGCGTTCATCCGCCGCGCCTGGAAGTCGCGCATGTTCGAGCAACTGCTGATCTCGCGAAACGTCCCCTGCCCCGGCAGCCAGACCTCCAGGTCGAACGTCTTGGCGGCGCCGAAGCCGGTGTCGCCGGCGCAGAGCAGCACCCGGCGGTAGGGGATTTCCAGCCGCTCCAGCACGGTCTCGGCGCAGCGCGTCATGCGCTCGTGCTCGGCGTCGCTCTCGTCGGGATCGACGATGCTGACCATCTCGACCTTACGGAACTGGTGCTGGCGCAGCATCCCGCGCGTGTCGCGCCCGGCCGAGCCGGCCTCGCTGCGGAAGCAGTCGCTCAGCGCCGCCATGCGCAGCGGCAGGCGCGACAGCGGCAGGATGTCGCCGGCGACGGTGTTGGTCAGCGGCACCTCGGCGGTCGGGATCAGCCAGCGGCCGTCGGTGGTGCGGAACGAGTCCTCGGCGAACTTGGGCAACTGGTTGGTGCCGAAGAATGCCGCATCGTTGACCAGCAGCGGCACCGAGGTCTCTGTGTAGCCGTGCTCGGTCGTGTGTAGGTCGATCATGAACGCGCCCAACGCCCGCTCCAGCCGCGCCAGCGCCCCGCGCAGCACGGTGAACCGGCTGCCGGCCAGCTTCGCGGCGGTGGCGAAGTCCATCTGGCCCAGCGCCTCGCCGAGCTCGAAATGCTCGCGCGGCCTGAAGGCGAAGTTGCCCTGGCTGCCGACCCGCTTCAGTTCGACGTTCGCGGTCTCGTCGACCCCATCGGGCACCTGCGCGTCGAGCCGGTTGGGCAGCGCCGCGAGCGTCGCGCGGATGCTGGCCTCCAACGCCTCGACGCGCGCCTGCGACGCCGCCATCGCTTCGCCCAGCGCGGTCGCCTCGGCTTCCAGGCTGGAAGTGTCGATGCCCTTGCGGCGCCCCTCGCCGACCTGCCGGCTCAGCGCGTTGCGGCGGGCTTGCCGGTCCTGCAACTCGGCGACCATCGCACGGCGGTCGGCGTCCTCGGCGATCAGCGCGGCGGATTGTGGCGGCAGGCCGCGCAGCGCCATCGCGGCGTCGAACGCGTGCGGGTCGTCGCGGATGGCGCGGATGTCATGCATCGGGGTCGACCGGCTTGGGTTCGACCAGCTTCGCCGCCAGGATCGACGCCTCGTAGAGCAGGATCAGCGGGATCGCGAGGCCGGTCTGGGTGATGACGTCGGGCGGCGCCAGGATCGCCGCGATGACGAACATGCCGACATAGGCGTAGCGCCGCACCCGCCTCAGCCCCTTGCTGGTGACGATGCCGACCTTGGCCATCAGGCTCAGCGCCACCGGCAGCTCGAACGCGACGCCGAACGCGAACACCAGCTTCATCACCAGGTCGAGGTACTCGCCGACCTTGGGCACCACGCGGATCGGCAGGCCGCCGCCGCCCGATGGCGTCTCGAAGCTGACGAAGAAGTTGAAGGCGATCGGGAACACGAAATAATACGCGAGCGCCGCCCCCAGCACGAACAGTACCGGGGTCGCCAGCAGGAACGGCAGGAACGCCCGCTTCTCGCTGCGGTACAGGCCGGGCGCCACGAACAGCCAGATCTGGCTCGCGATCACCGGGAAGCTGATGCTGCCGGCGGCGAAGAACCCCACGCGCAAATTGGTGAAGAAGCCCTCGGTGAGGTTGGTGAAGATCATCTCGCGCGAGCCGCCGTGGCGCTCCAGCACGCGCGCCAGCGGCTCGGCCAGGAACGAGTAGATCGGCGTCGAGAAGTGGTAGCAGACGAAGAAGCAGAGCAGGAACGCCACCGCCGCCCACAGCAGCCGCCGCCGCAGCTCGACCAGGTGTTCGAGCAGCGGCATGGGCTTGTCGTCGATGGTGTCCGCGACCGGGGTCTTGGCCAAGGTGGGTGCTCAGGGGCTCGGTGCGGCGGGGTCGTGCCCGCGGGAGATTGCGGCGGGCGGCACGAAGGCGGGCGGGATGAACGCCGGCGGCTCGGACGGTTGCTCGGTGGCGGCAGGCGGGATGAACGCGGGCGCCGACTCGCGCGGCAAGGGCTCGCCCTCGGGCGGCGCGAAGCTGACCGTGCCGCGCTCGGCCACCACGGTCTCCGGCTCGGCATGGTGGGTAGCGCCAGCCTGGTCGGTCAACGGGTTGGCCATGCCACGGAACGGGTCGTCGGCCATGGTGGCGCGCAGGCTGCCGTCGGGGTCGACGGTGCGGCGGACCTCGCCGCGCAGGTCGAAGCGGCGCAGCTCGCTGATCTGGTTGCGCACGTCGGCCAGTTCGGTGTCCTTGACCATCTCGTCGACATGGCTCTGGAACTCGCCAGCCATGCGCCGCGCCTTCTTTATCAGGGTGGCGAGCGTCCGGAGCGCCACCGGCATGTCCTTGGGGCCGATGGCGATGAGCGCCACGACGCCGATCAGCACGATCTCGGTCCAGGCGAAGTCGAACATTGCGCGCGGTCTCTCCTTGCGCGTCTGGTAGCAGGGAACCGGGCCGCGGGGAAACTCAGCTCTGCGAAGTCGGGGCTTCGGGGAACCCGGCCGACACCGGCGGCTCGACCAGCAGGTCCTCGCGGCGCGGCAGTTGGCGCAGGTCGCGCAGGCCGAACTGCGCCAGGAACGCGGCGGTCGTGGCCCACAGCGTCGGCCGCCCCGGCGCCTCGCGCCGCCCGGCGGGGGCGATCAGCCCGGCTTCCAGCAGCGCGTCGAGCGTCGCCTGCGAC
>CAXUHK010000082.1:10466-18361 GCA_964250775.1 uncultured Acetobacteraceae bacterium | reverse complement strand
TTTGTGGGTGGGTGCTGACGTGGTTTTTGGGGGTTCAACCCCCGGCCATGACGTAATATTCTGATATAACGGAAGAAATTGAACCGAACAGCCTTGGGCCGAGCCCGGCCATAACGTGAATGGAAGTTTGCATCTCCAAGGTGACACGCCCCACGCGTCACGCCAGCGCCGCCACACGCGGCACGGCGGCGTGCATGATCGCCTCCTGCGTGGCAGTCTCGCGGGTAAACGCTGCGGTGAGCCGCCCCTCCGCCATCACCAGGATGCGGTCGGACAGCGCCAGCAGCTCCGGCAGCTCGGACGAGATCAGCAGGATGGCGCGGCCGCCGGCGGCGAGTTCGCTGATCGCCTCGTAGAACTCGGCCTTGACGCCGATGTCGATGCCGCGCGTCGGCTCGTCCAGGATCAGCACGGCGGGGTCGGTCAGCAGCCAGCGCGCCAGGATCGCCTTCTGCTGGTTGCCGCCGGACAGTTCGCCGATCGCCTGGCGCGGCGAGGCCAGGCGGATGCGCAGCCGGGCGATACTGTCGCGGGCCAGCGCGCGCTCCACCGCGCGGCGGATGAAGCCGCGCGGCGCGATCCGGCGCGGCACCGCGGCCGAGATGTTGGTCTCGACCGGCAGGCTGCGAAAGATGCCGGCCAGCGCTCGGTCTTCCGGCACGAACGCCAACCCGTGCCGGATCGCCTCGGCCGGGTTGGCGATGCGCGCCACGGCGCCGCGCACCTTGACCGTGCCCGATGCGGCGGGCGCCACGCCGAAGATCGCCCGCGCCACGTCAGTGCGCCCGGCGCCGACCAGGCCGGCGAGGCCCACGACCTCGCCTTCGCGCACCTCGAAGCCGATGTCGGCGAAGCGGCCGGGCAGCGTCAGCCGCTCGACCGACAACGCCACCGCGCCGAGGCTGACCTGGCGCTTGTGCAGGAACTCCTGCAACGGGCGGCCGATCATCAGGCGCACGATCTCGGCGTCGTTGACCGAATTGGTCTCATGCGTCGCGACCTTCTCGCCGTCGCGGAAGATCGTCACCCGGTCGCACAGCGCGCGCACCTCCTCGAGCCGGTGGCTGATGAACACGATGGTGCGGCCCTCGTGGCGCAGCCTTCGCGCGATGGCGAACAAGGTCGCCACCTCGCGCGGGGTAAGCGGCGCGGTCGGCTCGTCCATGACGATGAGTCGGCTGTCGCTGGCCAGCGCGCGGGCGATCTCGACCATCTGCTGGTCGGCGATCGACATGCCGCGCATCGGCCGGGTGACGTCGATGGCAACTCCCAGGGTCGCCACCAGCCTCCGCGCCTCGCGCGCGGTCTCGGCCCATCGTACCCGGCCCAGCGGGCCACCGCCGGCGCGCCCAAGCACCAAGTTCTCGGCGACGCTAAGGTCGGGGAACGAGACCGGCTCCTGGTGGATCAGCGTGATGCCGAGGCGCTGGCCGTCGAGCGGGCTGGCGATGTCGACGTCCCGCCCGTTGAACCGCAACCGCCCGGTGGTCGGCCGCACCACGCCGGCCAGGATCTTGGCGAAGGTCGACTTGCCGGCGCCGTTCTCGCCGAGCAGGGCGTGGATCTCGCCACGCCGCAGGTCGAGGTCGACGCCGCGCAGCACCTCGACGCCGCCGTACGACTTGCCGATCCCGCGCGCCTCGACCAGCGCGTCCATCAATGCGTGTAGGGACGTTGCAGCTTGCACTCGGGATTGAGCCGCACGCCGAAACCGGGCGTGTCCGGGACCTTCAAGCGTCCATCCACCGGCACCGGTTCGTCGACCAGCAGCGAAGTGAACATGGGCACCACGCGGTCGGCCTCGGGCGCCATCATCAGGAACTCGGCGAACGGGCTGTTGTGCCGCGTCACCACGAAATGATAGCTGTAGACGCTCGACCCGTGCGGCACCACCAGCTTGCCGTGCGCGTCGGCCAGCGCGGAAATCTTGATCAGCTCGGTGATGCCGCCGCACCAGTTGACGTCGGGCTGGATGATGTCGCAACAGCCCATCTCCAGCAGCATCCGGAAGCCCCAGCGCGTCGCCTCGTGCTCGCCGGTGGTGATGAGCAGCCCCGGCGGCGCGCGGCGGCGCAGCTCGGCGTAGCCCCAGTAGTCGTCCGGCGGCAGCGCCTCCTCCAGCCATTTCAACCCGCTCCGCTCCCAAGCGAGTTGCGCCAGCCGGGTAGCGTAGTCGACGTCCAGGCTCATCCAGCAGTCAACCATCAGCCAGAAACCGTCGCCGACCCGCTCGCGCATGGTGGCGAGCAGGTCGAGGTTCCTGGCCAAGCCCTCCTCGCGCTCGGCCGGGCCATGATGCAGCGGCAGCTTGCCGCCGATGAACCCCATCCCCTTGGCGAGGTCGGGCCGCGCGCCGGTGGCGTAGAACACCAGCTCGTCGCGCACCGGGCCGCCGAGCAGCGCGTGTACCGGCTCCTGCCGCAGCTTGCCGAGCAGGTCCCACAGCGCCAGGTCGACGCCGGAGATGGCGTTCAGCACCACGCCCTTCCGGCCGTAGAACAGGGTCCCGAAATACATCTGGTCCCACATCTTCTCGATGTCGGACACACGCTGGCCTTCGACGAAGCGTGCCAGGTGCTTCTCCACGATCCAGGCCGCGATCTCGCCGCCGGTGGTCGGCGCGAAGCCGACGGTGCCGTCGCTGGCCTCGACCTCGACCACCATGGTCCCCAGCACGTTGAGGCCGAAGCTCTGGCGGCTGGCGCGGTATTCCGGGTAGCGCGCCATCGGGGTCGCGATGTGGTCGTCGATCCAATGGCCGGCCGCCACGTCGTGGTAGTCGGCGCCGCCGCCCGCGGCGCCGCCGCGCAGCGTGTAGGCGCGCACGTGCTTGACGGTCTGCACGGTCATCGCGACACTCTCCTCGCCGACTGCTGCGGCGTGCCGGCGCAGCGTAGCAGGCAAACCGCCTGCCTTGTCATCACCGAAAGAGGTATCCGATGCCCAGCCTCCTCGCCATCGAGTCCAGCCCGCGCGGCGACCGCTCCGTCTCGCGCACGCTCACCGGAAAGTTCGTCGAGGACTGGAAGGCCGCGCACGCCGGCGGCACGGTGGCCGAGCGCGACCTGATGCGCACGCACCTGCCGTTCGTCGACGTGCCGTGGATCATGGGCGCCTACACGCCCGCCGAGCAGCACTCGCCGGAGATGAAGGACGCGCTGCAGGTCTCCAACGACCTGATCGCCGAGCTGATGGCGGCCGACCACATCGTCATCGGCACCTCGATCTACAACTTCACCATCCCCGCCGTGCTCAAGGCCTACATCGACCACATCGTGCGCGTCGGCGTGACCTTCACGCCGACCTACGAGGGCTTGGTGAAGGGCAAGAAGGCGACCGTCATCCTGGCCTCCGGCGGCACCTACACGCCCGGCTCGCCGACCGAGGCGTACAACCTCGCAAGCGGCTACATGAAGCAGATCCTCGCCTTCATCGGCATCACCGACGCGACGGTGCTGCTCGCCGGCGGCACCGCAGCGATCGACCTGGGCAAGGCGGCGTTCCCCGATGTCGTAGGCCAGTACGTGCCGGAGGTGTCGAGCGCCGCCCGGGCGGCAGCATAGCGGCTGGGCCGCCGCACACCGGCGCGAGGGGACCGCGATGGCCGAACAACCGCAGCTTCAGCTCTATGCGTTCTGGCGCTCGTCGGCCACCTACCGGGTGCGGGTGGCGCTCAGCCTGAAGGGCGTGGCCGTCGAGGAGACGCAGATCGACCTCGACGCCGGGGGGCAGCGCGACCCCGCGTTCCTGGCGATCAACCCGATGGGCGCGATCCCCGCCTTGGTCGAGCCCGGCCAGCCGCCGATGACGCAGTCGGTGGCGATCCTGGAATACCTCGACGAGCGGTTCCCCCGCCCGCCGCTGCTGCCGAGCGACCCGTATTCGCGGGCACGGGTGCGCTCGCTGGCGGCGATGATGGCGGGCGACACGCACCCGCTGGTGGTGCCGCGGGTCAGGAAATACCTGACGGACGCCGGGTTCGATGCCGCCGCCTGGCGCGCCTGGCAGGTGAACTGGCTCACGGTCGGCCTGCGCGCGATGGAGGCGCGGCTGGCGGACGAGGCCGCGACCGGCACGTTCTGCCACGGCCACACGCCCGGCCTCGCCGACATCTGCCTGGCCAGCATCGTCGTGGTGACGCGGGTGTTCAAGATCGAGGTTCCCGATATCCCCACCGTCGAGCGCATCGTCGCAAGCTGCGAGGAGCTGGACGCCTTCGCCCGCGCCAGCCCGGCGCGCCAGGTGGGCGCGCCATCCTAGTCAGCCGGGCCGGCGGCGGGTGTGGGTCCACACGAACCAGGCGACCGCCGCGGCGCCCAGCGCCACGATGGCGATGTCGAACTGGTGCAGCACGCCGCGCAGCCTCGGATCGCTGTCCCACCTCTCGCCGAGCTGGAAGCCGACATACGCCAGCGCGTAGCACCATGCGAACGAGCCCACGAACGTGTAGAGCTGGAACGGGAGCTGGCGCATCCGCACGATGCCGGCCGGAAGCGCTATGAATGTGCGGACCACCGGCAGTAGGCGGGCGATCAGCACCGCCACCGGGCCGAACCGCGCGAAGAAACGGTCGGCGCGTTCCAGGTCGCGGGCCTGGATCAACACCCGCGGCCCCCAGCGCTCGATCCACGGCCGGCCGCCGCGCGAGCCGACCCAGTAGGCGACGGTCGAGCCGATGTTGCAGCCGATGGCGCCGGCCAGCGCCGCGAGCGGCAGGCTGAACCGCCCGGTCGAGGCGAGGTAGCCCGCGAACGGCATGATGATCTCGGACGGCAGCGGCAGGCAGGCGGACTCCAGCGCCATCAGCAGGGCGATGCCGGCATAGCCGCCGGCCGAGATCGCCGCCGTGATCCACGATGCGAGGGTGGCCAGCATGACGCGCGCTCCAGGCTATGCCGCGGGCGGGACGTCGCGCGGTCGAATGCGCCGCCCTCCTAGCATCAGGCTCCGGCGCCGCCAAAGCGGCCTCGACATCGCCCGGCGGCTGTGGCCACTGTCCGGTCATGGCCTTGCGCACGACCGGCACTCTCGGGGGATGACGCTGCGCCGCATCCTGCGGATCGGCCTGAACGTCGGCGACCTCGACGCGGCGGAAAGGTTCTACATCGAGGCGCTCGGCTTCGACCGAGTGGCTCGGCACGACGACATGGTGCTGGCGCCGTTGCTCGGCGTGCGCCGGGTGCAGACGAGCACGCTCCGGCTGGGCGGGCAGTTGGTCGAACTGGCGCGCTGCGATCCGCCGGGCCTGCCCTATCCAAGCGACAGCACCAGCGCCGACACCTGGTTCCAGCACTTCGCCGTCACGACACCCGACATCGCCGCCGCCTTCGAGCGCCTGCGTGGCCATGGCTGCACGGCGATCACCCAGGATGGCCCGCAGCTTCTCCCTGCCGCGTCGGGCGGCGCCATCGCCTACAAGTTCCGAGACCCGGACGGGCATCCGCTGGAGCTGATCCAGTTCCCCGGCCCGGCCAGGCCGGCGGGGATCGACCACTCGGCCATCAGCGTGGCCGATGCCCGGCTGAGCGTCGCGTTCTACCGGCAATGGGGCGTGTCGCAGGCGGCGAGCCAGGTGAACACCGGGCCGGAGCAGGACCGGCTGGACGGGCTCGCCGGCGTCAGCGTCGACGTGGTGGCGTTGCTTCCGGCGGAGCAGGCGACGCCGCATATCGAGCTGTTGGGCTACCGCACGCCACGCGGCCGCGCGGCGATGATGGACCTGTTCGACATCGCCGCGACGCGGCTGGTGATGCAGGGCGACGCCGCCGACGGCGCGGCCGCAATCGTGTTCGACCCCGACGGCCACGCCATACTGGTGCTGCCGCAGGCCGGTCAGGACGCCTAGCGCGCCAATTGCAGGAAGGGCAGCAGCGACGAGCCTGGCCCGAACACCGTCTGCGGCGTCTGGCCGTTCCAGCGGCGCAGCGTGTCGGCCGCCATGACGCGGCTGTAGCCGTCGACCCCGCCGGTCGCGTCGACCCGCAGCTTGATCGCGCGCGCGTCGGCGCCGGCCTGGATCTCGTTGGCGCGCGCGTCGGCGGCGGCGTTGAGCAGGGTGCTCTGGCTCTGGCCGCGCGCCTTCTCGATGGCGGCATCCGCCAGGCCACGGGCCTCGGCCGCCGCCTGCTGCGCCTCGATCTGCTTCTGCCGCAGCACCTGCTCGGCGCGGTAGGCGTTAGTCTTGGCCAAGGTGTTCTCGTCGACCGCGTGCTCGTATTCCGGACTGAAGCGGAAGCCGGTGATCTGCAGGTCGACCAGCTCGATCCCGAACAGGCGGCGCAGGTCCTGGGCGATTACCGCCTTCATCTGGGCGATGATCCGCTCGCGCTCGGTCGCGATGTTGAGCACGTCCTCGCGCCCGAAGATGGTCATGGTGCGGTCGGAGACGATGGCGAAGATGTTGCGGTCGATGTCGACGTTGCCGAGGCTGCCGGTGTTGTAGAGCAGCTTGTAGACCGCTTCGGCCGAGATGCGGCGGGTCAGCGACATCCGAAGCGAGATCACCTGCCCGTCATGGCTCAACACCCGCAGGTCGTCCGGCGGGCTGATCGTGTCGATGCTGACCTGGATTCGGTCGACGGCCGTGACCAACGGCAGCTTCAGGTGCACGCCTGGGCCGATGGGCGAGCTGGATGGCTGGTTCACGCGCCCGAAGGTCCGCGTGAAGGCGAGCTGGGTCGGCTCGATGGTGTAGACGAACCCGCTCAGCAGCAGCACGGCGGCAACGAGCGCGGTGCCGATCGCGGCTGCCCGCCCGACATGCCACCGACCCGCTTCGGAGCGCGCCTGTTGCAGCCGGGGCAGTCTGGTGGCATCGCTCATGGCGTGGCTCGCGTGGCTGAATGAACGCTACCGAGCCATTTGGTGCCATGGACATAAGTTTACCATATCGATCCGACCACGCGCCGAAACGATGGCGGGAGGCGCACGCCCCCGCCATCGCCCGCCGGATCACTGCACCATGGCGCCTTCGGCCGCCTCCGGACGCTTGCGGCGGTCGGCCATGAACTGGTCGAACTCCGCCTTGTCGCGCGCCTGGCGCAGGCGCTCCAGGTACTCGGAGAACTCGCGCTGCTCGTCCTCGAGCCGCTGGATGGTCTCGTGGCGGTAGTTGTCGAACGCCTGGTTGCCGCTCGGCCGCGCGCCGCGGCGCCAGGATCGGCCACCCTTGTCGCCCTGCATGTTGGACCAGCGCCCGCGCGCCTCCATCCGCCACTCGCGCAACCGGCCGCTCAGCGCCAAGTACAGCACCACGGCCAAGCCCAGCGGCCAGAACGCCCAGAAGGCGAGCACGGTCGCCGCGATCCAGGCCGGCTTGCCGAACTCGTCCAGCCTCGAAGCATACATCATGGCAGCCTCTAAGTTAATGTTAAACACATTCACTTAGGTGGACGCCCGCCTTCCACAAAGCCAATCACGTTGTGGTGTTTGAGCCGGTGAGGCCCAGCGAACCGAAATAGATCAGCAGAGCGGCCTCCAGCAGCTCCTCGGGCGCCATCGGCATCTGCCAGCGGCCGCCCTGGGGACCGCCCACGAACAGCGTCGCGATGCCGTGGGTGAGCGACCAGACGTGCAGCGCCACCATCAGCGCCGGCGGCCGCGGCGTCGTCCGGCAGGCGGCGCAGGCCGCCTCGGCCGCGCGCCGCACCACGGCGAACGCCTCGTCCGCCGCCGCCGCCAGCTCGGCGTCGTCCTCGTGCGGGAAGCCGGTCTCGAACATCGCGGCGTAGAACGCCGGATGGCGGCGCGCGAAGTCGATGTGCGCCCGCGCGCAGGCCTCGATGGCGGCCAGCGGATCGGGCCGCCCGGCGCCGTGGGCGGCATGGGGGGGGGGGGGGGGCCCCCGGGAACCCCCCCCCCCGCCCCCGGCGGATACCCCCCGGGGGGGGGGGGGG
>CAXUHK010000082.1:0-10456 GCA_964250775.1 uncultured Acetobacteraceae bacterium | reverse complement strand
GACAGGATCTTGCCCTGCTCGCGGAGCCGCTCGAAGCCGCGCCGCGCCACCTCGATGATGACCGCGTTGCGGTCGCGGAAATGCCGGTACGGCGCTGCGGCGCTGACCCCGGCGGCGCGGGCCAGCTCGGCGAAGGCGAAGCCGGACAGGCCGCGCTCGGCGATCAACGCCAATGCCGCGGCGACCAGCGCCTCGCGCAGGTTGCCGTGGTGGTAGCTGTCGCGGCCCTCGCCGCGCGGGCGTCCTGCAAAGCTCATCGCTGGCTTCCTACAGCAAGTCCGTCGACCGTGGCGCGCCCTTCAGTTGTGCGCGACGGCGGCGTAGTAACGCCCATGTCCGAAGCCGCCGACCCGATCGTCCACTCGCGCCAGCCGTACAACGCCGAGCCGCGCCTGCCGACGCTGCGCGCCGCGTTCATGACGCCGCAGGCGCATTTCTATGTCCGTAGCCACGGCGGCATCCCGAGGCTGGACGCGCAGCGCCACCGGCTGCGGGTCGGCGGCGCGGTGGCGCGGCCGCTCGGCCGGTCGATGCGGGATTTGCGCGAGGGCTTCCCGCACCGCACCGTGGCCGCCGTGCTGCAATGCGCCGGCAACCGCCGCGCCGACCTGCAGCAGGTCCGCGCCACCACCGGCGACCCGTGGCAGCCGGGCGCCATCGGCCATGCCGAATGGACCGGGGTGGCGTTGGCCGACGTGCTGCGCGCGGCGGGGGCGTCGACGCGGCCCGGCCTGCACGCGGCGTTCGCGGCGTGCGACACGGAGGCGGTGGCGGGCGCCGAGGTCGGCTACGAGGTCTCGGTGACGCTGGACAAGGCGATGGCGGGCGACGTGCTGCTGGCCTGGGCGATGGGTGGCGAGGCGCTGACGCCGGAGCACGGCCACCCGTTGCGCGTGATCGTGCCGGGCTATGCCGGGGTGCGCAGCGCCAAATGGCTGCGCTCCGTCACGCTGCAGGACGGCCCGGCCGACAGCCCGACCCAGCTTCGCGACTACAAGCTGCTGCCGCCGCACATGAGCGAGGCCGACGCCGACTGGTCGGGCGGCCTCACCATCGACGAGATGCCGCTCAACGCCGCGATCTGCGAACCCGGCATGGCGGCGACGCTGCCGGCCGGGCGGGTCACGGTGCGCGGCTACGCGGTCGCCACCGGCCGTCGCGTCGTCCGCGTCGACCTGTCGGCCGATGCCGGACGGAGCTGGAGCCAGGCCAGCCTGGACCAGCGCCACGACTCGCCCTGGAGCTGGACCTTCTGGGAGAGCGTCGTCGAGCTGGCGCCCGGGGCGCACGAACTGGCGGTGCGCGCCTGGGACAGCGCCGGCCAGACCATGCCGGCACGGCCGGACGACACCTGGAACTTCAAGGGCTATCTGTGCGCGGCCTGGCACCGGGTCGCCGTGGTGGCGACGTGATCGCCGCCGCGTACCTGCTGACGGCGACGGCGCTGCTCGGCCTCGGCGTGTTGCTGCTGCCGTTGCGCTGGCCCGCCGCGTCCGCCTCGTGGCTGCCGGGCGCGGTGCATGGCGCCTGCGGGGTGAGCGGGTTCGCGTTGCTGGCATGGTCGTTGGGCGGACCGCGGCGCGGGGTCGCGATGGGTGCCGGTTCGTTCGGCGTCGTGGCGGCTTGGCTGTTCGGCGCGACGCTGGCGACGGCGGCGTCGATGGCGGCGGCGCGGCTGCGGCGAGCGCGGCCGAACGTCCTGGCGATCGGGCTACACGCCACCCTGGCGGTCGGCGGCCTCACGCTGCTGGCCGCCTACCTGTCGTTCCCGGCGTGATCCGGCCAGCCTAGATCGCGCTCCGACACCACCACGGGCGCGAACGGCCAGTCGAGGGCGAAGCCGGGATCGTCCCAGCGCACCCCGCGCTCGTGCTCCGGGCTGTGCCGGCCGCCGATCACGTACGCCGTCTCGACATCGTCGGTCAGGCTCAGGAAGCCGTGCGCGCAGCCGGGCGGCACGTACAGCATCGTGCCGGATCGCGCGCACAGCCGGACGCCGAACGCCCGCCCGAACGAGGCCGAACCCCGCCGCAGGTCGAGCGCCACGTCCCAGACGGCGCCGCGGGCGCAGCGCACGAGCTTCGCCTGCGCGGCGGGCGCCGCCTGGTAGTGCAACCCGCGCAAGGTGCCGCGCCGGGCGCTCACCGAGCTGGCGACCTGCGTCGGGCGGAGGCGCAGGCCGGCGGCCGCGAACTCCTTCTCGCAGAACAGGCGGACGAAGTGGCCGCGCTCGTCATGGCGGCGCTCCGGCTCGATGGTGAACACCCCGGCCAGGGGCGTGGCGTGGAAGGTCATGCTGTGTTCGATACAGAGGCCGGCGGCCGGATGCCACGCCCCTGACTATTTCGGACAATGATCGATGCGGCATCGACCGGACGGCGGTGGTCGGTCATTGTCCCCGGCCGTCATCGCGGGAGGCCGCCATCTCCGAACTCGTCCTGGACGATCGTGGCCGCATCTCGGTATTGCGTGCCGCGGCTGAGGACCACGTGGCGCCAGCACGGTTCCCGCTGCCCTGGCGCACTGACCTGGCGGTGTTCGTGGTGGGGCTGCTGGCACGGCTGCACGGCATCGCCGCCAAGCCGTACTGGATGGACGAGGTCACCACCGTGCAGCGCTCGATGCGGCCGCTCACCGGGCTGATCGCCGACGCGCTGAGCCACCACCACCTGCCGGGCTACTTCGTGCTGACCTCGTGGCTGGCGCCGTTCGGCACCGGCGAGGCGGTGATGCGGCTGCCGTCGGCGGTGTTCGGCGCCCTCGCCTGCGCCGTGCTGTGCAACGCCGGTCGGGCGGTGGGCGGCCAGGGAACGCGCGGCCTGTGGGCCGGGCTGGTCGCCGGCCTGCTCATGGCGCTGTCGCCGATGCAGGTGCAGTACGGGCAGGAGGCGCGCTCGTACGCCCTGCTGACCTGCACCATCGCCATCGCCTTGCGCGGCTTGCTGGCGCTGGCGCTCGACCCGGCGCGGGCGGCGCGGCCGTGGCGGGCGCCGGGCGCGCACCGGCTGGGCTGGGCCGCCTATGTCGCCGGCACCGTCGCGGCGCTGAACGTGCTGAGCGTGGCGCTGTTCTGGGTCGCCGCTTCCAGCCTGGCGGCGGCCTGCGTGGCGCTCCAGGCGCCCGGCGCGCGGCGTGGGATCGCCCGCAACTGGCTGCTGGCGCACGCGGTGGTGGCGGCGCTGTCGCTGCCCTGGTTCGTGGCGATGTACGTGTCGGTCGGCGGCCGGCTCGGCGCCGGGCTCGACTGGGTGCCGCCGCTGACGCTGGGCCGCGCCTGGTCCACGGTGTCGGCGGTGTTCCTGTTCCGCATCTCGAGCCTGATCAGCTTCCGGCTGTACCCGGAGAGCCTGCCGGGGTTCGGCCTGCTGGTCGCCGCGATGGCGGCGTGCGGCGCCGTGGCGTTGTGGCGCGGCCGGCGCGGCGCGTTGGCGGTGCTGCTGCTCGGCTGCGCGGTGCTGCCGGCGAGCCTGGCCGCGATCTCGTTGGTGCATCCGGTCTGGATGCCGCGCTACGTGCTGTGGAGCGGGGTGCCGTTCTGCCTGCTTGCCGGGCTGGGCGCCGCGATGCTGCCGCGGCCCGCTCGCATCGTCGCGGGATGCGGCCTGATCGGCCTCGCCGCCGCCAACTTGGCGCCGTACTACGCCGTCGAGACCAAGCCGCGCTGGGACCTGGCGGCGGCCGAGCTGCTGCGCTCCATGGGCCAGGGCGACCTGGTGCTGGTCGACGACCCGCAGGCGGTCGCCATGATGAACCTCTACCTCGCCCGTGCCGGCGCGGCCCTCGACCCGGACCAGTGGACCACCGACGTCGCGGTCGCGGCGACGGCGCTGGCGAGCGCGGCACGGGTATGGGCGATCCAGGGCGCGGTCGGCCAGGCCGACGAGCGCACGCCGGACGCCTTCATCGCCCGCATCGCGCCCCTGGGCGCGCCTGCGTCGCGCGTCGCGGAGGGCCTCGACGTGCAGTTGCTGCGCTTCGACGGGACCACCCAGCCCTAGCGCCCCGATCTCAACGCCGTCGCGTCACCGCGACCAGCACGGCGGCGCCGGTCGCGGCCGAGAGCAAGGACCCCGCGAACACCGCGAGCTTCAGCTCGGCGGTGCGCTCGCCCTGCGGGAATGCCAGGTTGCCGATGAACAGGCTCATGGTGAAGCCGACGCCGCACAGGATCGCGGCACCGTAGACCATGCCCCAGGTAAGCCCCTCCGGCAGCCGCACCAGCCGCAGCCGGCTCGCGAGCCAGGTGACGCCGAACACCCCGGCCTGCTTTCCGGCGAACAGCCCGATGGCGATGCCCGGCACCACCGGGTCGGCGAGCGTGCGCCACGACAGCCCGGCCAGCGGCAGGCCGGCGTTGAACAGGCCGAACAGCGGCAGCACGCCGTACGCCACGACACCGTTCAGCACGTGTTCGAGCCGCTGGCCGGGGCTGCGCTCGCCCGCCATCGGCACCACCATCGCGACCGCGACGCCGGCCAGCGTCGCGTGCACCCCGGAGTGGACGAAGCAGGCCCAGATCACCACGAAACCGATCAGGCAGGGCGCCAGCCGGCGCACGCCCCAGAGGTTGAGCCCGAGCAGCACGGCCCAGGCCAAGGCCGCGAGGCCGAGCGCCGCCAGGTTGAGGCGCGCGGTGTAGAACAACGCGATGATAAGGATGGCGCCGAGGTCGTCGATGATCGCCAGCGCGGTCAGGAACACCTTGAGCCCGGCCGGGATGCGCGGCCCGAGCAGTTGCAGCACCGCCAGCGAGAACGCGATGTCGGTGGCGACCGGGATCGCCCAGCCGCGCAGCGCGCTCGGGTCGTTGCGGCTCCAGGCGACGTAGATCAGCGCCGGGACCGCCATCCCGCCCAGCGCCGCCGCCAGCGGCGCCGCCGCGCGCGGCAGCGAGGCGAGCAGGCCCCGCCTGACCTCGCGCCGTATCTCCAGCCCGCCCAGCAGGAAGAAGATGGCCATCAGCCCGTCATCGACCACGAAGGCGAGGTCGGCCCGCAGCCGCCACGGCCCGAGCAGCAGCGCCACCGGCGCGTGCAGCATGGCGAAGTAGGTGCCCGACGCCGGCGAGTTGGCCCAGGCGATCGCCGCCAGCGCCGCCAGCACCAGCACCACGCCGCCGGTCGCCTCGCCACGGATGAACGCCAGCAGCAGGCCAAGCCCACGTCGCCGCTGCCTCATCGAGGCCTCATCGCGCCGTGCGGGCGATGGCGATCAGCACGACGGCGCCGGCCGGGACCAGCGCCAGCGCCGCGCCGAGGCCCGCGTGCTGCGCCACGAAGCCCAGCAGCGGCGGGCCTCCGAGCAGCCCGACATAGCCGACGGTGGCGACGGTGGCGACCCCCTGCGGGCCGCGCCGCCCGGCGGCGCTGAACACCACCGGGACCACGTTGGCGAGCCCGACCCCGGCCAGCGCGAACGAGGCCGATGCCGCCACGGGATCGCGCATCGCGAGGCCCGCGCCCACGCCCAGCATGGCCAGCAGCCCGCCCAGCCGCAGCACCGCGACCGGCCCCAGCCGGCGCACCACGAAGTCGCCGCCGAACCGGCACGCCGCCATCGCCAGCGCGAACCCCTGGTAGGCGAAGGTGGCGCGCGCCACGCTGGCCCCAAGCACGACGCGCAGGTAAACGCCGGTCCAGTCGGAGATGGCGCCCTCCATGGTGAAGCTCAGCGCCGCCATGACCGAGACGCCGAGCAACGCCCGCGCCGGCAGACCGAAGCGCCGTCCGCTCGGGGGCTCCGCCGGCCGCTCGGCCGGGATGTCGCGCCCGGCGACCAGCGCCGCCAGCGCCAGCGCGCCGCAGCCCAGCGCCGAGGCGCCGAAGCACAGCGGCAGGTCGTGGCCCTGCGACAGCAGCAGCCCCATCAATGCCGCGCCGGCCAGCCCGGACGCGCTCCAGACGCCGTGGAACGACGACATGATGGCGGCACCCCACCGCCGTTCGACCCGCGAGGCATGGGCGTTCATCGCCACGTCGAGCGTGCCGAAGGCGAAACCGAAGGCGGCGGCGGCGGCGAGCAAGGCCAGGGTGCCGCGCGCCAGCCCCGGCAACGGCAACAGCGCCGCCAGTGCCAAGCCTGAGACGAGGCAGACCGGCGCGGTGCCGAAACGGGCCGCCAGCCTTCCCACCACGGGCATCGCCGCGATGGCGCCGAGGCTCACCAGCAGCAGCACGATGCCGAGCGCCTGCTCGGTCAGCCCGGCCGCCTCGCGCAACCGCGGCAGCAACCCGATCCAGGTGCCATAGGCCAGGCCGTCGCAGGCGAACAGCGCGCAGGTCGCGAGGCGAGCCGGCCAGGGCCTCTCGCTGCGGCGGTGCTCGATTGTGGCTCCGGGAGCCGCGAAGGGGGTTGGCACGCCGGCACGGAGCCCAACTCGGCCCGGCGGGTCAACCCCTGTTGCGCCCGCCCGCGTCTGGATCGATAATGCAACGATGCGCCTGATCGTGTCGCTGTTCGGCCTTTGGCTGCAAATGGCGCCTTGCGCCGCCGCGACCCTGAGGCTCACCACCTGGGATTTCGGCTGGCTGACGCTGCGGCCCGCCGGCGACCCGGCGTTGCCACCCGGCACGAATCCGCGCGGCCCGGCCGACCTGGCGCGGCTGGCGGCCTATGCGGCGGCCCTCAATGCCGACGTGGTGGCGTTCCAGGGCGTCGACGGCCCGGAGGCGGCGCGAACGGTGTTCCCGGCCGAGCGCTGGGCACTGCACATGACCGGCGACAGCGTGCTGCAGCGCGCCGGCTTCGCGGTGCGGCTCGGGCTCGGCTTCACGCCGCAGCCCGACCTCACCGCGCTCGACCTGTATGCCCATGGCCGCTACCGGCTGCGCAGCGGCGCCGACATCAGCCTCGGCTTCGCCGCCGGCACGCTCCGGCTGCTGTCGGTGCATCTCAAGGGCGGCTGCCGGACGGCGCCGCTCGACAGCGCCGGTATCCCAGCCTGCGCCACGCTGCGCGACCAGAGCGCGGTGCTGGCGGCGTGGATCGCGCAACGCCAGGCAGCCGGCGAGGCGTTCGCGGTGCTGGGCGACTTCGCCCGCGGCATGGACGGCGGCGACACGTTCGCGCCGGCGCTGGCGCCGCCCGGCACGCTGCTGCGGGCGACCGAAGGCCGCGCCTCGCCGTGCTGGGGCGGCGGCGCGTTCGTCGACCACATCATGCTGGGGGGCGCCGCGCGGGGGTGGATGCAACCGGGCAGCCTGCGGGTTATGGTGTTTCGCGAGACCGGCGAGGGCTGGCACGAGCGCCTGTCCGGACACTGCCCGGTCTCGGTCGGCCTGTCGCCGCCAAGCTGAAACCACGAAGGGTTTGCCCATGATCGTCCTAGTGACCGGCGCCTCCGCCGGCTTCGGCGCCGCCGTCGCGCGGCGCGGCGTGCGCGACGGCCACCGCGTCATCGTCACGGCCCGGCGGGCCGACCGGCTGGCGGCGCTGCAGGCCGAGTTGGGCGACGCCGCGCTGGCGTTCCCGCTCGATGTCACCGACCGCGCGGCGGTGGCGGCGCTGCCGGACAGCCTGCCGACGGACTGGCGCGAGGTCGACGTGCTGGTGAACAACGCCGGCCTCGCCTTGGGCCTCGACCCGGCGCAGGCGGCGAAGCTGTCCGACTGGGACACAATGGTCGCCACCAACGTCACCGGGCTGCTGCACATGACCCGCGCCCTGCTGCCGGGCATGGTCGCGCGCGACCGTGGCCACGTCGTCAACCTCGGCAGCGTCGCCGGCACCTATCCCTATCCGGGCGGGCACGTCTACGGCGCCAGCAAGGCGTTCGTCGAGCAGTTTACGCTGAACCTCAAGGCCGATTTGGTTGGCACCGGCGTGCGTGTCACCAACATCGAGCCGGGCCTGGTCGGCGGCTCGGAGTTCAGCATGGTCCGTTTCGGCGGCGACGCCGAGCGCGCGGCGAAGAACTACGCCGGCACCGAGCCGCTGACGCCGGAGGACATCGCCGAGGCGGTGGCCTGGGTGCTGGCGTTGCCGAGGCACGTCAACATCAACCGGATCGAGATGATGCCGACCTGCCAGGCGCCCGCGGCGCTGGCGATTCGGCGGCAGTCATGAAGCAGAAGCACGTGAGCCGGCTGCTGGACCGCTACCGTGTCACGACGGGCAAGGATTTTCGGCTCAAGGACCACGATCCGAGCGAGACCGGCGGCGACGCGATCCAGCAGCAGGACGGCGAGGCGTTGCTGCGCGAGGGCGTGGAGCGGCTCTCGGCGTTGCAGGAACTGCTGTACGCCAACGCCTCGTGGTCGCTGCTGTGCGTGCTGCAGGCGATGGACGCCGCGGGCAAGGACGGCACCATCAAGCACGTCATGTCGGGCGTGAACCCGCAGGGCGTCAGCGTGACCGCGTTCAAGGCACCCGGCCCCGAGGATCTGGCGCACGACTACCTGTGGCGGATCAACCGGCATCTGCCCACCGACGGCCAGATCGGCATCTTCAACCGCAGCCACTACGAAGAGGTGCTGGTGGCGCGGGTGCATCCCGAGGTGCTGGAACGGCAGCACCTGCCGCCCGCCCTGGTCGGCAAGCATTTCTGGCAGAACCGGATCGAGGACATCACGGCGTTCGAGCGCCACCTGCGCCGCAACGGCACCGTGGTGATCAAGTTCTTCCTCAACGTCAGCAAGGCCGAGCAGAAGCGACGGTTCCTGAGCCGGCTCGACCAGCCCGAGAAAAACTGGAAGTTCAGCGCCGGGGACATCGCCGAGCGCCAGCACTGGGACGACTACCAGCACGCCTATGAGGCGGCGATCGCCGGGACCGCGACCGAACACGCGCCGTGGTTCGTGGTGCCCGCCGACCACAAATGGTTCTCGCGCTTCGTGGTGGTGTCGGCCCTGGTCGAGGCGCTGGAGGCGCTCGACTTGAAGCCGGTCAGGCTGCCGGCGGCGGAGCGGGACAAGCTGGCCGAAGCGCGCACGCGCCTCGAAGCGGAGGACTGATACGAAAAAGGCCCCGGCAAGTCGATGCCGGGGCCTTCGTTGGTCTTGCCTGTCGCTTACTGCGCCGTCTCGGGCTCGCGCTCGGCGCTGCCCTCGTCGCCGTCGCTCTCCGGCTTGGCCGCGGCCGCGGGCGCCGCCGCCTCCACGATGTCGAACGCCAGCTTGCCATCATCGAGCGTCACCTTGACCGAACCGCCCTTGACCAGCTTGCCGAACAAGAGTTCTTCGGCAAGGGGCTTCTTGATGTGCTCCTGGATCACCCGCGCCAGCGGTCGGGCGCCATACAGCCGGTCGTAGCCGCGTTCGGCCAGCCACTCCTTCGCCGACGACGACAGCTCGATGGTCACGTTGCGGTCGGCGAGCTGCGCCTCGAGCTGCATGACGAACTTCTCGACCACGCGGCCGACCGTCTCCTGGGTGAGCGCCGCGAACGGGATCACCGCATCGAGCCGGTTGCGGAACTCGGGCGTGAACATGCGCTTGATCGCCTCGCCGTCCTCGCCGATCCGCTCCTCGCGCCCGAACCCGATCGCCTCCTTGGCCATGTCGGCGGCGCCCGCGTTGGTCGTCATAATCAGGATGACGTTGCGGAAATCGACCGTCTTGCCGTTGTGGTCGGTCAGCTTGCCGTGGTCCATGACCTGCAACAGGATGTTGAACAGGTCGGGATGCGCCTTCTCGATCTCGTCCAGCAACAGCACGGTATGCGGGTGCTGGTCGATGGCGTCGGTCAGCAAGCCGCCCTGGTCGAAGCCGACATAGCCCGGCGGCGCGCCGATCAGCCGGCTGATGCTGTGCCGCTCCATGTACTCGCTCATGTCGAAGCGGGTCAGCTCGATGCCGAGCGTGCTGGCCAACTGGCGCGCCACCTCGGTCTTGCCGACGCCGGTCGGGCCGCTGAACAGGTAGTTGCCGATCGGCTTCTCGGAGTCGCGCAGCCCGGCACGGGACAGCTTGATCGCCGCAGCCAGCGCCTCGATGGCGTTGTCCTGGCCGAACACCATCGAGCGCAGGTCGCGCTCCAGGTGCCGCAGCACCTCCTTGTCGTCGGCGCTGACCGACTTGGGCGGGATGCGGGCGATCTTGGCGACGATCTCCTCGACGTCACGCAGGGTCACGGTCTTCTTGCGCTTACCTTCAGGCTGCAGCATCCGGCTGGCGCCCACCTCGTCGATCACGTCGATCGCCTTGTCCGGCAGCTTGCGGTCGTGGATGTACTTGACCGACAGCTCGACGGCGGCGCGGATCGCCTCGTCGGTGTAGCGGACCTTGTGGTGCTTCTCATAGTTCACCTTGAGGCCGCGCAGGATCTTGATCGCGTCGTCCTGCGACGGCTCGTTCACGTCGATCTTCTGGAACCGGCGCACCAAAGCGCGGTCCTTCTCGAAGTAGACGCGGAACTCCTTGTAGGTCGTGCTGCCGATGCAGCGCAGCGTGCCCTGGGCCAGAGCCGGCTTGAGCAGGTTGGAAGCGTCCATGGCGCCGCCGCTGGTGGCGCCATGGAC